>NZ_JBKFTO010000062.1:0-513 GCF_050432925.1 Pseudomonas sp. 18175 | reverse complement strand
TCTTCGACCGGGTTGTAGCCGTACGCGGCACTGCCTTGATAGGATTTGCCGGTTGAGGTGTGGCCGTGAAATCGCCCGATCAGACTGTCGTCATTGGCCGCCGTGATCGGGCGGCTGCCGCCAGGTCGCTGGGTCTGGGTCAGTATCTCGGCCACCAGATTGTCGCTGGTGTCGTACTGGTAGTCTTTCTGCAACAGCGGCAACACTTCACGGGCGACTTGCTGGTAATGCAGGGCTTTCTGGCTGAGTCGGCCATTGCGGTCATAGCGGGTGCGGGTGAGCAGGGCGCCCTGAGTGCGCAGCACTTCCTCGTGCAGTGAATCGCGCTCGAAGTCGCTGATTACTCGGCCACCCAGGTTGATTTGATGCAGGTGGCCGCTACCGTAGTACAGATGGTTGAGCTGACGTTGATCGGGCAGGGTCAGGGTTTGCAGGTTGCCCAGTTCATCGTAGTCGTACTGCAGCAGGCCGGCGCTGTTGGTCTCGCTAAGCAGTTGACCGAGGGCGTCGTAG
>NZ_JBKFTO010000061.1:0-529 GCF_050432925.1 Pseudomonas sp. 18175 | reverse complement strand
CGCCTTACGCTGTTGTATCGCGCCACATATCGGTTGATGTCTACCTGGGCCTCGTACTCAGAGCTATAACCTCCCTCGGGTACCCATTCGGACTTCAAACTGCCAAAAAAACGTTCCATCGGGGCGTTATCCCAGCACTGGCCTTTTCGACTCATGCTCTGTTTCAGCTCGTGCGCCTGCAGTTCAGCCCTGAATTTATGGCTGGTGTACTGGCAGCCTTGATCAGAATGAAACATCACACCTTTTGGTCGCCCTCTCAGTTCAACAGCCATGCGCAGTGACTCACTTGCCAGCGTCGCATCGGCAACCAGTGAATACGACCATCCCACCACTCGACGCGCAAACAGATCCAGCACCACAGAAAAATAGAGCCAGCGCTTGCCGAGTTGGATATAGGTGATGTCCGCGCACCAGACCTTGTTGATGTCTGCGACGTAAAACTCACGTTCCAGCTCATGTTCAGCCACCAAAGACTCAGTGCCTGAGGACTTGTACTTATGTGGCCTGCGTTGCCGGCTGGTAATCCCAG
>NZ_JBKFTO010000060.1:0-623 GCF_050432925.1 Pseudomonas sp. 18175 | reverse complement strand
TGAACTGGCCTAATGAATTTGGACACATCAATAGGGCGCTATGATGGCGCCCAAACCCGAGGTGTGCAGATGATGCGAAAGTCCTATTCCAGCGAGTTCAAACTCAAGGCCGTAAGCATGGTGCTTGATCAAAACCTGCCTGTTCCCGAAATTTGCGCCAGTTTGGATATCGGCCCTACGGCTTTGCGTCGCTGGGTCGAGCAGGTGCGCAAAGAGCGCGCCGGATCAACGATGGCTGGCACAAAGGCGATTACTGCCGACCAAAAGAAAGTCCAGGAACTCCAGGCCCTGCTCAGGCAGAAAGATCGGGATATCGAAATCCTAAAAAAGGCCAGTGTTCTCCTGCTTTTGGACTCCAAAGATCATTCCCTCTGATCAGCGAGCTAGGCGAACAGTACGGAATTACAGATTGCTGTCGTGTTTTTGAAGTCAACCGCAGCAGCTACTACGCCTGGCGTCAGCGTCAGGGGAAAACCAACCTGGAGCGCGAAGCGCTCAAGGTTGTTCTAGTTAAGTACCACAAGGCTTCAAGAGGATCGGCAGGAGCTCGAACCCTCTCTGAGGACCTGCGAGGTGCAGGCCATCAGGTTGGGCGTTACATGGCTCGTAGCTTGATGAAGGAA
>NZ_JBKFTO010000059.1:0-635 GCF_050432925.1 Pseudomonas sp. 18175 | reverse complement strand
GGTACGCGGCGTCTCTTCGTCGGTCGCGGTGAAAGTACCGGCAACGGTGCCTTCTACGGCGGAGTTTTCTTCCAGGGTGTTGGCGACAACTTCAATCACCGGCACGTCGTTGTGCAGGTTGACCACTGGCTGGTCGGAACCGTTGGAGTTCAGGCCTTCTGGGTCGGTGACGGTCAGGTCGATTTTCGGCAGCTGGTTGCCAGCGTTAACGAAGTCGGCGCCTTCTTTGGTCAGCACGACGTTGTTGCCATCGATGGCGTAGTAGCCCGCAGCGTTGGTGCCCGGCGTGAAGGTGATGGTCAGGCCGGTACGCGGCGTCTCTTCGTCGGTCGCGGGGAAAGTACCGGCAACGGTGCCTTCTACGGCGGAGTTTGCTTCCAGGGTGTTGGCGACAACTCCAATCACCGGCACATCGTTTTGCAGGGTGACGACAGGCTGGTCGGAACCGGTGGAGTTCAGGCCTTCTGGATCGGTGACGGTCAGGTCGATTTTTGGCAGCTGGTTACCAGCGTTAACGAAGTCGGCGCCGGCTTTGGTCAGCACAACGTTGTTGCCGTCGATGGCGTAGTAGCCAGCAGCGTTGGTGCCTGGCGTGAAGGTGATGGTCAGGCCGGTACGCGGAGTCTCTTCGTCGG
>NZ_JBKFTO010000058.1:0-697 GCF_050432925.1 Pseudomonas sp. 18175 | reverse complement strand
CCCCCGGTGTCAGGGTAGTTGTCGTGTCCTCCCCTTTTTAAAAGCAATTCGGGGGCGGCAAGAGTATGGTCATGCCTTTCTACTCAGAAGAACGTAAAGCTGCGCTGCTGAAAATGATGCTTCCTCCTCTGAACCTTTCAGCGTCGGAGGTTGCGCGCCGCGAGGGGTGCAGTGATATGTCTCTTCATTATTGGCGCAAGCAAGCTGCTGCCAGAGGCTCCCAGTTGTCCGAAAACAAGCAGTCGCCTGAAAGTTGGTCTGCCGAGTCCAAGCTACAAGTCGTTATCGAGTCATCGGCCTTATCGGAGTTGGAGTTGGGTGAGTATTGCCGTCGCAAGGGTATTTTTCCCGAGCAAATTGATGGCTGGCGCAAAGCTTTTATCAGCAACAGCAGCAATCATTCAGCGCTAAAAAAAGGAATTGCCGGGGAGTCCAAAGAAGACAAAAATCGGATTCGGGAGCTGGAACGTGAACTGCGTCGAAAGGATGCTGCGCTAGCTGAGACAGTTGCGTTGCTGGTACTGCGAAAAAAGCTCAATGCCTACTGGGGGAACGACGACGAGGACATCTGACCTTGTTGCCAGAACGGTATTTACTCGTCGATTGGCTCAATGAAGCCATCATGGCGGGCGCCCGCAGGGCGCCTGCTTGTTTGGAAGTAGGTATTTCACTACGCACGCTGCAACGCTGGAGTTTG
>NZ_JBKFTO010000057.1:0-721 GCF_050432925.1 Pseudomonas sp. 18175 | reverse complement strand
GAAATCTTCGAAAGCTTCTGAAAATAATCACTTGACAGCAAATGAGGCTGCTGTAGAATGCGCGCCTCGGTTGAGACGAAAGATCTTAACCAACCGCTCTTTAACAACTGAATCAAGCAATTCGTGTGGGTGCTTGTGGAGTCAGACTGATAGTCAACAAGATTATCAGCATCACAAGTTACTCCGCGAGAAATCAAAGATGTAACCAACGATTGCTGAGCCAAGTTTAGGGTTTCTTAAAAACCCAAAGATGTTTGAACTGAAGAGTTTGATCATGGCTCAGATTGAACGCTGGCGGCAGGCCTAACACATGCAAGTCGAGCGGTAGAGAGAAGCTTGCTTCTCTTGAGAGCGGCGGACGGGTGAGTAATGCCTAGGAATCTGCCTGGTAGTGGGGGATAACGTTCGGAAACGGACGCTAATACCGCATACGTCCTACGGGAGAAAGCAGGGGACCTTCGGGCCTTGCGCTATCAGATGAGCCTAGGTCGGATTAGCTAGTTGGTGGGGTAATGGCTCACCAAGGCGACGATCCGTAACTGGTCTGAGAGGATGATCAGTCACACTGGAACTGAGACACGGTCCAGACTCCTACGGGAGGCAGCAGTGGGGAATATTGGACAATGGGCGAAAGCCTGATCCAGCCATGCCGCGTGTGTGAAGAAGGTCTTCGGATTGTAAAGCACTTTAAGTTGGGAGGAAGGGCAGTTACCTAATACGT
>NZ_JBKFTO010000056.1:0-764 GCF_050432925.1 Pseudomonas sp. 18175 | reverse complement strand
GCGACAGACGACGGTTAGCGATGAACTTGAGGTAGTCCTCCATCATCGCCGCGTTCATGCCCAACACGCCGCGCGGCATGGTGTCACGTGCGTATTCGATCTCCAACTGAGTCCCTTGCAGGATCATCTGGGTGGCTTCTTCCTTCATCTCGGCATCCCACAGGTGTGGGTTTTCGATTTTGATCTGGTTGATCACGTCGATACCGAAGTTCAGGTGCATCGACTCATCGCGCAGGATGTATTGGAACTGTTCGGCCACGCCGGTCATTTTGTTGCGACGGCCCATGGAGAGGATCTGGGTGAAGCCGCAATAGAAGAAGATGCCTTCCAGGACGCAGTAGTAGGCGACCAGGTTGCGCAGCAGTTCTTTGTCGGTCTCGACGGTGCCGGTTTCGAATTTCGGGTCGGAGATCGAACGGGTGTATTTCAGGCCCCAGGCTGCCTTTTTAGCGACGGATGGAATCTCGTGGTACATGTTGAAGATCTCGCCTTCATCCATGGCCAGCGATTCGATGCAGTACTGGTAGGCATGGGTGTGGATCGCTTCTTCGAAGGCCTGGCGCAGGATGTACTGGCGGCACTCCGGGTTGGTGATCAGGCGGTACACGGCCAGCACCAGGTTGTTGGCGACCAGGGAATCGGCGGTGGAGAAGAAGCCCAGGTTGCGCATGACGATGCGACGTTCGTCGTCGGTCAGGCCTTCGGGGTTTTTCCACAGGGCGATGTCGGCGGTCATGTTGACCTCTTGCGGCATCCAGTGGTTG
>NZ_JBKFTO010000055.1:0-778 GCF_050432925.1 Pseudomonas sp. 18175 | reverse complement strand
ATCGGTAACCGTCAGGTCGATCTTCGGCAGCTGGTTGCCGGCGTTGACGAAGTCAGCACCTGCTTTGGTCAGCACAACATTGTTGCCGGAGATGCTGTAGTAGCCAGCCGCGTTGCTGTTGCCGGTGAAGGAGATGGTCAGGCCAGCACGTGGAGTTTCTTCGTCGGTCGCGGTGAAGGTACCGGCGACGGTGCCCACTGCGGCAGAGTTTTCTTCCAGAGTGTTGGCGACAACGGTGATCACCGGCACGTCGTTATGCAGGTTGACCACTGGCTGAGCGTTGTTGCTGGAGTGCAGACCTTCAGGATCAGTAACGGTCAGGTCGATCTTCGGCAGCTGGTTGCCCGCGTTGACGAAGTCAGCACCGGCTTTGGTCAGCACGACGTTGTTGCCGGAGATGCTGTAGTAGCCAGCAGCGTTGCTGTTGCCGGTGAAGGTGATCGTCAGGCCAGCGCGTGGAGTTTCTTCGTCGGTTGCGGTGAAGGTACCGGCGACGGTGCCCACGGCGGCAGAGTTTTCTTCCAGGGTGTTAGCGACCACAGTGATGACCGGCACATCGTTGTGCAGGTTAACCACTGGCTGAGCGTTGTTGCTGGAGTGCAGACCTTCAGGATCAGTAACGGTCAGGTCGATCTTCGGCAGCTGGTTGCCGGCGTTGACGAAGTCCGCACCTGCTTTGGTCAGCACGACGTTGTTGCCGGAGATGCTGTAGTAGCCCGCCGAGTTGCTGTTGCCGGTGAAGGTGATCGTCAGGCCAGCACGTGGAGTTTCTTCGTCG
>NZ_JBKFTO010000054.1:0-966 GCF_050432925.1 Pseudomonas sp. 18175 | reverse complement strand
CGCGGCGTTTTTCAAGGTAGTTGTCGCGTCCACCGTCGTGCTACGCGACTTTTATCACTACGGTCAGCTCCCTTTCAGGGTTCAAGTACACCGTCCCGATAGGGTTCCAGTTACGTGTCTCGCCTGACCATCGCTCCGGTCTTTTCTCTCTGGCCTGCCCGTATATTGCATCTCGCCGAGCCAAAATTTCCCGGTCCTTCCCTTCGTGACGTTGAGCCGGTGTCACGAAGCGGATCCGGCTATGGCGGTGCACGGTGTTGTACCAGGTCATAAAATTTCTCACCCAGATGCGCGCATCATCCAGGCTGGTAAATCCGTCCTGCGGCCACTGCGGGCAGTATTTCAGCGTCCTGAACAGCGATTCTGAGTAGGGGTTGTCGTTGCTAACCCTTGGTCTACCGCGAGACGGCGTGATGCCTAAGTCGTACATCTTGGTCAGAAGCGTTACCGATTTCATCGGCGCACCATTGTCTGAGTGAAGCACCAGCGGCTGTCGCCAGCACTTCTCCTGAGTCACGCTTCGCTGCAATAACGCTGCTGCCTTTTCACCGCTCTCTGCTTCGTAAACTTCCCAACCTACGGCCTTTCGGCTGTAGATATCCTCGATTAAATAGAGGTAGTAAAACTTCCCACGAACTGGCGATGGTAAATAGGTAATGTCCCACGACCAGACTTGATTGGCGGCTGTGGCTGCATAGGTAGTGGGGGCCGTATGACGATGAGCACGCTTGGCACGGCTGCGATGGTGCTGCTGGCCCGCCGCGTGCAATACCCGATAAAAAGTCGCCTCCGAGGCTACATAACGGCCCTCATCAGCGAGCTGCGGCACGATCTGACTCGGAGGCAAATGTGCGTAGGCCTTGCTGTTACACAGCGCCACGATGGTCTGGCGCTCAAGGTCGCTGAGTGCATTACTGGGTATGGGCCTCACTGTTGTGGTGCGACCATCTGCCAGTAATTTCTCGG
>NZ_JBKFTO010000053.1:0-1214 GCF_050432925.1 Pseudomonas sp. 18175 | reverse complement strand
CTGAGGCCTTCGCTGCACGCCGCCGCGCGTAAAGCGGAGGGGCTTTCGGTCAGCCTTGCGGCGCTTTATGAAAAGGTCAATCGCACTGAGCCAGAGCTGCTTCGGGCACTGATTTCGGGTAGTGCCGAGCGCTTGGAACCGACCATCAAAACGCTCGGTCATTCATCGATTCTGCCGGGCTGGCAGTTGCGTGTTGTCGATGGTAATCACTTGCCCTCCACAGAAAAACGGTTAGGCCCTTTGCGCACTCAACGAGGTGCTACTCGCCCAGGGTTTTCCGTAGTGGCCTACGACCCTGACCTGGATTTAGTCGTTGATATTCAACCTTGTGAGGATGCACACGCTAGCGAGCGGGTCAGTGTTTTACCGCTACTGGCCCGCGCAAGCGCGGGTCAGTTGTGGATGGCAGATCGGCTTTATTGCACGTTACCCGTCCTACAAGCCTGCGAGGAAACCGGGGCTTCATTCATCGTGCGTCAACACAGCAAGCATCCGCGACTGATGCAAGAAAGCGACTGGCAAGAGTCAGGTAGCGTGGATAGTGGAACCGTTCGTGAGCAGATCATCGAAGTCAAAGGTGGCCGCCGCTGGCGGCGCGTTGAGTTGAGCCTACAAACGGCAAATGAGTCAGGTGATTTGGTGATGTGGTTCTGGAGCAATTTGCCCGACACCGTCAGTGCCTGCCAGATAGCTGATTTATATCGTCGCCGCTGGACGATTGAAGGGATGTTCCAACGACTTGAAGCGGTGCTGGACAGCGAAATTAAAAGTCTTGGAAGCCCTAAAGCCGCGCTGTTGGGGTTTGCCTCGGCCGTTCTGGCTTACAACGTTTTGTCGGTTCTCAAACGCAGCGTTGACCAGGCACACCGCGAAACACAGCCAGAGGGTTGGGAGGCCTCAATCTTCCATTTAGCGGTGCATGTACGCAGCGGCTATGAGGGAATGCAGATTGCCTTGCCGGCAGAAAATTTCCCGCTCGAAAAGACCTCGAAAGGGCTGGCAGAGCGGTTGCTGGCTCTGGCGAGGCTGATCAAACCCAAGGCCGTCGCAAAAAGCCCGCGCGGCCCTAAAGTTGCCAAATCCAAGGAGTGGTTGGACGGAAAGGCAGCGCGAGTTCACGTCTCAACCGACCGGGTGCTTAGGGCTGCCAAGTCGAATAAACAGGCTGAAACATGACTTTAAACAGCTTTTAAACGCCGACCTTGAAAGGCATG
>NZ_JBKFTO010000052.1:0-1482 GCF_050432925.1 Pseudomonas sp. 18175 | reverse complement strand
TAACGAAGTGGTTGATGCCATGCTTCCAAGAAAAGCTTCTAAGCTTCAGGTAACCAGGAACCGTACCCCAAACCGACACAGGTGGTTGGGTAGAGAATACCAAGGCGCTTGAGAGAACTCGGGTGAAGGAACTAGGCAAAATGGCACCGTAACTTCGGGAGAAGGTGCGCCGGTGAGGGTGAAGGACTTGCTCCGTAAGCTCATGCCGGTCGAAGATACCAGGCCGCTGCGACTGTTTATTAAAAACACAGCACTCTGCAAACACGAAAGTGGACGTATAGGGTGTGACGCCTGCCCGGTGCCGGAAGGTTAATTGATGGGGTTAGCTAACGCGAAGCTCTTGATCGAAGCCCCGGTAAACGGCGGCCGTAACTATAACGGTCCTAAGGTAGCGAAATTCCTTGTCGGGTAAGTTCCGACCTGCACGAATGGCGTAACGATGGCGGCGCTGTCTCCACCCGAGACTCAGTGAAATTGAAATCGCTGTGAAGATGCAGTGTATCCGCGGCTAGACGGAAAGACCCCGTGAACCTTTACTATAGCTTTGCACTGGACTTTGAATTTGCTTGTGTAGGATAGGTGGGAGGCTTTGAAGCGTGGACGCCAGTCTGCGTGGAGCCAACCTTGAAATACCACCCTGGCAACTTTGAGGTTCTAACTCAGGTCCGTTATCCGGATCGAGGACAGTGTATGGTGGGTAGTTTGACTGGGGCGGTCTCCTCCTAAAGAGTAACGGAGGAGTACGAAGGTGCGCTCAGACCGGTCGGAAATCGGTCGTAGAGTATAAAGGCAAAAGCGCGCTTGACTGCGAGACAGACACGTCGAGCAGGTACGAAAGTAGGTCTTAGTGATCCGGTGGTTCTGTATGGAAGGGCCATCGCTCAACGGATAAAAGGTACTCCGGGGATAACAGGCTGATACCGCCCAAGAGTTCATATCGACGGCGGTGTTTGGCACCTCGATGTCGGCTCATCACATCCTGGGGCTGAAGCCGGTCCCAAGGGTATGGCTGTTCGCCATTTAAAGTGGTACGCGAGCTGGGTTTAGAACGTCGTGAGACAGTTCGGTCCCTATCTGCCGTGGACGTTTGAGATTTGAGAGGGGCTGCTCCTAGTACGAGAGGACCGGAGTGGACGAACCTCTGGTGTTCCGGTTGTCACGCCAGTGGCATTGCCGGGTAGCTATGTTCGGAATAGATAACCGCTGAAAGCATCTAAGCGGGAAACTAGCCTCAAGATGAGATCTCACTGGAACCTTGAGTTCCCTGAAGGGCCGTCGAAGACTACGACGTTGATAGGTTGGGTGTGTAAGCGCTGTGAGGCGTTGAGCTAACCAATACTAATTGCCCGTGAGGCTTGACCATATAACACCCAAGCAATTTGCGTCGAAAGGCCAGATTGCGGTGTGTGAAGACGATAGAACCGAAAGTTCGATGCTCACAAAACACCGACAGCTGTCACATACCCAATTTGCTGAAGCGAG
>NZ_JBKFTO010000051.1:0-1619 GCF_050432925.1 Pseudomonas sp. 18175 | reverse complement strand
CGGTGTGTGTCAACGTAGTTGTCGCGTCAGATCTCAAGTGACTTGTTTATTCACAGGCTCGCGCTCGCGATTCAGGTAGACATGATCAGGCAAACGCCAATTGCGCACGCCCCCAGCCCACCGTTCCGGCTTTTGGCGACGGATGTCGCGGTACAGCTGGGCTCGTTTTTCCAGTAATGCACGGTCGTGGCCCTTGTGTCGTTGTGAAGGCGTGACGTACTTCAGGGCGCTATGGCGATGCTCATCGTTGTACCAGGCCACAAATTCCATTACCCACTGACGTGCTTTATCCAGTGACTCGAAGGGGCGCTGTGGCCAGCGCGAACAGTACTTTGCGGTGCGGAATAAGGCCTCCGCATAGGCATTGTCGTTGCTGACTCGTGGGCGACTGAAGGAGGGCAATACGCCAAGGTCGTGAAGTGCAGCAAGCATGGTCGCGCCTTTCATCGCGCTGCCGTTGTCCGAGTGCAGGATCAGCTTGGCTGGAAGGATGTTTTCACGCAGACAGGCGCGCTCCATTAACACGCCAGCATGGTCTGCGCTCTCGGTTTCATGCACCTCGTTCATGACCAGCTTGCGGCTGTAAATGTCCTTGACCATGTACCAGTAGAAGAAGCGGCCTTTGATGGTGCTCGGCAGCCAGGTGATGTCCCAGCACCAGATCTGGTTGGGGCCGTCGGCGCGATGAGTCGTCAACGGCCGAGCCTTGGGCGTGCGCGAGCGCCCTCGGTGTTGAGCTTGCCCTGCTGATCTGAGCACGCGATAGAACGTCGTTTCCGAAGCCAGGTATATGCCTTCGTCTGCCAGCTTGGGGACGATCTCATGCGGAGTCAGCTCTGCACAGTCGGGTCGATTAGCGGCTTGCAGCACCGCCAGACGCTCGTCTTCACTGAGTTTGTTGGCGGGTTCCGAACGGCGCGCACCGGGCCTGCCGTCTTGCAGTTGATGACGCCAGCGCTGCACCGTGCGCGTGCAGGCGCCCAGCTCGCGACACGCCACATGTCGACGAGCGCCCGCTTGTACCGCCTCATCGATCAAGGCAAGGGCACTTCTGCGATCTGCGGCGCGGGTCATTCGTCCTCGGCCTTGCCCCAGATCGCATTGGCCTTTTTTCGCAGCACCAACAGAGCGGCTGTTTCTGCCAACGCCGCATCCTTGCGTCGCAACTCACGCTCCAGTTCCTTGATTCGCTGGATCGACGGAATGTCTTTGGCAGGCTCCAGCTGCGCTGGCGTATTAGCCTTCTCGCAAGCGATACGCCACAGCACCAGATCAGCGGGCAAAATACCAGCACTGCGGCAGTATTCGGAGATTTCTGCCTCGCTCATTGCAGCGGTTTGCAGCACGGCCTTGAACTTATCGGCGCTGTTCCAGCGCCCGTTACGTTTACCTGTTCCCGGCATTTGCACTCCTCGGTTTTTGGCCTCGTTACGCCACTTCCTTAATGTGACCTCAGTAATCCCGGTTTGCTTGGCCGTCTCGACCACCGTGCAACTGATGGGAGGGGCCATTTGTTGCAGCACCCAAGTTTTCTCATCTTCGGTATAGCGACGTTGTTTCAAGCGACAGTCCTACGCCCTCCAGTTTTGAAGAAGCGACAACTATCCTGACATGGAGGG
>NZ_JBKFTO010000050.1:0-2319 GCF_050432925.1 Pseudomonas sp. 18175 | reverse complement strand
GTAAGCGAACGGTGAACACGCCTACCGATCTCCCAAATTAAGGGCGATGGTGTCCGCCTATTTTTAAGCGGACGCGATAGCCCTTAAATGCGCCAACGAAGCTCTTACCCCAAGTCGTTCAAAGCCCAGGTTGTCCAGGAATGCCTGCAACCCGGCGCCTCCATTTCCAGCGTAGCCATCAGTCACGGCATCAATGCCAACGTGATCCGTAAGTGGCTACCACTTTTCCGAGATCAACCACCCGCAAACCTGCCGGCGTTTGTTCCGGTAAAGGTCGCCCCGAAAAGACAGGCCGAGTCATCGGTGATCATCGAGCTGCCATTTGGCGAGCACACCATCACGGTGAAATGGCCGTCTTCTGATCCCGAAGGGTGTGTCCGTTTTGTCCGTGGACTTGCTTCGTGATCCGCATCGACGCAATCTGGCTGGCCACCGAACCGATGGATATGCGCTCCGGCACCGAGAAAGCCCTCGCACGAGTCGTGTCTGTCTTCGGTGCGGCGCAGCCGCACTGTGCTTATCTCTTTGCCAACCGTCGAGGCAACCGCATGAAAGTGTTGGTGCACGACGGGCTGGGCGTTTGGTTGGCGGCACGCCGTCTACATCAAGGAAAATTCTCCTGGCCGAGTAATCGGCATGGCGATCAAATGGAGTTAAGTCCCGAGCAGTTACAGGCACTGGTGGTCGGTCTTCCCTGGCAGCGCCTTGGGTCTGACGGAGCCATCCGTAACCATTAAGAGACATGGATGACATACATCGATCAGCAGATCGGGCAGAGTCATCGCCATGATTCCTACTACTCCTCTCGATCAGCTCGACACCGAACAACTGCGCAGCCTCGCTGCGCAGTTGCTCAAACGCGTTGAGCATCTAGATACGCAACTGGCGAGCCTCGACAAAGAGGTGTTTCATCAGAAGACCCGCAACCAGCAACTCATTCACGAAATAGCCCTGCTCAAACGCCACCGCTTCGCCAAACGCTCCGAGTCGTTTAGTCCGGATCAGGCCAGCTTGCTCGACGACCTGATTGAGACCGACCTGGCCGCCATCGAAGCAGAGCTTGAAATCCTGGCACCAAAGCCAGCGCAATCAGCAATCCGCCAGCAACCCAAGCGCACTGCATTGCCTGCCGAGTTTCCGCGCACGCTGATTCATCACGATCCAGAAAACACTCAATGCCAATGCGGCTGCGCCCTCAAGCGCATCGGCGAAGACGTCAGCGAAAAGCTCGACTACACGCCGGGCGTGTTTCGCGTTGAACGGCATATTCGTGGCAAATGGGTTTGCGACGACTGCGAAACCTTGATTCAGGCGCCAGTACCGGCACAGGTGATCGACAAAGGCATCCCGACTGCCGGACTGTTGGCCCAGGTGATGATCGCGAAATACGCCGATCATTTACCGCTGTACCGCCAGGAGCAAATCTTCGGGCGGGCCGGTCTCGCGATTCCTCGTTCAACGCTGGCCAGTTGGGTCGGTGCTTGCGGTGTGCAATTACAGCCACTGGTCGATGCCCTGCGCGAAATCGTGCTTGAGCACAACGTGGTGCATGTCGATGAAACGCCGGTGCAGATGCTCGCACCGGGCGAGAAGAAAACCCACCGTGCTTATGTTTGGGGCTACGCCACGACCGCGTTCGCCGAGATAAGCGCGGTGGTGTACGACTTCAGCCCTGGCCGCTCGGGCGAGTATGCCCGCAACTTCCTCGGCGACTGGAAAGGCAAATTGGTCTGTGATGATTACAGTGGTTACAAAGCCAGTTTTGCACTTGGCGTCACTGAAATCGGCTGCATGACCCACGCCCGCCGTAAGTTCTACGACCTGCACGTCACCAATAAAAGCGTGCTTGCCGAGCAAGCGTTGCGGTACATCGCGGCTTTATATGAAGTTGAACGCGAAGTTCGCGATTTGGAACCGGATGTCCGGCGACGAATACGTCAGGAAAAAGCAGCGCCCCTGATGGATGCGTTTCATGCCTGGATGATCGCCCAGCGCGAGCTTGTGCATGAAGGTTTGGGGATTACCAAGGCGCTGGATTACAGCCTCAAACGTTGGGCTGCGTTGAGCCGTTATCTCAACGACGGCACGGTACCCATAGACAATAACCACCTCGAAAATCAGATACGACCATGGGCGCTTGGGCGGAAGAACTGGTTGTTTGCAGGCTCACTGCGCAGCGGTCAACGTGCGGCGGCGCTGATGAGTTTGATCCAGTCGGCCAAGCTCAACGGGCATGATGCGTATGCTTATCTGAAGGACGTTCTTACTCGCCTGCCGACGCAGCGGGCGAGTGAGATTGGGGAGTTGTTGCCGCATCGA
>NZ_JBKFTO010000049.1:0-2376 GCF_050432925.1 Pseudomonas sp. 18175 | reverse complement strand
GTAAGGGGCCGGCGAACTCACCTTCCGAACCCCGACTTTAAGGTCGATTGTGTCCGCGTAATTTAAGCGGACGCAATTACCCTTAATATCAGGATCGCCATGCGTGAACGTAAGTCCTACTCAAAATCTTTTAAAGCCCAAGTGGTTCACGAATGCCAACAGCCCGGCGTTTCCGTGGCGGCCATCGCGATGAGTCACGGCATCAACGCTAATGTCGTGCGCCGTTGGTTACCGCTTTTTCGTGATCAACAGGCAGTCGTGTTGCCAGCGTTTGTTCCCGTGAACGTCGCGCCGGTCAATCCCAAGCCAAAGGTTCAAGCGTCGGCGGTTATTGAGCTGCCATTTGGCGAGCAAACCATCACGGTGAAATGGCCTGCTTCCGATCCCGAGGGCTGCGCTCAGTTTGTCCGTGGATTTGCCCTATGATCCGCATCGACAGCATCTGGCTCGCCACCGACCCCATGGATATGCGTGCTGGCACCGAGACCGCTCTGGCCAGGGTGATTGCGGTGTTCGGTGCGGCGAAGCCGCACTGCGCTTATCTGTTCGCCAATCGCCGTGCTACCCGCATGAAAGTTCTGGTACATGATGGGATTGGTGTCTGGCTGGCCGCACGACGGTTGAACCAGGGTAAGTTTCACTGGCCAGGTATTCGCCAAGGTTGCGAGATGGAGCTGGACGCCGAACAACTTCAGGCCCTGGTGCTTGGACTGCCTTGGCAGCGTGTCGGAGCTGGAGGCACCATCACACTGCTTTAAAAATGTAATTCGCGTCTTGGCGAGCTGTCGCCAGCGATCTGCTTTGGTAAAATCCAGAGCATGACTTCCTTACCCGACCTCGACCAAATGACCCCCGACCAACTGCGTGCGTTAGCCGCGCAGTTGATGTCGAAGGTCGACACCATGGGTAGGAAGATCCATCACGATCAGACCCTCATCGAACAGCTGACTCATGAAATCGCCGTCCTCAAGCGACACCGGTTTGCCAAGCGCAGTGAGCAGATCAGCCCGGAGCAAGGCAACTTGCTCGACGACTTGCTCAATACTGATCTTGAGGCTATCGACGCCGAATTGAGCGCACTCTTGCCGGCCCCGGCTCCAGAGCAAACACGTCAAAAACCCAAGCGTGCACCGCTGCCAGCGCAGTTTCCACGTACCGTGATTCATCACGAACCGGAAAACACGCAGTGCTCTTGCGGCTGCCAGCTTCAGCGCATCGGCGAGGACGTGAGCGAGAAGTTGGATTACACGCCGGGCGTGTTCACCGTAGAGCAGCATGTGCGTGGAAAATGGGCCTGCCGTCAGTGCGAAACACTGATCCAGGCGCCAGTTCCAGCTCAAGTGATCGACAAGGGGATTCCGACCGCAGGTTTGCTGGCTCATGTGATGGTGGCGAAGTTCGCTGATCACTTGCCGCTGTACCGGCAGGAGAAAATCTTTGGACGCGCCGGTTTAGCGATCCCGCGCTCAACACTGGCCCAATGGGTCGGACAGACCGGTGTACAGCTTCAGGCACTGGTTGATGCTTTGCGAGAAGCGGTTCTAGCACAACGAGTTGTCCACGCCGACGAGACGCCGGTGCAGATGCTTGCGCCCGGTGAAAAGAAAACCCATCGAGCCTATGTCTGGGCTTACTGCACTACACCGTTTTCGGCACTTAAGGCAGTCGTCTATGACTTCAGCCCGAGTCGCGCCGGTGAGCATGCGCGTAACTTTCTGGGTGCCTGGAATGGCAAGCTGGTGTGCGATGACTTTGCTGGCTACAAAGCCGGTTTCGAAAAAGGCATGACCGAAATTGGCTGCATGGCTCATGCGCGCCGCAAGTTTTTCGATCTGCACGTGGCGAATAAAAGCCAACTGGCCGAACAGGCACTGCACTCGATTGGCGGCCTGTACGAAGTTGAGCGCCAGGCGCGCGAGATGAGTGACGAGGATCGCCGCCAAATACGGCAAGAAAAAGCAGCACCGTTGGCCAAAGCACTGCACGAATGGATGCTGACTCATCGCGATCTTGTGCCCAACGGATCAGCAACAGCCAAAGCCTTGGATTACAGCCTTAAACGCTGGGTAGCGCTGACGCGCTACCTGGAAGACGGTGCTGTACCTATAGATAACAATGCCGTCGAAAACCAGATCAGGCCATGGGCGCTTGGGCGCTCCAACTGGTTGTTCGCCGGCTCGTTGCGCAGCGGTAAGCGGGCGGCGGCGATCATGACTCTGATCCAATCGGCGCGTATGAATGGGCATGATCCATATGCTTATCTCAAAGATGTGCTGACGCGGCTACCGACACAGCGGGCGAGTGAGATTGACCAACTGCTGCCGCATCAGTGGGTATCTGCCTGAGTCATGCAAGGTGACTTCGGCAGACGCTTAC
>NZ_JBKFTO010000048.1:0-3132 GCF_050432925.1 Pseudomonas sp. 18175 | reverse complement strand
ATTGTTTTGACGTTACCGACAGAATAAGCACCGGCTAACTCTGTGCCAGCAGCCGCGGTAATACAGAGGGTGCAAGCGTTAATCGGAATTACTGGGCGTAAAGCGCGCGTAGGTGGTTTGTTAAGTTGGATGTGAAATCCCCGGGCTCAACCTGGGAACTGCATTCAAAACTGACTGACTAGAGTATGGTAGAGGGTGGTGGAATTTCCTGTGTAGCGGTGAAATGCGTAGATATAGGAAGGAACACCAGTGGCGAAGGCGACCACCTGGACTAATACTGACACTGAGGTGCGAAAGCGTGGGGAGCAAACAGGATTAGATACCCTGGTAGTCCACGCCGTAAACGATGTCAACTAGCCGTTGGAAGCCTTGAGCTTTTAGTGGCGCAGCTAACGCATTAAGTTGACCGCCTGGGGAGTACGGCCGCAAGGTTAAAACTCAAATGAATTGACGGGGGCCCGCACAAGCGGTGGAGCATGTGGTTTAATTCGAAGCAACGCGAAGAACCTTACCAGGCCTTGACATCCAATGAACTTTCTAGAGATAGATTGGTGCATTCGGGAACATTGAGACAGGTGCTGCATGGCTGTCGTCAGCTCGTGTCGTGAGATGTTGGGTTAAGTCCCGTAACGAGCGCAACCCTTGTCCTTAGTTACCAGCACGTCATGGTGGGCACTCTAAGGAGACTGCCGGTGACAAACCGGAGGAAGGTGGGGATGACGTCAAGTCATCATGGCCCTTACGGCCTGGGCTACACACGTGCTACAATGGTCGGTACAGAGGGTTGCCAAGCCGCGAGGTGGAGCTAATCCCATAAAACCGATCGTAGTCCGGATCGCAGTCTGCAACTCGACTGCGTGAAGTCGGAATCGCTAGTAATCGCGAATCAGAATGTCGCGGTGAATACGTTCCCGGGCCTTGTACACACCGCCCGTCACACCATGGGAGTGGGTTGCACCAGAAGTAGCTAGTCTAACCTTCGGGAGGACGGTTACCACGGTGTGATTCATGACTGGGGTGAAGTCGTAACAAGGTAGCCGTAGGGGAACCTGCGGCTGGATCACCTCCTTAATCGACGACATCAGCTGCTCCATAAGTTCCCACACGAATTGCTTGATTCATTGAAGAAGACGATAAGAAGCAGCCCGAAATTGGGTCTGTAGCTCAGTTGGTTAGAGCGCACCCCTGATAANATTCATTGAAGAAGACGATAAGAAGCAGCCCGAAATTGGGTCTGTAGCTCAGTTGGTTAGAGCGCACCCCTGATAAGGGTGAGGTCGGCAGTTCGAATCTGCCCAGACCCACCAATTTTGTGTGGGAAACGCCTGTAGAAATACGGGGCCATAGCTCAGCTGGGAGAGCGCCTGCCTTGCACGCAGGAGGTCAACGGTTCGATCCCGTTTGGCTCCACCACTACTGCTTCTGTTTGTTGAAAGCTTAGAAATGAGCATTCCATTGTGATGATGGTGAATGTTGATTTCTAGTCTTTGATTAGATCGTTCTTTAAAAATTTGGGTATGTGATAGAAAGATAGACTGAACGTTACTTTCACTGGTAACGGATCAGGCTAAGGTAAAATTTGTGAGTTACTCAGTTTTGAGTATTATCGAATTTTCGGCGAATGTTGTCTTCACAGTATAACCAGATTGCTTGGGGTTATATGGTCAAGTGAAGAAGCGCATACGGTGGATGCCTTGGCAGTCAGAGGCGATGAAAGACGTGGTAGCCTGCGAAAAGCTTCGGGGAGTCGGCAAACAGACTTTGATCCGGAGATGTCTGAATGGGGGAACCCAGCCATCATAAGATGGTTATCTTGTACTGAATACATAGGTGCAAGAGGCGAACCAGGGGAACTGAAACATCTAAGTACCCTGAGGAAAAGAAATCAACCGAGATTCCCTTAGTAGTGGCGAGCGAACGGGGACTAGCCCTTAAGTGGCTTTGAGATTAGCGGAACGCTCTGGAAAGTGCGGCCATAGTGGGTGATAGCCCTGTACGCGAAAATCTCTTAGTCATGAAATCGAGTAGGACGGAGCACGAGAAACTTTGTCTGAATATGGGGGGACCATCCTCCAAGGCTAAATACTACTGACTGACCGATAGTGAACTAGTACCGTGAGGGAAAGGCGAAAAGAACCCCGGAGAGGGGAGTGAAATAGATCCTGAAACCGTATGCGTACAAGCAGTGGGAGCCCACTTTGTTGGGTGACTGCGTACCTTTTGTATAATGGGTCAGCGACTTATTTTCAGTGGCGAGCTTAACCGAATAGGGGAGGCGTAGCGAAAGCGAGTCTTAATAGGGCGTCTAGTCGCTGGGAATAGACCCGAAACCGGGCGATCTATCCATGGGCAGGTTGAAGGTTGGGTAACACTAACTGGAGGACCGAACCGACTACCGTTGAAAAGTTAGCGGATGACCTGTGGATCGGAGTGAAAGGCTAATCAAGCTCGGAGATAGCTGGTTCTCCTCGAAAGCTATTTAGGTAGCGCCTCATGTATCACTGTAGGGGGTAGAGCACTGTTTCGGCTAGGGGGTCATCCCGACTTACCAAACCGATGCAAACTCCGAATACCTACAAGTGCCGAGCATGGGAGACACACGGCGGGTGCTAACGTCCGTCGTGAAAAGGGAAACAACCCAGACCGTCAGCTAAGGTCCCAAAGTTATGGTTAAGTGGGAAACGATGTGGGAAGGCTTAGACAGCTAGGAGGTTGGCTTAGAAGCAGCCACCCTTTAAAGAAAGCGTAATAGCTCACTAGTCGAGTCGGCCTGCGCGGAAGATGTAACGGGGCTCAAACCATACACCGAAGCTACGGGTATCACGTAAGTGATGCGGTAGAGGAGCGTTCTGTAAGCCTGTGAAGGTGAGTTGAGAAGCTTGCTGGAGGTATCAGAAGTGCGAATGCTGACATGAGTAACGACAATGGGTGTGAAAAACACCCACGCCGAAAGACCAAGGTTTCCTGCGCAACGTTAATCGACGCAGGGTTAGTCGGTCCCTAAGGCGAGGCTGAAAAGCGTAGTCGATGGAAAACAGGTTAATATTCCTGTACTTCTGGTTATTGCGATGGAGGGACGGAGAAGGCTAGGCCAGCTTGGCGTTGGTTGTCCAAGTTTAAGGTGGTAGGCTG
>NZ_JBKFTO010000047.1:0-7411 GCF_050432925.1 Pseudomonas sp. 18175 | reverse complement strand
GGCAGAGTTTTCTTCCAGGGTGTTGGCGACAACGGTGATCACCGGCACGTCGTTATGCAGGTTGACCACTGGCTGCGCGTTGTTGCTGGAGTTCAGGCCTTCTGGATCGGTAACCGTCAGGTCGATTTTTGGCAGCTGGTTGCCCGCGTTGACGAAGTCAGCACCGGCCTTGGTCAGCACCACGTTGTTGCCGGAGATGCTGTAGTAGCCAGCAGCGTTGCTGTTGCCGGTGAAGGAGATGGTCAGGCCAGCACGTGGAGTTTCTTCGTCGGTCGCAGTGAAGGTACCGGCGACGGTGCCCACTGCGGCAGAGTTTTCTTCCAGGGTGTTGGCGACAACGGTGATCACCGGCACGTCGTTGTGCAGGTTAACCACTGGCTGGTCGGAACCTTTGGAGTTCAGGCCTTCAGGATCAGTAACGGTCAGGTCGATCTTCGGCAGCTGGTTGCCCGCGTTGACGAAGTCAGCACCGGCTTTGGTCAGCACGACGTTGTTGCCGGAGATGCTGTAGTAGCCAGCAGCGTTGCTGTTGCCGGTGAAGGTGATCGTCAGGCCAGCACGTGGAGTTTCTTCGTCGGTTGCGGTGAAGGTACCGGCGACGGTGCCCACGGCGGCAGAGTTTTCTTCCAGGGTGTTGGCGGTAACGGTGATGACCGGCACGTCGTTGTGCAGATTGACGTTCGGCTGACCTTCGCCATTCGAATGCGCGCCCGCTGGATCGGTAACGGTCAGATCGATCTTCGGCAGCTGGTTACCAGCATTGACGAAATCAGCACCGGCTTTGGTCAGCACAACATTGTTGCCGTCGATGGCGTAGTAACCAGCCGAGTTGCTGTTGCCAGTGAAGGTGATGGTCAGACCCGAACGTGGAGTTTCCTCGTCAGTCGCGGTAAAGGTACCGGCGACGGTGCCCACGGCAGCCGAGTTCTCTTCAATCGTAGCCGGAGCGACGGTGATGACCGGCACATCGTTAACCAGGTTAACGGTCGGCTGGCCTTCGCCATTCGAATGCGCGCCTGCTGGATCGGTAACAGTCAGGTCAATCTTCGGCAGTTGATTACCGGCGTTAACAAAGTCCGCACCGGCCTTGGTCAGCACAACGTTGTTGCCGTCGATGGCGTAGTAACCAGCCGAGTTGCTGTTGCCAGTGAAGGTGATGGTCAGGCCCGAACGCGGAGTTTCTTCGTCAGTCGCAGTGAAGGTACCGGCGACAGTACCAACAGCGGCAGAGTTCTCTTCGATGGTTGCCGGAGCAACGGTGATGACTGGCACATCGTTAACCAGGTTAACCGTCGGCTGGCCTTCGCCATTCGAATGCGCGCCTGCTGGATCGGTAACAGTCAGGTCAATCTTCGGCAGTTGATTACCGGCGTTAA
This sequence comes from Pseudomonas sp. 18175, assembly GCF_050432925.1. Classification (NCBI taxonomy): domain Bacteria; kingdom Pseudomonadati; phylum Pseudomonadota; class Gammaproteobacteria; order Pseudomonadales; family Pseudomonadaceae; genus Pseudomonas; species Pseudomonas sp. 18175. Next base: position 6,035 of record NZ_JBKFTO010000047.1, on the reverse strand, counting down.
CAAAGTCCGCACCGGCCTTGGTCAGCACAACGTTGTTGCCGTCGATGGCGTAGTAACCAGCCGAGTTGCTGTTGCCAGTGAAGGTGATGGTCAGGCCCGAACGCGGAGTTTCTTCGTCAGTCGCAGTGAAGGTACCGGCGACAGTACCAACAGCGGCAGAGTTCTCTTCGATGGTTGCCGGAGCAACGGTGATGACTGGCACATCGTTAACCAGGTTAACCGTCGGCTGGCCTTCGCCATTCGAATGCGCGCCTGCTGGATCGGTAACAGTCAGGTCAATCTTCGGCAGTTGATTACCGGCGTTAACAAAGTCCGCACCAGCCTTGGTCAGCACAACGTTGTTGCCGTCGATGGCGTAGTAACCAGCCGAGTTGCTGTTGCCAGTGAAGGTGATGGTCAGGCCCGAACGCGGAGTTTCTTCGTCAGTCGCAGTGAAGGTACCGGCGACAGTACCAACAGCGGCAGAGTTCTCTTCGATGGTTGCCGGAGCAACGGTGATGACTGGCACATCGTTAACCAGGTTAACCGTCGGCTGGCCTTCGCCATTCGAATGCGCGCCTGCTGGATCGGTAACAGTCAGGTCAATCTTCGGCAGTTGATTACCGGCGTTAACAAAGTCCGCACCGGCCTTGGTCAGCACAACGTTGTTGCCGTCGATGGCGTAGTAACCAGCCGAGTTGCTGTTGCCAGTGAAGGTGATGGTCAGGCCCGAACGTGGTGTTTCTTCATCGGTCGCGGTGAACGTACCGGCGACAGTACCGACTGCGGCAGAGTTTTCTTCAATCGTGGCCGGAGCAACGGTGATCACCGGAACATCGTTAACCAGATTAACGGTCGGCTGGCCTTCGCCATTCGAATGCGCGCCCGCTGGGTCGGTAACGGTCAGGTCGATCTTCGGCAGCTGGTTGCCAGCGTTAACGAAGTCAGCACCGGCTTTGGTCAGCACAACGTTGTTGCCGTCGATGGCGTAGTAACCAGCCGAGTTGCTGTTGCCAGTGAAGGTGATGGTCAGACCCGAACGTGGAGTTTCTTCGTCAGTCGCGGTAAAGGTACCGGCGACGGTGCCCGCAGCGGCCGAGTTCTCTTCGATCGTGGCCGGAGCAACGGTGATGACTGGCACATCGTTAACCAGGTTAACAGTCGGCTGGCCTTCGCCATTCGAATGCGCGCCCGCTGGATCGGTAACGGTCAGGTCGATCTTCGGCAGCTGGTTACCAGCATTGACGAAATCAGCACCGGCCTTGGTCAGCACAACGTCGTTGCCGGAGATGGCGTAGTAGCCCGCGTCGTTGGTGCCCGGAGTGAAGGTGACGGTCAGACCCGAACGTGGAGTTTCCTCGTCAGTCGCGGTAAAGGTACCGGCGACGGTGCCCACGGCAGCCGAGTTCTCTTCAATCGTGGCCGGAGCAACGGTGATGACTGGCACATCGTTAACCAGGTTAACAGTCGGCTGGCCTTCGCCATTCGAATGCGCGCCCGCTGGATCGGTAACGGTCAGGTCGATCTTCGGCAGCTGGTTACCAGCATTGACGAAATCAGCACCGGCCTTGGTCAGCACAACGTCGTTGCCGGAGATGGCGTAGTAGCCCGCGTCGTTGGTGCCCGGAGTGAAGGTGACGGTCAGACCCGAACGTGGAGTTTCCTCGTCAGTCGCGGTAAAGGTACCGGCGACGGTGCCCACGGCAGCCGAGTTCTCTTCAATCGTGGCCGGAGCAACGGTGATGACTGGCACATCGTTAACCAGGTTAACAGTCGGCTGGCCTTCGCCATTCGAATGCGCGCCCGCTGGATCGGTAACGGTCAGGTCGATCTTCGGCAGCTGGTTACCAGCATTGACGAAATCAGCACCAGCCTTGGTCAACACAACATCGTTGCCGGAGATGGCGTAGTAACCATCAGCGTTGGTACCCGGAGTGAAGGTGACGGTCAGACCCGAACGTGGAGTTTCCTCGTCAGTCGCGGTGAAGGTACCGGCGACAGTACCAACAGCAGCCGAGTTTTCTTCAATCGTAGCCGGAGCAACGGTGATAACCGGTACATCGTTAACCAACGTCACATCCGGCGTAGCCGCATCGTGCGCGCTGCCTTTGTCGGCATCGGTCACGGTCAGATCAATCGCCGGCAGCTTGTTGCCAGCGTTGACGAAGTTCGCACCCGCCAGGGTCAGCACCACGGCATTGCCAACAAGGGTGTAGTAGCCATCTTTGTTGCTGTCGCCGGTGAAGGTGACTTTCAGCTGGGCAACCGGGGTTTCCACATCGCTGACGGTGAAGTTACCGGCAACGGTGCCTTCCGCCACTTGGCCTTCCACCAGGGCATTGGCGACCACTTCGATGACGGGCAGGTCGTTGACCGAAATCACATTGATCGGCAGCGTGATCGACTCGAACTTAGGCGTCGCAGCGCCATCTTGCGCAGTAGCGGTCACGGTCAGGTTTACCACGCCGTAGGCGTTTGCCACCGGGTTGTAGACCAGTGTGGCTCGGCTCCAGTCGCTGATGTCGACGCTTTGATTGCCAGCGGTCGCGGTAAAGGTATGGCCCGCACCATCAGAAATGGTCGCGCCTGCCGGGATACCGCTGATTTCCAGCTTGAGCGTCTCGGAGCCGTCCTTGTCGGTGGCGTAAGCGTCAATGGCCGACAGCTTGATCGCGTGGTCTTCCAGGCCGGTGTTCAGCACCTGGGTGACGCTGATGTTGTCGAGCACACCGCCGAAGGAGTTGTTGGTATCGCCGGCCGGGGCCTTGAATTCGAGTTTGGCGTCACCGTCAGCAGTGACCGGCACCACGAAGGTGTAGGTCTTCATGCCAACCACGGTGGTGTCCAGGGTGCCGACTTTGACGCCGCCCCAGAACACGTCGATCACCGAATCGTTCTCGTGACCGAGGCGTGGCGAGTAATCAACCGAGATGCTGTAAGCGGTGCCGCTTTCAGCCTTGATGATGGTGTACAGGCTGGAGTCGTCGCCGGCATTTTTCTCCAGCTCGATGACCTGGCTGTTGCCCGGTGTCTCGACGCCGTAGATGCTGCTTTGGCCGATTTCGACCTTGCCGTCGCTGTTGCCGGTCATCCACTGAGTGGCTGGACCGGTGCCGGCTGCGTTGTTGGCATCGCCGACTGCGATGGTGCTCCACGAGCCGTTTAGGTTCGCGTTGTCGAAGTTGATCGCGCTGACGACGCCGCCACCGAGCAGGCCCAGGTGCGGGGTGTCGGTGACCGGTGCAATGGTCACTGGCGCAGTGGTGACGTCACTGGCTTTGCCGCCATTGTCGACCGCCGTGAAGGTAACCGACGTTGTGCCGCTCCAGTCAGCCGTTGGGTTGAAGTAGACCAACGCCTTGCCATCAGCGCCCGCAGGTACCGAATCACCGACCTTGAGTTCGGTGGTCATGCTTTCGTCGCTGTACAGCTTGCCGTTCTCCGGCAAGGTGGTGATGACGAACTTGGCAACGTTGCCGTCCACATCGGCGCCGCTCAGTACGATCGTGGCCGCGTGGTCTTCGTCTGCGCCTGTAGAACTACCGGTTGCAGTCGGAGCATCGTTGAACAGTTCGACAGTGACCTTGCCAGTCGCGGTGCTGGTTTCTGGCTGCTCACGGTCGAGGTTGCCGCCACCGTTATCGGTAACGGCGATGCTCACGGTGCGATCACTACCGGCCGGGTTGTTGCCCGGGGCCTGGAAGGTGATCGCTTCAACCAGCTTGATGAAGTCGGCAGCGCTGCTGCCAGCCGGCAAGTTGCTGGTCAGGGTGTAGACGATCTTGCCATCGGCGGCGCTGCCGCTTTCGGTGATGGTGATACCGGCAACGGCGAGGGCCTTGAGCACGTCGGCGTTGGTGAGCAGGTCGCCCGACACCAGGTGATCAACGGTGACCACCACTTTGCTGAAGGTTCTGTTGTCGACGTCGGTGATGCTCAGGTTTTCAACCAGGGCCACCGCGCCTTTTTGCTCGACGAACTTGGTGCTGTCGAAGCCGACAACTGGCGCATCGTTGACCGGCACCACGTAGACCACGGAGGTCACGGGCGCCGAATCCGCCTGGCCGTCGTTCACGGTGATGGTCAGGTTACGGTTGACCGGGCTCGGGTCTTCGCTTTCGCTGGCGAAGTGCACCGAACGCAGGACTTCCTGGTATTCGGCCTTGGTGGCTTCACCGGACAGGGTCAGCACACCGGTGGTCTTGTCGTAGCTGACGGTGATCTTGGTGTTGCTGACATCCGCGATCAGCACGTCGTCGGTCAGGTGGTTGATCAGCGTGACCTTGGCGCTTTGCAGGGTGGTGTTATCGACATCGGTGATGGTCAGGTTCGCCGCCACGTAGCCGCCTGGCTTACCTTCGATGTAGGTGTCGCCGAACGCATTGGTCGAGCCGTTGCCAAGTACCGGCGCGTCATTGACCGCCGTGACCACAACACTGATTTTGCCGGTGGTGACTTCTTCAACGCCGGTGCTCAGCTCTTTGGCCGTGGCTTTCACGGTCAGGTCGAAGCTGGCGGTCGAGTCCTTGAACGGTGTGACCGTCAGGGTGCTCAGGTTCCAGGTGCTCACGTCGTACAGCGTGTTTGCGCCGGTCGAGGTGATGGTATTGGTACCGTCGGTCAGCACGGTGCCTTCCGGCAGGCCGCTGATTTCGACCTTGTGGGATTCCGAGCCGTCGGTGTCGACAAACTTGACGTCAATCGGCGCGATCTTGATCGCGGTGTCTTCCAGGCCGTGGTTGTAGACGTTGCCGGTGTAATAGCCTTCGCCATTCACCACGTGGCTATCGCCGAGCACCATGCCGGCGTCTTTCAACGCTTCGATACTGGTGTAGGTCTGCACGCCGCTGCTGCCCAGCGATACCGACGGGCCATTGTTGACCGACACGTTGACGTTGTAGTTGCCCGGGCCGTTCTGGTTGTAGTGGTAGATGTCGAGGGTGTAGTAACCCGACTCGGTCGGCGTGAAGGCCGAGCCATTGATACCACTGCCTTGGCTCCAGGTCTCGGAAGCGACCAGCTTGCCGCCCACGGTGATTGCCAGGCTGTCGTCGGCAGTACCGGTGAAGGTGTAGCTCTTGCCAGCTTCCAGGTAGACCAGGCCGGACACTTTGGTCGCGGTGCCTTCGGCCACATTGCCGTTGTTTACGTCGCTGGTCACGCCCGTGGTGGCTGCGCTACCGGCTGCTTGATCGTTGATCACCTTGATCAGGGTGTTGGAGTCGGTCACGCCTTGGCCGTTGGTGCCCAGGGCACCCGGCAGGTTGCCGCCGGTCCAGGTCTGAATGGTCAAACCGGTTGGCACTTGGCCGATGGTCAGCACCGGCACATCCGTCACCGGGTGGATATCCACGGTGATGGTTTTGGTGTCGCTGTAGGAGTTGCCGTCGGTGGCCTGGAACTTCAGCTCGGTGTAGTCACCTTGCTTGTTGCCCACGCCGGTGCCGCCGAAGCTGTTGTCGCCGGATTCGTTCTCAGCCGGGCTGTAACGCACGTTGTGCGCATCGAAGTCAGCCTGGGTGAAGACCTTGCCCGCCGAGGTGTCGGTTTTCAGGTCGGCCGTGGTGAGCTTGACCCACTCGCCGTCGACTTTGTACTCGATGGAACCGGCCGGCAGGCTGGTGAACACCACGCCTGGGCTGGTGGTGTCTTCATCCTGAACGCCGAAGGTCGCCCAGGTCAGTTCGATCGGGGTGTCTTCGTTGCTTTCGATATGGTTGTCGATGGCGGTCGGGGTGTCATCGACCAGGGTGACGGTCGGTTGGCCAGTGCCGTTGGAGTTCAGGCCTTCTGGATCGGTGACGGTCAGGTCGATCTTCGGCAGCTGGTTGCCAGCGTTGACGAAGTCGGCGCCTTCTTTGGTCAGCACGACGTTGTTGCCGTCGATGGCGTAGTAGCCGGCAGCGTTGGTGCCTGGCGTGAAGGTGATGGTCAGGCCAGTACGTGGGGTTTCTTCGTCGGTTGCGGTGAAAGTACCGGCAACGGTGCCTTCTACGGCGGAGTTTTCTTCCAGGGTGTTGGCAACGACTTCAATCACCGGCACATCGTTTTGCAGG
>NZ_JBKFTO010000046.1:0-9524 GCF_050432925.1 Pseudomonas sp. 18175 | reverse complement strand
GAGTTCACGTCTCAACCGACCGGGTGCTTAGGGCTGCCAAGTCGAATAAACAGGCTGAAACATGACTTTAAACAGCTTTTAAACGCCGACCTTGAAAGGCATGGCCGTAAGGGCGGAACCCTAAGCAGCCGTTACCGCAGCAACGGATATGTACTCAACCACCCCAACCCATAATCTCAAAAAGACATTATTTAAATGAATAACCAGATCTAAAAATAATGAATTCCAAGAATATTAGCTTAGACCAAAACAGCATTATATTTTCAAAACCCATTCCGTTATGTTTGATCGCAACAGCCTACCCCTGACCATGGATGGTACCCATCGTGATTCAGATTCTGCCCCCATAACCGGGTAATCAAGCCCGCCGCAGAATCGTTGGAAGGGAGTTCAACGTATGTTGCCGATTCAACCCCCGCACGCGCCGTAGCCCCAAATCGCCGCCACACCCCCTGAAAAAACCGAGCACCGCGCCCCACCGCGTGACTGCCCGACTTCGCGATTTGGAAAGACAGGCAAGCCTATGAAGCAAGCGTTAACACCCACCGCCATCCTGGCCCTGTCCATTTTGGCCAACACCGCCCAAGCCCAGGACGACAGCACCCTCTCGACCGTCGTGGTCACCGGTAACCGTGGCGCCGAACAGCGCACGGTCACCAGCAGCCCAGTGCCGATCGATGTGGTCAGCGCCAAGCAATTGCAAAGCACCGGCAAGCCCGGCTTGATGGAAGCCCTTAGCGCAGTCATCCCGTCGCTGACCCTGCCGGAAAAAACCGGCTGGGACGCCAGCGGCATTGCCCGTGCCCCCAACCTGCGGGGCCTGAGTGCCGCCGAGGTGCTGGTGCTGGTCAATGGCAAGCGCCGTCACACCAGCGCCACCTTGAACATCAACGGGATCAACACCGGTGCCGCGCCAGCCGATCTGGATTTGATCCCCATCAGCGCCATCGACCATGTTGAAGTATTAAGAGACGGCGCCGCCGCCCAATACGGCTCGGATGCCATCGCGGGCGTGATCAACGTGATCCTCAAAGCCGACACCAGCGGCACCTCGGTGACCAACGCAGGCCTGGGTTACGACGGCAAGAAACAGACCGTGCAGCAAAGCCTCAACAAGGGCTTTGAAATCGGCAACGGCGGCATCGTGCAGCTGGCCTTGGACGCCCGCAGCCAGAACGATGACAACAAAGCCAGCGCCAACGGCTACACCTACGCGCAAGCCTACGAGCAGGCGGGTCGCTCCACCTACGGCGGCTATGGCACGCCCAAGACCAACCTGCTGACGTTGGGCTACAACGCCGAGCTGCCGGTTGATGACACCTTCAGCCTGTATTCCTTCACCACCTATTCGCGACGCAAGGCCGAGCAGGGCCAGAACTTCCGCCTGCCGACCATCACCAACACCATCACCACCGGCCCCAACGGCTACCCCGGCGGCTACACCCCCACCTGGTATATCGACGAGGACGACTTCCAGGCCGCGTTCGGCGGCAAGGGCACCGTCGGCGCGTGGGACTGGGATCTGTCCACCACTTACGGGCGCAACGAAGCGGAGCAGGGCACCACCCATAACCAGAACCCATCCCTGGGCGAAGCCACACCGAATCACTTCACTTCCGGCACCTGGATTTCCACCGAGCTGACCACCAACCTCGACTTCAAACGCGGCTTCGACATCGGCCTGCAAAAGCCCTTGGACCTGAGCTACGGCTTCGAACACCGGCGCGATACCTATGAGGTGCAGGCCGGTGATTATGAGTCCTACGCGAACGGCGGCTACTGCGTGGCGCCGGGCAATTGCGCCTCCAGCGGCGCCCAGGTCACCAACGGCATCTCGCCGGATGAAGAAGCGACGGCCTCGCGCAACAGCCTGGCCAGCTATGTGGATGTGGGCTTCAACCCGGTGCCAGACTGGTACATCGGCACCGCGTTTCGCTACGAGCATTACAACCAAGGCGTGGGCGCCACCCGCAGCGGCAAGCTGACCACCCGCTACGACTTCACCCCGCAATTTGCCGTGCGCGCCACGGTGAGCAACGGTTTCCGTGCGCCGTCCCTGGCCAACAGCCTGTTCAGTGCACGCTCCACCACCTATGGCGTGGTGGATGGGGTGTATCAGTCGATCAACTACGGCGTGCTGCCGGTGGGTTCGGCGGCGGCCCAGGCCCTGGGCGCACAAGAGTTGAAGCCCGAGCGCTCGACCAACTTCAGCCTCGGTTTCACCCTCACGCCCACCGACCGCCTGAGCTTCACCGCCGACGCCTACGTGATCAACCTGCGTGACCGCATCACCCTCACCGGCACCTTGCTCGGCCCGGAAATCACCCAGGTGCTGCAAGGCAACGGCATCACCTCCACCTCGGGCGGGCAGTACTTTATCAACGGTGCCGACACCCGCACCAAAGGCCTGGACCTGGTGAGCAACTACAGCCAGGACCTGGGCCAGTACGGCTCGCTCAAATGGACCGCCGCGTTCAACTGGAACCAGACCAAGATCCTCAACTACAAGGAGTCCACCACGATCCTTGGCACCTCCTACGACCTGATGGACCGCCAGGCCCGCAACCTGATTACCGGCGTGCAGCCCAGCACCAAGCTGATCCTGGGCGGCGACTGGAGCATCGACCGCTTCAACCTCAACCTGGCCCTGACCCGCTATGGCTCCTACAAAGAGGTCAACGTCTCCACCGACCGTAGCCTCGACCGGGTCTACAGCGCCAAGTGGATCACCGATCTCGACCTTGGCTACAACCTCACCAAAGACCTCAACGTCGCCATCGGCGCCAAGAACCTGTTCGACATCTACCCCAAGAAACAAGGCGTGCCCAGCAGCACCATGGTCAGCAGCTACGGCACCTACTCGCCCTTCGGTTTTACCGGTGGGTACTACTACACCCGCTTGACCTATGCCTTCTAAGGCCGAGGAATTCACCATGCCTATTGTCGCCAAACCTTATGACCTGATCGACCACGCAAGCCCGGCGCGCCCGGCGCGGGTCTCCACACCGATCAAGCACCTGCAAGTGGTGCCCGCGCGGCATCCCTGGCGCTGGGCCGGGTCGATCTTTGCCGCGCTGGTGCTGCTGGGGATCGTGCATTCCCTGGCCACCAACCCGCGTTGGGAGTGGGGCGTGTTCGGCCAGTGGTTCTTTTCGACGTCCGTGTTGCGCGGCCTGGGCCAGACCTTGTTGCTGACCTTGTTGAGCACGGTGTTCAGCATGATCCTCGGCACCGCGCTGGCCCTGGCGCGGCTGTCGGGTTCGCCGCTGCTGGCAGCGTTGGCCTGGGGCTATATCTGGTTCTTCCGTTCATTGCCGGCATTGCTGGTGCTGATCATCCTCTACAACTTCGCCTACCTGTATGACCACATCGTGCTCGGCGTGCCGTTCACCAGCGTGGTGTTCGCCGAGTGGTCCACGGTGGACGTGCTCAGCCAGTTCACCGTAGCGGTGCTGGGCTTGAGCCTGATGCAGGCAGCCTACGCGGCAGAGATCATTCGCGGCGGCCTGATCGGTGTTGACGCCGGCCAGCATGAAGCCGCAGCGGCCCTGGGCTTGCCGGCTTCGCGACGGGTGTTTCGGATCATCCTGCCTCAAGCGCTGCGCTCGATCCTGCCCTCGGGTTTCAACGAAATCATCGGCCTGGTCAAAGGCACCTCCATCGTCTACGTGCTGGCCCTGCCCGAGCTGTTCTACACCGTGCAGGTCATCTACAACCGCACCCAGGCGGTGATCCCGCTGCTGATCGTGGCCACCGTGTGGTACCTGATCATCACCACGGTGCTCACCAGCGCCCAGTACTACGTCGAACGCTACTTTGCCCGGGGCACCGCGCGGGTGCTGCCGCCCACGCCGCTGCAACGCATTCGCGGCTGGATCAAGGAGAAGACCCATGGCTGAAGCACGCGCCGGACGCATCCAGATCCAGGGCGTGGGCAAGCGCTTTGGCAACCAACAGGTGTTGAACGACATCGACCTGACCATCGACCCCGGCAAGGTCACGGTGATTCTCGGGCCATCGGGCTCGGGCAAGTCCACCTTGCTGCGCACCATCAACCACTTGGAGAAGATCGACAGCGGGCATATCACCATCGACGGTGAATACGTCGGCTACCGCCGCAAGGGCGACCTGCTCTATGAATTGAAAGAACGCGAAATCCTCAAGCGCCGCATCGACGTCGGCTTTGTGTTCCAGAACTTCAACCTGTTCCCGCACCTCACCGCCTGGGAAAACATCGCCGAAGCACCGCTGGCCCACAAGCGCTGGAGCAAGGCGGAGGCGCAAACCAAGGCGGCCGAGTTGCTGGCCAAGGTTGGCCTGGCAGACAAGGCGGACGCCTACCCACGCCAGCTCTCTGGCGGCCAGCAACAACGCGTGGCCATCGCCCGTGCTCTGGCGCTGGACCCCAAAGTGCTGCTGTTCGATGAACCCACCTCGGCCCTCGACCCAGAGCTGGTGGGCGAAGTGCTCGATGTGATCAAGGGCCTGACCCAACTGGGTGTGACCCTGGTGATCGTCACCCACGAGATCGGCTTTGCCCGCGAAGTGGCCGACCACGTGGTGTTCCTCTGCGACGGCCAGTTGATCGAAGAAGGCCCGCCTGAACAGATTTTCCGCCAACCCCGACATCCCCGCACCGTGGCCTTTTTAGGCAAGGTGCTTTAGTTCAAGGAGTGACTGCCCATGTTGATTTCTACTGCCCGCGTGGCCCTGTTGGCGCTTGCTGTCAGCGCCGCGCAACACGCGTTCGCCGTGCAACAGGTCGACCTCAGCCCCGACCGTGTGCGCATCCATGTACCACGCAACGAAGCGGCTATTGCGCAGATCCCGCCGGGCTTCAAGTTCGCCCAGCCGGGCAAGTTCACCGTGGCGGTGTCCGGCGTGGCCGGGCCGCCCCTGGCGCTGTTGGCCAATGACGACAAGACCACCATCGGCAGCGAAGCCGACACCGCGCAGTTGGTGGCGGACAGCCTGGGCCTGCAACTCAACGTGGTGCAGACCAGTTGGGAAGACTGGCCCCTGGGCGTGACCTCGGGCAAGTACGACGCGGTGATCAGCAACGTCACCGTGACCGAGGCGCGCAAGAAGCGGTTCGACTTCGCCACTTACCGCCAGGATGTGCTGGGGTTCTACGTGAAGGCCACGAGCAAGATCAGTGAGATCAAAGAAGCAGCGGACATCGCCGGGCTGAAGATCATCGTCGGCTCCGGCACCAACCAGGAAAAAGTCCTGCTGGCCTGGAACGAGGCCAATGAAAAGGCCGGGATCAAGCCTGCGCTGTTGCAGTACTTCGACGACCAGGCCGCCGCGCAATTGGCGGTGCAGTCCGGGCGTAGCGATGCGCTGTTCGGCCCGAACTCGGTGTACGCCTATTCGGCAGCGATCACCGGTGGCATCAAGCGCGTCGGCACCGTTAACGGCGGTTGGCCGTTGAAGGCCGATATCGCCGTGACCACACGCAAGGACAACGGCCTGGTCAAGCCGATCCACACCGCCCTGGAAGGCGCGATTGCCGGAGGGCAATACGAACAGGTGCTGCAACGCTGGGGCCTGGATATCGAGCGCGTCGACAAATCGCTGATCAACCCACCGGGCCTGCCGGATTAAGGAGCATTGAGCATGGGACTGACACGACGTGAAGCGCTGTCGAGCATTGCTGCGGTAGGCGGCGAGCGGGCCGTCAAGGACGCGCTGGCGGCACTGGGCCTGGGGCCTTCGTCACACCGCCGGCCGCAACCGCTCAAACTCAAGGATGGCCTGGGGCAGGGCACCCGCGTGTTGGTGCTTGGCGCGGGGATTGCCGGGCTGGTTACCGCCTTGGAGCTGACCCGCGCCGGCTTTGAAGTGCAAGTGCTGGAGGCCCGCGAGCGGGTGGGCGGGCGTACCTGGACGATCCGTAACGGCGACCGGGTGGAGTACAAGGACGGCCGCACGCAAACCGCAGCGTTCGATCAAGGCCACTACTTCAACGCAGGGCCTGCGCGGATTCCCAGCCAGCACCGCACGCTCCTCGACTATTGCAGTGAGCTGGGGGTGCCGTTGGAAGTGCTGGTCAACAGCAGCCATGGGGCCCAGGTGCGCCCGGATGTGGCCAAGCCGGCGTTCAGCGTCGGTCAGGCGGTCAATGATGCGCGCGGACACTTGTCCGGCTTGCTGGCCAAGGCGGTGCAACGCGATGCCCTCGACGATGTATTGAGCGGCGAAGAACGCACCCGCCTGTTGGCGTTTTTGCAGGTGTATGGCGACCTGTCCCAAGAACTGTCGTTCGAGGGCACCATTCGTTCGGGGCATCTGGAATCCCCAGCGCATCCGGGCGCATTGCCCGCCAGCCGCAGTCCGCTGTCCCTGGACCAATTGCTGCATCCTGAGCTGTGGGGCGCGTTGCTGCACACCGAATTCCCGGAGTTTTCCGCCACCATGTTCCAGCCAGTGGGCGGCATGGACCGCATCACCGATGCCTTCTACGCCCGAGTGCGCAATCAGGTCCAATTGGGCGCCCAGGTGCGGCAAATCCGTCAGTTGGAAGAGGGTGTGGCGGTGACCTACCACGACCAGCACAGCGGCCGCGAGCACGTGGTGCGCGCCGACTACCTGGTCTCGACCCTGCCACTGCCGCTGCTGGCCAAGCTCGACACCGATTTCAGCGACCCGATCAAGGCCGCCTTGCGCAGCACCCGCAGCGACCAGGCCACTAAAGTGGCGTGGCAATCCCCGCGTTTCTGGGAGACCGACTACCGCACCTACGGCGGCCTGTCGTGGATCGAACACCCGGCGCGACTGCTGTGGTACCCGAGCAACGACCTCAATACCCGCGAAGGCCTGCTGGTGGCGGGCTACGTGACCGGGGAGGGCGCCGACCTGTTTGGCGCCAAACCGTTGCAGCAGCAATACGCTGCCTCTAAAGAAGCCGTGGAGCTGCTGCACCCCGGCTATTCCAAGCACCTGCGCCACCCGCTGGCGGTGTCCTGGGAACAGATCCCCTACAGCGAAGGCCCATGGCTGCAACGCGAACACTTCCCCGCCGATGCCAGCGCACTGCTGGAAGAAGGCCACGGCCGCGTGTACTTCGCCGGCGACGGTCTGGTGCAGAGCGGCGTTGGCATTTGGCAGGAATCGGCGGCCAACTCGGCGCGCCATGTGGTCGGGCAACTGGCCGAACGGGTGACTCAACACCATCAGATAGCGGCCGTGGCCGCGTCCTAAGGAGCTTCATCATGAGCGACAGCATTCAACGCACCAGCGTCGGCAATTTCCCGATCTCCCAGACCGTCACTGTGCCGGCCTCCGCCAGCCTGATCTTCGTCAGCGGCACCTTGCCCGACCTGCACGACGCCAATGCCCCGGCGGGCACACCGGCGGCCTATGGCAATACCGAGGTGCAGACGGTGTCGGTGTTCAACAAGATTCGCCAGATCCTGCGCCAGCAAGACCTGGACCTGGGGGACATCGTGCAGTTGCGGGTGTTTTTGGTCGGCGCTGAAGAGACCGGCGGCAAGTTGGATTTTGCTGGGTTGCAGGCCGGGTATACGCAGTTCTTTGGTACGCCGGAGCAGCCGAACAAACCGGCGCGTACGGCGTTGCAGGTAGTGGCGCTGCCGTTGCCTGGGGCGCTGATCGAAGTCGAGGCCATCGCCGCCAGAACTAACTGAGGAACTCGGTCAAAACTGTGGGAGCGGGCTTGCTCGCGAATGCGGTGGGTCAGTCACTGAATGTGTCTCTGACCCACCGCATTCGCGAGCAAGCCCGCTCCCACACTTCTGATCCGGTTCCTCCAGTGATGATTGTCTATTCCAGGAGAATTCCTANTGTGGGAGCGGGCTTGCTCGCGAATGCGGTGGGTCAGTCACTGAATGTGTCTCTGACCCACCGCATTCGCGAGCAAGCCCGCTCCCACACTTCTGATCCGGTTCCTCCAGTGATGATTGTCTATTCCAGGAGAATTCCTATGCCCACCTCACCCCGTCAACTCAAATTCGGCGCCATCCTCACCGGTGTCGGCACCGCGCAGAACGAATGGCTGCACCCACAAATCCCCGGTAACGCCAGCGTCGATATCGACTGGTACCGCGCCCAGGCCCAGCAGGCCGAAGCGGCCAAGTTCGACCTGGTGTTCATCGTCGACAGTCCTTACATCACTCCGGATTCGGCGCCGCACTTTCTCAACCGCCTGGAACCGTTAACCCTGCTCTCGGCCATCGCCGGTGCCACCTCGAAGATCGGTCTGGTGGCGACCCTGACTACCTCCTACACCGAACCCTTCAACGTGGCGCGCCAGTTCGCGTCCCTGGACCATATCAGCGGTGGTCGTGCGGGCTGGAACGTAGTCACCACGGGCCTTGAAGGCGCTGCCGGCAACTTTGGGCTTGAGCAACATATCGACCACACCGAGCGCTACCGCCGCGCCGCTGAGCACTTGGATGTGGTGCAGGGCCTGTGGGACTCCTATGAAGACGACGCCTTTGTGCGTGACAAGCAGAGCAAGGTGTTTCTCGACCCGCAACGTCAGCATCGTCTCGACCACCAAGGCGAGTTTTTCTCGGTGACCGGGCCATTGAATATCGAGCGCTCGGCCCAGGGCCAGCCGGTGATTTTCCAGGCCGGTATTTCCGAATCCGGGCGCAGCCTGGCGGCCCACTATGCCGAGGGGATATTTGCCGGTGTGGGTAATTTTGAAGATGCCCAGGCTTACTACAGCGACATTAAGAAACGCACCGCTGCTGCTGGGCGTAACCCGGATCACGTGACCATCCTGCCGGGTATCTCGCCGATCATTGCCGACACCGATGAACAGGCCCAGGCCATCGACCGCGAGCGCCATGGAGAGCTGGATCTGGACAAGGCGCTGGTGCAACTGGGGCGACCGTTCAACTACCACGATTTCAGCCAATATGCGCTGGATGAGCCGTTTCCGGAACTGGGGGATTTGGGCAGCAATGGCTATCGCGGGCATGCCGAGAATATCAAGCAAGTGGCCCGTGACCAGGGGTTGACCTTGCGGGAGGCGGCGTTGCGGTTTGCCAAGCCGTTTTCCAGTTTTGTCGGTTCGCCCAAGACGGTGGCGGATGAGATCGAGCGTTGGTTTGTGGAAGATGCGGTGGATGGTTTTAACATTCACGTGGGGGCGCCGGATGATTTTGCGCGGTTTACTGATCAGGTGTTGCCGTTGTTGCGGGAGCGGGGGTTGTTTCGTCGTGAATATGAGCACAGTACGTTGCGGGGGCATTTGGGGTTGCCGGTGCCGGTTAATCGGCATACGGCTGCTCGTGGGGTTCAGGCCTTGCAAGCGGTTGGTGCTGGGATTTGAGTGAATATCCGTTATTTAGGTAACGGCCACTGGCGGTTCCGCTCTTACAGCGGGTCACTTTTGGAAGGACCCAAAAGTAACCAAAAGGTCCTCGCCCCAACACTCGGTGCCTCGCCTAGGCTCGGCATGCCCTCACTCCGGCTTTGGAGCGTGGGCCGCCGCAATGGGCCATCCATGGCCCAGTGCGGCTAACCCGGCGTCCTGCCGGGTTGCCCACGCT
>NZ_JBKFTO010000045.1:0-14760 GCF_050432925.1 Pseudomonas sp. 18175 | reverse complement strand
AGTTTGAACTCGCTGGAATAGGACTTTCGCATCATCTGCACACCTCGGGTTTGGGCGCCATCATAGCGCCCTATTGATGTGTCCAAATTCATTAGGCCAGTTCAGTACCCCGCACAGCTGGAGGTCGGTCAACGAGGTTTGTAGGGGAGCTGTGCACCAGGTTGTGGTGATCAAGTTTTCTCAGCTTTGGTTGGAACAACTTGTCACCACATTCCCCGACATGGCCGAGATCAAAGGGCTTTTTGATCAGCCATTTCAAGCTCTAACGTTCTCCACCGGTATCAGCAAACGAGTCACAGCGTTAATGTTGGGGATGTTAGACCGGCCGACCTCCTGGCGCTTCGTCAATCTACTGGAGGTTCTGCTTGAGCTTGCGGGTGATAGGTCGGCTAGGGCCATCGGATTAAGCGCCGTGTCCTCGAAGTCTTCCTATAGCGCTGAGACGAGAATCTTCAAGGCATTGGACTATCTTCATGAGAACTTTCAACGCTCTATCAAGATCGCTGAGGTTGCAGACGTTGCGTGCTTAAGCGTTTCTGGGTTTCAGCGCATGTTTAAGCGCCATACAAATAGCTGTCCAGTCGAATATCTGACGGGCCTAAGGGTTGCGAAGGCGTGCGCACTGCTGGTTGCCACAGATAAACCAGTCGGCTTCATAGCTAATACTGTCGGGTACTCAAACATGTCTCTGTTTAACCGACAGTTTTTCAAGCTGAAGAATGAGACGCCCAGGGCATTTCGAAGTCGGCATGGGGTCGCGATTGCGATCGCGTCGTGACGACGCGGGTTTCTTGTAAGAGGGTTGGAATGACCGATCAAAAAATTTCAAGTGGGCATCTGATTCTGTCCGTCAGTTGACCCCACCTATAGCAGCCATCGAGCTGCAATTCTGCTGCGGGCTCACATGCTCATGGCCCGCTACGTTAATGTAGCGACCCATGTCTGAGATTTGCTACGGGGAACCCTCAGTTGCCGCCTTTCATTCGTCGCGCCACGAAATAAATACCAAGGCCAACCACTGCGGTGGCAGCTCCAATGTAGCCGGTGCTAGTCCAGCCCAGTCCCGCCGTAATCGCCATGCCTCCGAGCCATGGGCCAAGGGCGTTAGCCAAGTTGAATGCGGCGTGATTCGATGCTGCCGCAAGGCTTGGCGCTTCATGAGCAATGTCCATCAAGCGAATTTGCAGCGGAGCCGCTAAAGCGATCATCGTGCCCACCAGCCCTATGCTCAGAAGGATCGACCAGAGAGAGCTGGCTGCGTAGCTGAAAAACAGCAGCACTGCGATCGACCATACCAAAAGCAGCCCAACTGCTCGGAACTGCAATCGGTCGAACAGCTTGCCGCCAGCGATGTTGCCAAGAATACCCCCGATGCCAAAAGCCGCGAGTGCAAAAGGAATCCATTGAGGGGACGCCTTAGTGACCTCTAGCATGGTCGGCGCGAGGTAGCTGAATACAGTAAACATACCTGCGAAGCCGATGGAGGCGATTGCCAGTGCCATCCAGACCTGAGGAAGACGGAACGCCTGAAGTTCCTTGCGAGGATCGCTACGAGCTTCATCGTGACGCTGGGGAACAAAACGCCATACCAGGCCAATAGTGCAGAGGGCGATCAGCCCAACCAGGACAAAGGCGGAGCGCCAGCCGAAGTACTGGCCTAGGACTGTGGCAATTGGATTGCCCAACAGCATTGCGAGGGTAAGTCCCATCATTACTCGTGCTACGGCACCCGCCCTCTGATCTTTCGGCACCATGCTGGAGGCTATAACTGCTGCGATGCCGAAGTATGCACCGTGGGGAAGTCCACTGATGAATCGAAACACGATAAGACCGCCGAACGACGGTGCAAATGCGGTGGCCATGTTGCCAATGGCATACAGCGCCATCAGCAGAAGGAGCATGTGTTTGCGCAGTAGCTTGGCGCCGAGGATCGCAAGTGTTGGTGCTCCGACCATGACGCCTAGTGCATAGGCGCTGATGGCGTGGCCTACTTCAGGTTCACTCAAGTGCAGATTTCCAGCGATATCAGGCATCAGGCCCATAATCGCGAACTCGCCGGTACCGATCGCAAAGCTGCCCAGAGCCATGGCGGCTTCCATCTTGGCCGCAGCGATTTTTGGTACCGCTAGCGGCGGCTTTTCATAAACAGACATTTAAATTCCTATTGGTGCACGCAGATATTCAGAGGTTCGATCTGCAGCGTCGCTCTAAAGGCTCAGTCCTGCTGCGTGTCTGACAGCAGTAACGGTGCCGTCTTTTGCCGAGATCAAGCGCTTTAGGTCGCCACAGATCAGCATCTCGCCTGTAAGGCGAGGGCAGGTTTGAAGGCTGGTTAGTTTGAGGTTTTGTTATTCAAAGAGGTGCGCTAGTCGCCCGGATTAGATTCTCTGCTATGGCAGCCTGAGTACTTTCAGAAAGGCGCGGCCATGCCGTGCACACGACATATTGCGCTAGGCCGATCACCACATAAATTGCGAGTCCAGCGGCAACGATGAAGTGGCGATTGTTGGCAACAAGTCCCGCCGTTTTTTTCCAGAGCCCAGTCATAAGGAGATTCACACGCAGAAAGTTGTAGCTGCTACGCCTTGTGCATTAAGCGCAACCTCTTGAGTCAGCAAACGTTTCCCGATGCGGAAAACGTGTTCAGCGTCAAAGGATTAGGCTCACAAGAGCGTCTCTTTCGTCCCGCCACATGGCTTGCCGCCAGGTAACGAGGCGTGGACAGTCTAAAATGTAACCGGTTACACTGCGAGGCATGACAGGCGCCGAAGTCAGCTTGGCTTGCAGCAGACGGCTTTCCAGGGAAGATTGGGCGGTTTGGCATATGCGTTATTGCGCTGCTGAGAATTGAACCTTTTGATAGGCCCCATCCCACTGAGTTCTCTGGCCTCGGTGATCTGACTGATCAAGCTGAATCAAAGCGGCTTGCGTAGGCGTTAACGTCAACCAACGCATCATCAAGGAGCTGAGAAGCTCCGAATCACTCTTGCGTAAAGTTATGTCAAAAATTGAAACCCCTGGTTCGTTTGTGGTGAAGCCTCAGACGAAAATGTTCTCGCTGCTCCTAATCGGCATTCTGCTTATTGCTGCAAACCTTCGAGCTCCCATTACGTCAGTGGGGCCCGTGCTTCATGATGTGATGGCGTTCTTTGGTCTCTCCACCACCGCTGCGGGGCTAATTAATGCGTTACCACTGTTGATCTTTGCTTCGGCCGCTCCCTTTGCGCCGTGGATGATCCGTCGAGTCGGCGTCGAGCGTGCATTGGGCGCCGCGTTGATCTTTATCATTGTGGGATGCTTGATTCGCTCATTCACCAACTACGCCGGGCTATGGTTCGGCACTCTGTCGATCGGCCTGGGTATAGCGATTGCCAACGTCTTGATTGTCCCTTTGGTTAAGCGCGACTTCCCCGAGAACACAGCGCTTTGTGTTGGTTTGTATGCGGCAACTATGGCAATGGCCGCTGCACTTGCTAGTGGGCTTTCTGCTCCCTTGGCATCAGCTTCAGCGCTTGGTTGGAAGCTCTCTATTTCCATCTGGGCAATTCTGGGCACGGTGGCATTGGTTGTATGGATTCCGCAATTCAAAAAGGCGCCAGAAGTACAGCCCGTCGGGGAGCGGAAACATGCTCCAACCAACGTATGGAGGAGTGCAATTGCTTGGCAGGTATCGATGTTCATGGTGCTGCAGACGGTCGTTTTCTACACGATAATTGACTGGTACCCAACCATCGCAAAGGTTAACGGCTTCAGTGAGCATGAGTCGGGATTGCACCTTTTCATGTACCAGGCTATCGCCGTGATCGCGAACTTGGCCACGTCTGTAGCACTCAAAAAAATGAGGGATCAACGGGTTATCGGTGCCGTTTGCTCTCTGACGATCGTGGTCGGCATGGCGGGCCTGTATTTCGCTCCTAGTTTGTCGATGCTCTGGATTCTATTTGCAGGTGTCGGAGCAGGCATGTCGATGGTGACGTGTCTGACACTTTTTGGCCTCCGTACATCCGATCATCACCAGGCCGGGGCGCTCTCCGGAATGGCCCAATGTGTGGGGTACGGTCTGGGATCCGTAGGCCCATACCTCGCCGGGGTGATTCATGAAATTACGGGAACATGGCAGGCCGTGTTGGCGCTTCTTATTGCATGTGCCGCACTGCAAACCGTCTTTGCTTACCTTGCGGGTCGAAATCAGCTAGTCCATTAATCAACGTTTGAGACTCGGCGCAGGGTGCTCGGTTGAGCATCCTGGTTTTGCCTTGGGCTTGCTTCCGGCACCTTCTTAGCAGGTGCTGTAGACTTATCGAGTCGATGATTGAGGGGCGGTAAAGTGTCGAACATTCGTGAGGTTGCAAAGCTGGCAGGCGTCTCTGTAGCAACCGTATCAAGAACGCTGACATTCCCAGAGCGGGTGGCTGAAGCCACAAGAAAAAAGGTGAGTGCGGCGATCCAAGAAACAGGCTACAAACCGAATTTGATGGCGGTTCAGTTCCGTTCGCGCAAGACACTGAATCTAGTGATTCTGGTTCCCAGCATTGCCAATGTCTTTTACTCCCGAATCATTAGTGGCGCGCAACGTGCTGCGCGCGATCTCGGCTATCGGGTTCTGCTTTGCGATACGCAAGGCAATGAAACGTTGGAGCGAGAGTTTGCCCAACTGATTGAAGCTCACCAAGCTGACGGCGTGATACAGCTGCGAGCATTCGACCCATTTGAGGATCAACCTTCTAAGACCATACCCTTAGTCAACGTCTGTGAGGTGCTTGAGAGCCGGCGCTACCCGTCATTGTGTCTTGATAATCTCCAGGCGGCCAAGGCGATGACCCAGTACCTGATCGAACTTGGGCATCGCAGGATCGGTTTAATCCAGGGGCCTACCGAAAGTCCTCTGACTCGGGGACGAATAGCCGGTTATCTGGAGGCACTAGACGAGGCTGCTGTGGAAGTAGATACAGACCTCGTTTGTCATGGCGACTTCAGCCTTGAGGCAGGCTATGAAGGTGCTCGGAAATTGCTGGCATTGATTGAGCGGCCTACAGCTTTGTTCTGCGAAAATGATGAAATGGCCATTGGAGCGCTGCGTTATCTTAATGAGCAAGGGGTGCAGGTTCCTCGGGACATCTCGCTCGCAGGTTTTGATGACATTTCTTTCGCAAGCTTCTGCACCCCTCCGTTGACCACAGTTGCTCAGCCGGCTGAGCTGTTCGGCATGCGAGCAGTGGAGATGTTGGTGGATGTGATAGAAGGGCGGAGCGTAGGAGGTGTTCATGAGGTGCTGCCCTTTGAGCTGCGTGTGCGAGCGAGTACTGCGCCGCCCCCTTGATCGTTTTCGACTCCCGTCGGGCCTGGGACTGGCGATACTTTGCGCGCCCATACTACTGTCCTACTCCGTGATGATTTATACGAGCACGTAGCTTGTGGGAGCGGCTGCGTAGAGAGCTTCGCGTTTCTCCTGGTGTTCATAGTTCAAGGCTATAAAAATTGGGCTCTGTGCCTTTTTCGGAATTGGCTACTCGGTGCTGATTCTGTTCCGTATCGACCGTTAGCTGATCAAGAAACACCTCTTCTTCATGCCATTCGTTGAAGATCATCCGATCTTTGAGGTGTGGAACCGCGTACCAGCAGGTCAGCGCCATACGTTTTGCTTCTCGGGAGCGCTCCAGCGTTCGCTCATTGACAACGAAGACGTTCAGGTTATTGAGGTAGAAAATATCCTGTTCAGCGGTACGATTTTCTTGGGGATTGAAGCCCTCGAACACCCACACGATGGCACCACCGTTGACGCGGTAGAACTCTCTCCTGCCTACGATTTCCGTCAGAAAGGTAGTGGATAGCTGGACTTCAAATGCGAACCGCTGCTGCTCCCGGTAAACCTGGACATCCGGCTTGCGCCATGTTGCCCGATCAGCGATGGGCATTCCGCGCCATACCTTTTCAACCTCCGGTTCCGAGCAGGCGGCGTCTGCATACAAACTGTCACGAATGATCCCTTTGAGTCGTAGATGGGCCGCGCTTTCTTTCGCAGCGTTGTACTTCATCCGATTGATCTGATCGGTGCTGAAGGCCCCCTTGGTCGAAATTGGGCAGTTCTTGGTGCCTTCTTCATCTGGATGATGACGAAAGTGGAATCGCCGCTGTTGCGTGAGCACAAGCATCACCGCACCGCCGCAAATCCTGCATACCAGCCATGGCTGACTTGGGTCGCGAGCATAGCGGCCAGCGAGTTCGTTCCTATCCTGTATAACGACGACCAAATCTCGTCTTAGAAACGCGTCTACGTCCAAAGGCTCCCCGTTATCGAGGTTTAGGATTTCGCTCAGCAGCATTTGATCCGTAGGCTGGGCTACGTCGTACGTGAACATCGATCACTCCCTGATTGGTCTCACACCCAGGTTTGGAGGGTGAACCGCAGCGTTCCTATAGAAAGGGCGCTGAGCCACTATGGCGCCATCATGTCCATTGAGTCAAAATCTCAGGCGGCACATCAGCTATCACGCGGCCGTGCATTGACTTAGGTGGGACTCATGGGAAGAAAGTGGCTCAAGCAGGAAAAGCGGACGAAGGAACAGCTGTTCGATGCTTTGGTGAAGAACGCGTTGGGGTTCGTAGTGACGTCACTGGATCACGTCAAGGAAAGACCCAAGAACTCTATCGTCGACTTGTATACGGCCATTGAGCTCTTTCTGAAAGCACGCCTAATGGCGGAGCACTGGACGCTTATGTTGTCCAAACCAGAGACAGCCGACCTCCAAAACCTGTACGTCGGAGACTTTCTTTCCGTCTATCTCGATGACGCTCTGAAGCGGATCAATTCGATACTTGGAGAGAGAATTGACACCGCCGCCTCCGATAACTTCAAAGCCCTAGGTGAACATCGCAACCAAATCGTCCACTTCGCTCATTCAGGTCATGACGACCTCGCCGCCACTCAAGCGGGCGTCATCGTTGAGCAGTGGGCCTCATGGCACTACCTGTATGCCATGCTCACAGAGACATGGAAGGACGTTTTCGAGCCTTACAAAATTGAGCTTCAAAAACTGAACCACCGCATGATGAGGCAGCGTGATTTTCTCAACTCTCGGTTCACGATCCTCAAGCCGAAAATCGAAATCGAGGTGAAAAAAGGCAAGACGATCATAGCGTGCGGGCACTGCGAGCTGGCGTCAGCAGTGGCGGGTGAAGTGCACGTCTGGGGGACAGATTACAGTTGCTTGGTGTGCGGGGTCAGTGACACTGCGGTGGTGAAGGCTGACATCAAATTACCCTGCCTAGGATGCAATGAAGAAATAGAGTTCTTCGATGCAAAGCTCACCGAGTGTCCGACGTGCCACTTCGCTTTCAACACCGACTCTTTGATTGATCTCTGTGCCGCTCACATCCATGAGGGGGATCAGTGGTGGGAGGAGGGCGCCGAACATATTGCGTCTTGCCATAACTGTCAGTGCACGCGGCCTTCCGTATTCGTCATCGATGGTTTGTGGAGTTGCGTTTCATGCTTTGATCGCGGATGGCAGGCAGTTACGTGCGAGCATTGCGGTGCTTTTGTGACAGGAGATATGGAACGAATCCAATATTTTGCCTGCCATAAATGCGAGGATCAGGTGCGGCAGGAGTTCGCAGCTATGGCTCCAGTCGGTGCTGCAACCGAGGAAGGTCAGGATGCTGGCAAGCAAGCATGATCCAGGTAAATACGAACCGCTCGCGGCTTAACCTGTCTCAAGTCGGGATGCACTCGAAGGTCGCGCTGGCCCATCTTGGAGCTACAGGCCTTAATCAAGCAGTTATGGATCTACTCCATAGCTTTGGGCCCCAACCTCCGCGCAGCTCAATGGAATACCTCCCCCGTCGGTGGGTTGGGGGGACGTACTCCGTACGTTAGAAAAAGCTTACGCGGAGGCTGGCAGCGGGATGCCATCGCTTGATGCACTACCCGAACACATTGCGTTGCTCTCATGTCATGGTCAGTACCTGGCAGACGGTCTTCTGCACTTCTTGCCGCTGAAAAAGCTCACATCAGAACTTAGAGGTTACCGTCTCGAGCACGATCTAGGTATGTGATGAACATCACCATGTGACTCAACCGAAGTCCACCCAAGTACGTGTGAGCGGCACCGGAAGGCCCGTCAGGGTGGACTATAGCGTGGCGAAAAAGAGATCAGGCTGCGGTGATTTGGATGTTGGCGGGAGTATCTAAAGACCCACAGGCCAAGTTCGTTCGAAGTCGTCCACCTATGTCAGTGGGCGACGTCGCGGCTAAGCAGATATGCAATGTCTCATCAGTGGAGCGCTCGTTGCGTTGATGGCCTACATGTTACACATTTCCCGTCAGGCGAAATTGAGGAGCGATCGGGGCCATACGGCAATTCATTGAGGCACACGCCCATCGAAGTTGGCACGTATCCCGCTGTAGATGCTGTCGGTTTATGCCCTGTCATAGCTTGAGGTTTTTCGATGTGCAGCTTGTCGACGTAGGGCTTGGGTTTGGTTTTCTGAGTGGCCAGGAATGCCTGAATGAGCTCAGCTTTCGCCAATTGCCCCGCGAGCCGACTGTCAGAGTGACCATAGTGTTCACGGTAAGCGCTCAGTTGCAGAAATGGCCATCCGAAAATTTTCTCCTGGAGCTCACCCATATCGAATAGTGCCCAGCGGCCGCCACCTAGCAGCTCAGCAGAAAGTGTCTTCATGCACTGCGCTACCACGAGAGCTAAAGAAGGTAAGTCCGGTGTTTCTGGCTGTATTGAGGATCTGACGTCATGGTAGTCAGAGTATCCAAAGCACCGGGCGAGAACATTTTGCGCCTTTGAGAGACCGAT
This sequence comes from Pseudomonas sp. 18175, assembly GCF_050432925.1. Classification (NCBI taxonomy): domain Bacteria; kingdom Pseudomonadati; phylum Pseudomonadota; class Gammaproteobacteria; order Pseudomonadales; family Pseudomonadaceae; genus Pseudomonas; species Pseudomonas sp. 18175. The sequence goes on along the minus strand of NZ_JBKFTO010000045.1, from coordinate 5,950 downwards.
AGGGTCGGCTCCAGGCCAGTCACGCTTTAGATTTTTTGCGATACGCGAAAAGCCGCTGCCGCTAGTGAGGTCTTGATAGTAAACAGGGACGCGCATAGCCATTCTCCAGGTGTCTAACGGTGTCGGCTGTCCGCATTTGACTTGTCGAATGCATTGCGAAGAAAAGGGGTGTTACACCTGAGCGTTAACTATGCGTGCCGACCGCGCGATCCAGGTTGACCGAGTGGGCGATCCTAACACGACGAATCAGGTTTTCGAAGCTTCGTCATCTATCTATAGCCGATGCAGATGAGCAGTCAGTCACCGTCGGCGTGTTTCCCGTTCGTTCATTACGAAGTGAGGAGGAAGTGTCGCAAGCGGAGCGCGCAGGCGGGAGGAGGAAAGCCCACAGGGCCAAGACTCGACAACGACGAGGCTTGGTTTACGACAGCCGTCCTCGCAGAGGCCCGCGCGACCTTGGCTCCCTAGAGCGCCTTTAGGAGACGTTCAAGCGTCTGATGCTCCCAAGTGCTGAGTAACGCAATGGGGTCTGTTCCAAATCGATCCCCTGCGCCAAACGACCATCGCCCTCCGTCTGGACTCACGCATTCTTCGCAGTAGTCGAGCGTGTCACAATTGTTGTAGATCGATATCCGCCAACCCTCGACGCTCACCACGAAATGGCCCGCATAAATCTCATCCCAAGACGCCTGGCTCAATTTGGTCATCGTCCGACGCTCGAAGGTAACTTCTCGCAATACTTGGCATACCTCTCGCGCCAAGAGCTCACCAGCAGTGCTGCCGCTAACGCTACCCACTTGGAGAGAATCAGCCTCTGCTCTGGCCTGTATCGTAAGCGAACGGTGAACCCACCTACCGTTCTCCCAAATTAAGGGCGATGGTGTCCGCCTATTTTTAAGCGGACGCGATAGCCCTTAAATGCGCCAACGAAGCTCTTACCCCAAGTCGTTTAAAGCCCAGGTTGTCCAGGAATGCCTGCAACCCGGCGCCTCCATCTCCAGCGTTGCCATCAGTCACGGTATCAATGCCAACGTGATCCGTAAGTGGCTGCCACTTTTTCGAGATCAACCACCCGCAACCCTGCCGGCGTTCGTTCCGGTAAAGGTCGCCCTGAAAAGGCAGGCCGAGTTATCTTTGATCATCGAGCTGCCATTTGGCGAGCAAATCATCACGGTGAAATGGCCAGCTTCCGATCCCGAGGGATGCGTCCGATTTGTCCGTGGACTTGCTTCGTGATCCGCATCGACGCAATTTGGCTGGCGACCGAACCGATGGATATGCGCTCCGGCACCGAGAAAGCCCTCGCACGAGTCGTGTCTGTTTTCGGTGCGGCGCAGCCGCACTGCGCTTATCTCTTTGCCAACCGCCGGGGCAACCGCATGAAAGTGTTGGTGCACGACGGCTTGGGCGTTTGGCTGGCGGCACGCCGTCTACATCAAGGAAAATTCTCCTGGCCGAGTAATCGGCATGGTGACCAAATGGAGCTAAATACTGAGCAGCTTCAGGCACTGGTGGTCGGTCTTCCCTGGCAATGGCTTGGGTCTGACGGAGCCATCCGTAACCATTAAGAGACATGGATGACATACATCGATCAGCAGATCGGGCAGAGTCATCGCCATGATTCCTACTCCTCCTCTCGATCAGCTCGACACCGAACAACTGCGCAGCCTCGCTGCGCAGTTGCTCAACCGCGTTGAGCATCTAGATACGCAGCTGGCGAGCCTCGACAAAGAGGTGCTGCATCAGAAGACCCGGAACCAGCAACTCATTCACGAAATAGCCCTGCTCAAACGCCACCGCTTCGCCAAACGCTCCGAGTCGTTCAGCCCTGATCAGGCCAGCTTGCTCGACGATCTGATTGAGACCGATCTGGCCGCCATCGAAGCAGAGCTTGAAATACTGGCACCAAAACCAGCGCAATCAGCAGTCCGCCAGCAACCCAAACGCACTGCGTTACCTGCCGAGTTTCCTCGCACGCTGATTCATCACGATCCCGAAAACACCCAGTGCCAATGCGGCTGCGCCCTCAAGCGCATCGGCGAAGACGTCAGCGAGAAGCTCGACTACACGCCTGGCGTGTTCAGCGTAGAACGGCATATTCGTGGCAAATGGGTCTGCAATAATTGCGAGACCCTGATTCAAGAGCCAGTGCCGGCGCAGGTGATCGACAAAGGCATCCCGACTGCCGGACTGCTGGCCCAAGTGATGATCGCAAAATACGCCGACCATTTACCGCTGTACCGCCAAGAGCAAATCTTCGGGCGAGCCGGTCTCGCAATTCCTCGATCAACACTGGCCAGTTGGGTCGGCGCTTGCGGTGTGCAATTGCAGCCACTGGTGGATGCCCTGCGCGAGGTAGTGCTTGAGCACAACGTGGTGCACGTCGATGAAACGCCGGTACAGATGCTCGCGCCGGGTGAGAAGAAAACCCATCGAGCTTATGTTTGGGGCTATGCCACGACCGCGTTCGCTGAGATCAGCGCAGTAGTGTACGACTTCAGCCCTGGTCGCTCGGGCGAATATGCGCGCAACTTTCTGGGCGACTGGAAAGGCAAGTTGGTCTGTGACGATTACAGCGGTTACAAAGCCAGTTTTGCACTTGGCGTCACCGAAATCGGCTGTATGACCCATGCTCGTCGCAAGTTCTACGACCTGCACATCACCAATAAAAGCGTGCTTGCCGAGCAAGCGTTGCGGTACATCGCGGCTTTATATGAAGTTGAGCGCGAAGCTCGCGATTTGGAACCGGATGTCCGGCGACGAATACGTCAGGAGAAAGCAGCGCCCCTGATGGATGCGTTTCATACCTGGATGATCACCCAGCGCGAGCTTGTGCATGAAGGTTTGGGGATTACCAAAGCCTTGGATTACAGCCTCAAACGTTGGGCTGCGTTGCGCCGTTACCTGGACGACGGCACGGTGCCCATAGACAACAACCACATCGAAAATCAGGTAAGGCCATGGGCGCTTGGGCGCAAAAATTGGCTCTTCGCCGGTTCTCTACGCAGCGGTCAACGTGCGGCTGCGTTGATGAGCTTGATCCAANTCAGGTAAGGCCATGGGCGCTTGGGCGCAAAAATTGGCTCTTCGCCGGTTCTCTACGCAGCGGTCAACGTGCGGCTGCGTTGATGAGCTTGATCCAATCGGCCAAGCTCAACGGGCATGATGCGTATGCTTATCTGAAGGACGTTCTTACTCGCCTGCCGACGCAGCGGGCGAGTGAGATTGGGGAGTTGTTGCCGCATCGATGGCAACCGGCTTAGCTGCGCAAGACGGGATGCCCGTCCGCTTACCCTGTATCAGCCTTTCCTCCGCGTACATAGCCGTATCAGTATCTGGCGTTGGATAGGCTGCTGCTGAGAGAGCCACTGCGCGCTATTCAATGAGTAGGCGCTCAGGATCACGAACGACTTAATAGGCTCTGCCTGGCACTCGCCAAGTTGCATCCATTTGAGGTTCGTCAGGGGCTGACCGGTCTACTCTCCAACGGGATTCGCCGGGATCTTTCGAAAGCAGGCACTCACCACAATTGGGCACGTGGTTTGCGATCTCATACTCACGCCAGTCCACCATAGCTCCGCCATCTATGCTGAGCGGCTTGCGCTCAATCAGCCAGGCTACAGCGTTGATGAACTGGCCATGGGAAAAAGCAATGACGTGGTTGGCATGATGCTCTTCAAGACGCTCCAGGAAAGACCGAGCTCTATACGTGAAATCTAAAAATGACTCAGCGCCTTCACCATCGATGAATGTGGGGTCGGCCTTGGCCCAATATGCGTCCACCCACCCTCGTCTCTGAGCAACTGTCGTGTTGATGCACCGCGCAGGCTCAAGGTAAGTAAACTCTTGGATGGGCCAAGTTTCAAAAGGGATCTGAGGGAAAGCCGCTGTGGTCGGCATAGCGGTTGACTGCGCTCGGGAGAACGGCGATGCGACGATTAGAGCCGGAGGCTGGATGATTGACCGCGCCACCAAGTGAGCCTGCTCGATTCCCCTAAGCGTGAGAGGAATGGTCGCGTGATCCAAACTGGCTTCGCCGGCGTTAGCGGCACTTTCTCCATGTCGGATTAGCCTTACTTGCTTCATTAACGAACTACTCGCACAGATTCGGCCATCATTCCTTCCTCAATGGCCACCTACCAGGTCACCAAAACCGTATTGTCCACCCAGCGACCGCACCTTCCAATAGAAATATGGACAGACAGGATGACTACACTCCAGTGCGCGGGACTGAGGTATCTCTAGTTTCCTCCATCGATGGAAATAACCAGAGCAAGCGGAGCGCGCAGGCCAGTAAGGCCGGAGGCGCGAGGATGGAAGTCCAAAGGGCCATGACATGGCGTCAGCCATTGCATGGTTTACGACAGCCGACCCGATAGGGCGCGCCATAAACCGCGATTCGCTTAAATTGCAGGCTTGCTGATGTTCTGCGGACTTATGTATTCCAATATTTTTGGACTGTGCTTCTGGCAATGCCGAGTTTTTCGGCGATTGTTTTCCTGTCGGCACCTTGCGCTTTCAAGGCTCGAATGTAGATCGCATTTACGGGCCGCTTTGGCTTACCCTGGGAGCGCTTGATGAGCTTTCCATCACTGAATTGCTCCTCTACCAACTGCCACCCTCCAGACATCTCGAATTCCCTGACTCGCAAGGCAGTACGCTGCAAAACCTCCGAGGGGAGTTCGTCACCCTGAGCCGCAATGGCGAGAGTGACCATAGTCAAAAGGTCGAGGCCTAGGTAGTCAGCGATCTCGTCCAGTTTCTCCAACGTCGCATTCGCTCGGGCTTGCTCAAGCTTCCCAACGTACGTTCTGTGCGTTGCCCCCGCTAAATCTTCGTAATTCAAACCCTGGTGAGCACGAGCTCCACGCAACGCCCCTGCCAACGCTTCTTTCAGATGCATGAGACGGATCCTCAAAAGTGAGGATAGAGCCACGCGAAGCATGTTCCGATAAACAGACCATAATGATATTATCGTGGCATTAGATCGGTCAGGCGGTCGACGATCAAGGCGTCACGGTATCAGGAGCGATGGTTTGATGATGGTGGCATGGCTCGGGGGCCTCGATGCTAGCCGCTTCATAGAGCGTGCATTGAATAGCTTCCGCGTGCCCACCTGCAACCATCATAGAAGGGCTCTTGGCATGAACTGAATGCAATTTTTTAAGCGAAGGCAGGGATAGGTAGTAATGAAATTTGATTGCGTGAAGTTTTCTGGGAAAGTCGATTACGTTCGGCATACGGATCGTATAAGTGGAGGGTATAAGGCTAATGTCAGTATTAATGGGGCCGTGATACCAAAACTACAGCTGACGAATAAGTTTTACGAAGAACTGGAGGCTGGCGAAAATGTGACGTTGTACGGCGTTTTTAAAAATAAAAGCAAAAAAGAAGAAAACGACGGCTTTATATATGGACTTCAGAAAGAGAGCGGCGAAAAAATGTTCGCGACTCACTATAGATATCAAGTTCCTATTTTTATGGCATTTACGGCTGCTATAGCTTTTTGCCTGACATTCGTTGCAGGCTGGTTCGCATCGATATTTCCAGTGCTGATGCTTTTTGGGAAAGATGATCCGAATTACATGTATAACACTACTGTATTTGCGACAATTGAAGCGAGCATGGTCGCTGCTTTTTTTCTGTGGCGGGCCTGGCTAATGTTCAGCGTTACGGCGGATCCAGAAAGCTGGGAAACCATTGAGCCAGCAACTCTTTCGAGCCGCTTCAGTAAGTTTTATAAGTAAAAAGGATGGCAGTGGGTGGGGTATGCGCAACGCTTGCCCCCTCGCTAGAGAGCGCAGTCAGAATCAAGGTTTGCTGCGCAGGACTATCCTTATCGTGCAGCGGTGTGTGTCAACGTAGTTGTCGCGTCAGATCTCAAGTGACTTGTTTATTCACAGGCTCGCGCTCGCGATTCAGGTAGACATGATCAGGCAAACGCCAATTG
>NZ_JBKFTO010000044.1:0-17285 GCF_050432925.1 Pseudomonas sp. 18175 | reverse complement strand
CCCCGCGCCATGGATGGCGCGTGGCGGCGGCCCACGGATTCAAGCCTGCGTTCGGGCACACCGAGCCTAAGCGAGGTGCCGAGTGGTGGGGCAAGAGCCCTTTGGTTACTTTGGGGCTCTTTTCCAAAGTGACTCGCCGTAAGGGCGAAACCAATAGCGGCCTTCACCTAAATAATGGATATGCACTCCGACCCAGCCTGCAAGGGCTCCATATACCACCCGGTATATGGACCATTCAGCGCCCCCTCGTTAGCTTCACTCCCCAGGATTTACCAAGCTAATCAACGAGGAACGCCCCATGGGACGATTAAACGGCAAAGTGGCATTGATCAGTGGCGGAGCAGGCGGTTGTGGCCTGGCGGTGTCGCAACTGTTCGCACAAGAAGGCGCCAAGGTCGCAATCCTCGACCTGCCCTCCAGCGACGGTGAAGCCGTTGCCGCACGTATCAATGCCGAGGGCGGTACCGCATATTTCCTGCCCACGGATGTCTCCATAGCCGACCAGGTACACCACTCGGTCAGGCTCGCCGAACAGCGCTTTGGCCCGATCACGGTGTTGATGAACCACGCCGGCACCATTGCCGCCGGGCCGTTCCTGGAAACCGTCGAAGCGGACTGGGAGCGCTTGATGAACATCAACGTCAAAAGCATGTTCCTGGTCACCAAGGCGGTGTTACCGGGCATGATCGAGGCGGGCGGTGGGAGCATTATTTCCACGTCGTCCATCTCTGCCGTGGTCGGCACGCCGATGGAAGTCCTCTACTGCACCACCAAAGGCGCCTGCCACATGTTTGCCCGGGCCATCGCGGTGGAATTCCGAGATCGCAATATCCGCAGCAATGCCCTTTGCCCAGGCTTTATCGCTACGGCCCATGGCAAGCGCGAGCTGGATCTGTTGCGAGGCCTTGGAGTGGATGCCTCCGACGAGGCGATCAGCGCGATGCAGGGCCGCCTGTGTGTACCCGCAGAGGTCGCCAAGGCCGCGCTGTTCCTGGCCAGCGACGATGCCAGCTTCGTCAATGGCGCCCAACTGTTCGTCGACAACGGTTACACCGCACTCTGAGTCAGATAACTGACCGCCAATAAGAACACCTTCTGCAACACCCATCTGCCCAACAATAACTTTCTAAAAAGCAGAGGCTGCAATGGAACATATAGGCACGTATGTCATTTACGTCATCATGGTGTGCGCCGTCATCGGCGGGCTGGCATCAGTGTTCAGCGCCGAATCGGAGCTGGCCAAAGAGTTCAACGCGGGCATCCACAGCATTGGGCCAATCTTCCTTCCGGTTGCAGGCATCATGGCCGCCATTCCCTTCATCACCAGCTTCATCACCAAACTGTTAGCGCCAATCTTTCTGGCGATGGGCTCGGACGCCGGCATTGCCGGGCCGATTTTCATCGCGGCGGATTTGGGCGGCTATCAATTGGCCCACGCACTGTCCCAAAGCCCGGAAGGTTGGATTCTCGGCCTGATCACCGGGTTTCAGTCCGGCTCCACGGTGATCTTCGTCATCCCGGTGGGCCTGGCGATGTTGGCCAAGGCCGATCACAAGTACATGGCCCTGGGCATCATGGCCGGGCTGCTGAGCATTCCCATCAGCATCATCATGATTGCCATGGGCATCGAGTTCCTTGGGCTCGGCGTAAGGCCGGACATCGCCACCTTCGGCGCGCCCACCCAAGCGTTGCATTTTGACCTGGGCATGCTGGTGCGCAACCTGATGCCGTTGATTGTGTTCTGCGTTGCTCTGGCCGCCGCGTTGCGTTACTTGCCCAACCTGATGGTGCAGATCTTCCTGCGCCTGGGCCAAGTGGTGTACGGCGCGGTGACCTTGGTACTGGTGGCATCCATCGTTGAATACTTCACCGGCTTTTTCAGCTCGGTGTTCGGCACCTGGGGCTTTGCGCCGATCATTGCCGATAAAGAAGACCAGTTCCGCGCCCTGGAGATCGCCGGCTACGTGGGCATCATGCTGTGTGGTGCGTTCCCGATGGTCTACCTGATCAAGCGCTTTCTGTCGCGCCCGATTGAAAAGGCTGCTGCGGTACTGGGCTTGTCTGCGGTAGGGGCAGCGGGCCTGTTGGCCGCATCAGCAAATATCCTGGCGATGTTCCGCCTGGTGGCCGACATGCCGCCCAAGGACAAGGTGCTGGTGATCGCTTTTTCGGTGTGCGCGGCGTTCACCTTTGGTGACCACCTGGCGTACTCCGCCAATTTCCAGCCCTCTCTGATTCTGCCGCTGATTATCGGTAAACTCGGTGGCGGCCTGCTCGGCATGGCACTTGCTTACTGGTTGGCGGTGCCCAAGGCCCTCGAACTGGGGGAGCAGGACCGCCAGCAGCAGCTGCCTGTGGGCACGCCCGAATTGACCTGACCAGAAGTGTGGCAACCATGAGAGACGCGGACGCGAAGATGCTCTCGACCCTGATCGGTGCCGTTGGCACCGATCGCTTGGGGGCGTGCATCGATACAGCGCTAAGAAGCACCCTGGGCTTCGAGATGAGTTGCGGCTACCTGTTTCGCTTCAACCAGTCGCCGCTGCTGATCCACAACGGCTACAACCGCTCGGTGCCGGAAAAGACCCTGAGCGCCTACCTGCGCGGCGGCTACCTGCTGGACCCGTTCTACGTGGCCTGCATCAACGATCACCCGGCCGGTGTGTACCGCATGAGCGACCTGGCACCGGACTGCTTCTTCTCGTCGGGCTTTGCGATTTCCCCGGACTTGCACCCCTGCGTGTCCTCCGAGCATGGCACGCAGATTGAAGAAATCGGCTTTATCGTTCCCGTACAACCGCGGGTGGCGGTGGTGTATTCGTTGATGCGCAACCTCAAGAATGGCGCGTTTCTGTCCAGCGAAATCAAGGCCCTGGAAGGCCTGGCACCGGTGATCAGCGCTTTGCTGGAGCTGCATTGCCGGCTCAGGCACAGCGACTTCTATGCCAGCGCGGAAAACACCGACGCCCGTTCCGAAGATGCGTTCGTGCACATCCTGCAAGGGCAACTGACGGAGACCCAGCGCTACATCGCCAAGCTGATCCTGCAAGGGCACAGCAGCCAGTCGATCGCGGCGGTGCTGAACATCTCCGAAGGCACCGTGAAGGTGCACAAACACAACATCTACCAACGGCTCGACATTTCCACCAATGCCGAGCTGTTCCGGCTANACAGCAGCCAGTCGATCGCGGCGGTGCTGAACATCTCCGAAGGCACCGTGAAGGTGCACAAACACAACATCTACCAACGGCTCGACATTTCCACCAATGCCGAGCTGTTCCGGCTATTCATTGGCTACCTCACCGGCCCGTTGTAGGAGCGAGCTTGCTCGCGAAAAACTCAAGCACGACGCGGGCATCCTGACAGTACGCGTTAGCGTTAACGTTTTTCGCGAGCAAGCTCGCTCCTACAAGTGCCAGCGCCATGTGGGGGTACTCAGGTGCTCGGCAAAAAAATCCGAGAGTGCCTTGATCTTCATCGGCCGACTGCGGGCCGAAGGCGTGACGAAATACAAGCCGCCCGTGGCCATGTTCCACCCCGGTAGAACCCTTTCCAAGCGCCCATCCGCCAGGTATTCGCTGGCAATGAACTCCGGCAGTTCGGCAACCGCCAAACCTTCGAGCAGCACCGGCAGCAAGGCTTCGGAGTTGGTGACCCGCAACGGGCCGTTGGGCGTTACATCCTCCTCGCGGCCATCGTCATGGGTAAACCGCCAGACCTGACTGCGCGCGCGATAGGCATAGCTCAGGCAGGGGCGGCCGCTGAGGTCCCGTGGATGAGCGGGGTGGCCGTTGGCGTCGAGGTAGGCGGGCGCCGCGACCAGGTATTGGGTGACGCCACACAAGCGCCGCGCCACCAGGGACGAGTCGGGCAGGGTGGCGATTCGCAGCGCCGCGTCGAAGCCTTCGGCGATCAAATCCACCGAGGCGTCCGACAAGTGCAGGTCCACCGTCAGCTCCGGGTATTGTCGGATCAACGCTGGCAGCAACGGCGCCACCCAACGCAAACCGAACGCCATCGGCACCGCCAGCCGCACATGCCCGCGCGGCTGTACCGACAGTTCCCGGGCCGCGCTTTCCACTTCTTCGGCCTGGCGATACACCTCGCCAGCCCTGGCCGCCATGCTGATGCCGAACTCGGTCAACGCCAACTGACGCGACGTGCGGTTGAACAAACGCCCACCCAGGCGCTCCTCCAAACGCGCCACCGCCCGCGACACGGTGGGCACCGACACGCCCATCAGCCGCGCCGCCGCCGCGAACGAACCTTCCTCTGCCACTTTGGCAAACATGGCCAAGCCTTCGAAATCCGGGAGTTTGCTCATTTCAAATCTGCAACGATGAGTTTCAGATGATTCTATTTTGAAAGTTACGAGCCGTCGATATGCTTCTCCCACACCGCAACAACTTACCTAGCAACTTACCTAGCAACTTACTTAACAACTTACTTAACAGCTGAGGAAAACATCATGGCTCGCAAACTCGAAGGCAAAATCGCACTGGTTACCGGCGGCACCACTGGCATCGGCCTGGCCACCGCCCAACGTTTCGCCGCTGAAGGCGCCCACGTCTACATCACTGGCCGCCGCCGCGCCGAACTGGACGCCGCAGTCGCCCTGGTGGGCAACGCCACCGGCGTGCAAGTGGACTCGACCCAACTGGATCAACTCGACGCGTTGTACGCACAGATCCAAGGCAGCCACGGTCACCTCGACGTCCTGTTCGCCAACGCCGGCGGCGGTTCCATGCTGCCCCTGGGTGAGATCAGCGAAGAGCACTTCGACGCCACCTTCGACCGTAATGTCAAAAGCGTACTGTTCACCGTCCAAAAAGCCTTGCCGCTGCTGGCCAAGAACGCCTCGGTGATCCTCACCGGCTCCACCGCTGCCAGCGCCGGCACCCCGGCATTCAGTGTGTACGCCGCGTCCAAAGCCGCCGTGCGCTCCTTTGCTCGCAACTGGATCCTCGACCTCAAGGACCGCCACGTACGCATCAACACCATCAGCCCCGGCGCCACCCGCACCCCGGGCCTGGTCGACCTGGCCGGCCCTGATGCAGCCCAGCAACAAGGCTTGCTCGACTACCTGGCCTCGCAGATCCCGATGGGCCGCGTGGGCGAACCCGAAGAAATCGCCGCCGCTGCGCTTTTCCTGGCGTCGGACGATGCGAGCTTCGTCAACGGCATCGAGTTGTTCGTCGACGGTGGTCAGCAGCAAGTCTGAGCCGGGTCACTTGTGGCGAGGGAGCTTGTCGAATCGTCGCACCGTCCCGTTGGATTGCGCAGCAATCCCAGTCTGAAAAGCTGGGGCCGCTTCGCAGCCCAGCGGGAGCAAGCTCCCTCGCCACAGGTACATTGCGATGCAACGAATGCCCCCCACGCCCCTCATATGTCTACAAGCAACTTTTCACGACCACGGGGACAGGGCTTATGACAGCGGCTGAAAACAACCATGTGAACTGGCTGGTAGAGCAATCGATGCTCCACGCGGCACGCCAGCGCGCCAAGCTGTATTCGGGCCAGGGCCGGTTGTGGCAGCAGCCTTACGCACAGACCCGGCCTCGGGATGCCACCGCGTTATCCTCGGTATGGTTCACCGCGTATCCGGCGTCGATCGTGACCCGCGAGGGCGGTACGGTGTTGGAGGCCCTGGGGGATGAAAGCCTGTGGCATGCGCTGTCGAAGATCGGTATCCAGGGCATTCACAACGGCCCGTTGAAGAAATCCGGTGGCCTGAGCGGTACGCGTCACACGCCGACCATCGACGGCAACTTCGACCGCATCAGCTTCGAAATCGACCCCGAGCTGGGCACCGAAGCGCAATTGCAGGCCATGACCCGCATGGCCGCGGCTCACAATGCGGTGATCATCGACGACGTGATCCCGTCCCACACGGGTAAGGGTGCAGACTTTCGCCTGGCCGAGATGGCCTACGAGGATTACCCCGGCCTGTACCACATGGTGGAAATCCGCGAAGAAGACTGGCCGCTGCTGCCGGACGTCGCCGAAGGCCGTGATGCGCAGAACCTCAGCCCGTTGCAGGTGGACGCGCTGCGCGACAAGCACTACATCGTCGGCCAACTGCAACGGGTGATCTTTTTCGAGCCCGGCGTGAAGGAAACCGACTGGAGCACTACGCCAATCGTCATGGGTGTAGACGGCAAGCCACGGCGCTGGGTGTACCTGCATTACTTCAAGGAGGGCCAGCCGTCACTGAACTGGCTGGACCCGACCTTCGCCGCGCAACAGATGATTATCGGCGACGCCCTGCATGCCATCGACGTGATGGGCGCCAAGATCCTGCGCCTGGACGCCAACGGTTTTCTCGGCGTGGAGCGCAAACCCGATGGCACGGCCTGGTCGGAAAGCCACCCGCTGTCGATCACCGGCAACCAACTGATCGGCGGGGCAATCCGCAAGGCCGGGGGTTTCAGTTTCCAGGAGTTGAACCTCACGGTGGACGACATCGCCGCCATGTCCCACGGCGGCGCCGACCTGTCCTATGACTTCATCACCCGTCCAGCCTACCAACATGCCTTGCTGATGGGCGACACCGAATTCCTGCGCCTGATGCTGCGCCAGATGCACAGCCTGGGCATCGATCCTGGCTCGCTGATCCACGCGTTGCAGAACCACGACGAACTTACCCTGGAGCTGGTGCACTTCTGGACCCTGCACGCCAATGACAGCTTTCTGTACCAGGGCCAGACCTTCCCCGGCAATATCCTGCGCGAGCATATCCGCGAGCAGATGTACGAACGCCTGGCGGGCGAACATGCGCCGTATAACCTCAAGTTCGTGACCAATGGGGTGTCGTGCACCACCGCCAGCATCATCACGGCGGCGTTGGGTATTCGTGACCTGGACGCGATTACCCAGGCGGACATCCAGCAGATTCGCCAGATCCATGTGCTGCTGGTGATGTACAACGCCATGCAGCCTGGGGTGTTCGCCTTGTCCGGTTGGGACCTGGTCGGTGCATTGCCGCTGGCCGCCGAGGAGGTTGCGCACTTGATGCAGGACGGCGATACGCGCTGGGTTCATCGCGGCGCCTACGACCTGGTGGACTTGAACCCCGACGCCGAACTGTCCGCCGGGCACATGCCTCGCGCGCGAACGCTCTACGGTAGCCTCAACACACAGCTGCAAGACCCGGATTCCTTCGCCTCGCAACTGCAAAAAATCCTCGCGGTACGCCGCGCCTATGATATCGCCGCCAGCCGCCAGATTTTGGTGCCGGACGTGCAGCATCCAGGGCTGCTGGTGATGGTGCACGAATTGCCCGCTGGCAAAGGCACGCAAATCACCGCGTTGAATTTCGGTGCGACGCCGATCACCGAAACCCTGCACTTGCCGGATATTGCAGCCGGGTTGGTGGTGGACATCATCAATGAACGGGTCGAGGGGGATTTAACGGCGGAAGGCGAGTTCACGATTACGCTGGATGCGTATGAGGGGCTGGCCTTACGCGTCGTCAGCAGCACCCCAATGGTGTGACCGAGCGCGGTCAAAAATGTGGGAGCGGGCTTGCTCGCGAATGCGGTGTATCAGTCACTTAATGAGTCGACTGACCTATCGCATTCGCGAGCAAGTCGAATCGTCGCACCGCCGCTCCCACAGGGGTACAGCGCAGGTTTTAGAGGCCTGCAGCGTTGATCAGCGGGTTGCCACTCTGCCCAGGTGTACCACCGGACTTGTAGGCATTCACCAGCACGCCTTTCTTGTCGAATTCCACCACGGTGTTTTCAAACTTGTTCGGCTGGAATGGCAGTGCCGGAATCAAGGTGTAGGTGTAGGTCCACACTTCCTTGCCCATGATCTCGGCTTTTTGCGGCGGGTTGCCGATGGCGGCAATTACGTCGGCCTGGCGGGTCTTGCCTTTCTGGAAGGCATCAACTTGCTGCTGAGACACGTAGGTGCCAGTTCAGTTAAGGCCAAACACTTACTTGTGGCGAGGGAGCTTGCTCCCGATGGGCCGCGTAGCGGCCCCGGCTGTTTATTTAAAAGAATGGGACTGCTGCGCAGTCCAACGGGAGCAAGCTCCCTCGCCACAGATTAGTTTCTACTCGCTCACCACAAGGCATTGGTGTTCACAGTTGGAACCGATACCCCACCCCATACAACGACTCAATCGGCGTTTCCCCCGGGCACGCCTGTTCCAGCTTGCGCCGCAGGTTGCGGATATGGCTGTCCACGGTGCGGTCGGTGACCACGCGGTGGTCGGAGTAGATCTGGTCCAGCAACTGGTCGCGGGAGAACACTCTGCCTGGGCTGCGGGCAAAGGTGTTGAGCAGGCGCAGCTCCAGGGGCGTGAGGTCAAGGGTGATGCCGTCGAGAGTCGCCAGGTACTGCGTTTCGTCAATCACCAGGCGCGGTGCCGCAGTGTTTAGCAACTGCGGGCTGCGGCGCAGGATCGCCTTGACCCTGGCCACCACCTCACGGGGGCTGAACGGCTTGCAGATGTAGTCGTCGGCGCCCAGTTCCAGGCCCAGCAGGCGGTCCACTTCTTCGACGCGGGCGGTGATCATGATGATCGGCACCGCGCTGAACCCCCGCAGGTCTTGGCACAGTTGCATGCCGTCACGACCGGGCAGCATCAGGTCCAACAGGATCAGCTTGGGGTCGTGGGCGCGTACTGCCGGCACCACTTGCAGGCCGTTGTCCAGGCACAAGGTGGTGTGGCCGGCCGCCGTGAGGTAGTCCTGCATCAGTGCGGCGAGCTTGGGTTCGTCTTCGACGATCAGGATCGGGCGTTCATCGCTCATGGTTTACAGGCTCCGTGGCAGGCGCAGGGTCAGCCACAGGCCGCCCAAGGGCGAATGGTCGGCGCTGAGGCTGCCGCCGTGGGCGAGGGCGATACTATGGCAGATCGCCAGGCCCAGGCCGGCGCCACCACTGGTGCGGTTGCGCGAGGACTCGCCGCGATAGAACCGTTCGAACAGGCGGGGCAATTGATTGGCCGATACACCGGGACCGGAGTCCATGAAATCGATACGGACCTCGTCCCGCTCCACGGCGGCGGCGATCCGTACCACGCCCTCCGGGTCGGTGTAGCGCACCGCGTTTTCCAGCAAGTTGGAGAATAACTGCTGCAACCGGTTGGCATCGGCCACCAGTTCAAGGGGCTGGGCGGGCAGCGTCAGTTCCACGCGCAACTGCCGGTTGTTCAAGCGCTCCTGGAACATGCTGACACTGTGTTCGAGCAACTCATTGAGCACGCAGGGCGACTTGCGGTAGGTGAGGGCGCCGACATCCGCCAACGAAAGCTCATACAGGTCATCCACCAGCTTGCTGAGCATGCTGACTTCGCCTTGCAGCGACTTCATGGCTTTCTGGTCGAGGGTACGCACGCCGTCCTCGATCGCCTCCAATTCACCGCGCAGCACCGACAGCGGGGTACGCAGTTCATGGGACACGTCGGCCATGAACTCGCGACGCATTTTCTCGTTGCGCTCCAGGGTGTAGGCCAACTGGTTGAAGTCCCGGGCCAACTGGCCCACTTCGTCGTTGGACGCCACCGCCACCCGGCCGCTGTAGTCGCCGCTGGCCAGGCGGTGGGTAGCCGCTGCCACGCGCTTGACCGGTCCGAGCAAGGTGCGGGCGACCCACCAGGCAATCAGCATCGCCAGCAGCAGGGAGAACACCCCCATCACCAAACTCGTACGCAACTGGTATTGCTGGAAGCGTTCACCACCGGCTTCGGTAACGCTTTGGAAGGGCGTTACGGCCAGCCAGCCGACGGTGTCACCGGCCACCACAATCGGCAGAGCCAAGGCGTCATCGCCGATGGCGGGGTAGCCGGTGACGCGTTGCTTGTCTTTATCGAGCAGGGCGATACGGAACAGCGCCCCGGTCAGGTCGGAAATCTGTGGCGTGCGCAAGTCACGCACCGCCTGTTGCTCGCCAGGCTCTGGGCGCATCACTTCAAACCAGCGGTCAGGCTGGTTGCGAAAGTACTCCCAGCTGCCTTCACGCGCGTAAACGCTGGCTAGGCGCGGCAATACCGGTGCCATGCGCTCCAGCGCCTGTTCATTGATATAGCCCAGGAATCCGCGGCCAAAACTCCAACTGGTGGCCACCCCCATGCTGAGGATGACCAGCAACACACCGGCCAGCACCGCGACAAACAACTTGGTGGAAATACTCAGCTTCATGAACACACAGGCCGTAATAAAGGGACCCGCCCATTTAGGCCTCCAGGCGCAAAAGATTCAACCCAGGCGGGCAATCTTCAATTTTCCTGCACATTTGCCTTGCAGCATGAAGGTAAGGCTTGCGCCATCCCGTCTTGCAGAGGCAGATATGTCGACTAAATTCTTCGCCAAATACCTGGTAACCGCCGCGGTTTTCCTTTCCGTGATCATCCTCGCCGTGCTCGGCGGCTGTTCGGCCGGCGACCCGGCCCCCGAGGCCGCCACACCCAAGGTGACGGTATTGACCGTGCAACCGAAAAGCCAGGTGCTCACCACCGAGCTGGCCGGACGCACCCAAGCCTTTATGGTCGCCGAGATCCGCCCACAGGTCGGCGGCATCGTGCAGCAGCGCTTGTTTGTCGAAGGTGCCGAAGTCAAGGTCGGCCAGGCGCTCTACCAGCTGGACGCCGCGCCTTACAAGGCCACACTGGCCCAGGCCGAGGCGACCTTGAGTAAATCCCGCGCCACGCTGAAATCGGCGCAGACCACCGCTACCCGTAATGCGCAACTGGTGAAGATCGACGCCATCAGCCAGCAGACCTATGAGGACTCCCAGGCCACCCTGCTGACCGCCACCGCCGACGTGCAAGTGGCCCAGGCCGATGTCGAGACCGCCCGCATCAACCTGGGCTATACCCGCATCAGCTCGCCAGTGGCCGGGCGCATCGAGATTTCAACCGTCACCCCCGGCGCCTTGGTGGTGGCCGACCAAGACACCGCGCTGACCACCGTGCAGCAACTCGACCCGATCTACGTTGACGTGACCCAATCCACCAGCGAGTTGCTCGGCCTCAAGCGCGACCTGGCCAGCGGCGTGTTGCAAGCCAACAGCGACGGCGAAGCGCGCATCAGCCTCAAGCTGGATGACGGCAGCACCTACAACCAGGAAGGCCGCCTCAAGTTCAGCGGCGTCAGCGTCAACCAAAGCACCGGCACCGTGACCTTGCGTGCGGTATTTGCCAACCCCGATCACCTGTTACTGCCGGGCATGTACGTGCGTGG
The DNA here is from genome assembly GCF_050432925.1 of Pseudomonas sp. 18175. Taxonomy (NCBI): domain Bacteria; kingdom Pseudomonadati; phylum Pseudomonadota; class Gammaproteobacteria; order Pseudomonadales; family Pseudomonadaceae; genus Pseudomonas; species Pseudomonas sp. 18175. The sequence goes on along the minus strand of NZ_JBKFTO010000044.1, from coordinate 6,093 downwards.
CGAGCTGGAACAGGCCCGCGATGACCAGGCGATCCTGATCCCGCAAAAAGCCGTGACCCGCAGCGCCAGCGGCGTGACCTCGGTATTGCTGGTGGTCGATGGCAAGGTTGAACAGCGCGTGATCACCGTCAACCGCACCGTCGGCAACCAGTGGTGGGTCACCGCCGGTTTGCAGGCCGGTGACCAGGTGATCGTCGAAGGCGGGCAGAAAGTCCGGGTGGGCGCCGTGGTGCAAACCCAGGCCGTGGACGCCGGCACACTGGCCAAGGAGGGTTGAACATGGCGCGTTTCTTTATTGATCGACCGATTTTTGCCTGGGTGATCGCCATCGTGATCATGCTCGGCGGCGCGTTGTCCATCAGCCAATTGCCGCTGGAACAATACCCGGATATCGCACCGCCCACGGTAAGGATCTCGGCCACCTACACCGGCGCGTCGGCCAAGACCGTGGAAGACTCGGTGACCCAAGTCATCGAACAGGCCCTCACCGGCCTGGACAACCTCACCTACATGTCGTCCTCCAGCAGCTCGGCGGGCAGCGCCAGTATCAACCTGACCTTTGGCGCCGGCACCGACCCGGATGTGGCGCAGATGCAGGTGCAGAACAAGCTGCAACAGGCCGAATCGCGCCTGCCCCAGTCGGTGCAGAGCGAGGGCCTGACGGTGACCAAGGGCGGTTCGGACTTCCTGATGATCGCCGCGTTGGCCTCGGACAATCCCAGCGTTACCGGCACGCAGATCGGCGACTACATCTCCAGCACCTTGCTCGACTCCATCAGCCGTATCGACGGCGTGGGCGAGGTGAAAACCTTGGGCTCGGGCTACGCCATGCGCATTTGGCTCGACCCTGCGTTGCTGGAAAAATACGCGCTGATGCCTTCGGACGTGAGCACCGCCCTGGAAGCGCAAAACACCGAAGTCTCTGCCGGCCAGCTCGGCGCGCTGCCCGCCGCCAAGGGCCAGCAACTCAACGCCACCATCACCGCCCGCAGCAAACTGCAAACCGCCGAGGAATTTCGCCAAGTGGTGGTCAAGTCCACCAGCGACGGCGCGGTGGTACTGCTGGGGGATGTGGCAACCGTAGAGCTGGGCAGCGAAAGTTACGACGTCAACTCCGCACTCAACGGTAAACCGGCGGCGGCCATGGGCGTACAACTGGCGGCGGGCGCCAACGCGCTCGACGTGGGCGAGGCGGTCAAGGCCAAGCTCAAGGAAATGGAACCGTACTACCCGACTGAAATGCAGCTCAAAAACGTGATCGCCTACGACACCACGCCGTTCGTGAGCCTGTCCATCGAGGAAGTGGTCAAGTCCTTGGGCGAGGCCATCGTGCTGGTGGTGCTGATCATGTTCCTGTTCCTGCAAAACCTGCGGGCCACGTTGATCCCGGCGATTACCGTGCCAGTGGTGTTGCTCGGCACCTTTGGCGTGCTGGCGTTGTTCGGCTATTCGATCAATACGCTGACCATGTTCGCCATGGTGCTCGCCATCGGCTTGCTGGTGGACGATGCCATCGTGGTGGTGGAAAACGTCGAACGGGTGATGAGCGAGGAGGGCCTACCAGCCCTGGAGGCCACGCGCAAATCCATGGCGGAAATCACCAGTGCCTTGATCGGCATCGCCTTGGTGCTCAGCGCGGTGTTTATCCCGATGGCGTTTTTCGGCGGCTCCACCGGGATCATCTACCGGCAGTTTTCCGTGACCATCGTTTCGGCCATGGTGCTGTCGGTGCTGGTGGCGATGACCCTGACACCGGCGTTGTGCGCCACGCTGCTAAAACCTTCGGACGCCCACGGCAGCCAACGCGGCTTTTTTGGCTGGTTCAACCGCGGTTTTGAACGGTGCTCGGCGCGCTACGAAGGTTTGGTCGGCGCGGTATTGCAACGTGGTCGTCGCAGCCTGTTGGTGTACGCGTTGGTGGCCTTGGCCATGGCGGCCGGTTACGCCAGCCTGCCCACCTCGTTTTTGCCGGATGAAGACCAGGGCATCCTCATGGCCCAGATCCAGCTGCCAGTGGGTGCCACCGACAGCCGCACCCAGGCGGTGATGGCGCAGTTCGAGGACTACATGCTCAAGCAGCCCGAAGTCGAGGCGATGATCAGCATCACCGGCCTGGGCATGGGCGGTAACAGCCAGAACACCGCACGGGCGTTTATCCGCCTCAAGGACTGGAGTGAACGCTCCGCCAGCGGCCAGGATGCGGCGTCGATTGCCCAACGCGCCACCCTGGCGCTCAAGAGTGTTGGTGATGCCGACGTGTTCGTCATGCAGCCACCGGCAGTGCGTGGGCTGGGGCAAAGCTCCGGCTTTGACTTGCAACTCAAGGACCTCGGCGGCCTCGGCCATGACGCCCTGGTGGCGGCGCGCGAGCAATTTATCGAACTGGCCAAACAAGACCCGCGCCTGCTGGGCGTGCGCAGCAATGGTCTGGACGATACGCCGCAACTGAAGGTGACCATCGACGACCGCAAGGCCGGTGCCCTGAGCCTCACCACCAGCGACATCAACACCACCTTGTCCACCGCGCTGGGTGGCAGCTATGTGAATGACTTCCTCAACCAGGGCCGGGTGAAGAAGGTGTATGTGCAGGGCGCCGCCGATTCGCGCATGCAGGCGGCCGACCTGGACCATTGGTTTGTGCGTAACAGCAATGACGAGATGGTGCCGTTTTCATCCTTTGCCAGCAGTTCGTGGAGCTATGGCTCGCCGTTGCTGGAGCGCTACAACGGCAGCGCCTCCCTGGAAGTGGTGGGCGACCCAGCCCCCGGCGTGAGTTCCGGCGATGCCATGGACGCGGTGGAAGCCATCGCCAAGCAACTGCCCCAAGGCATTGGGTATGAGTGGACCGGGCAGTCCTACCAACTGCGTTTGTCTGGCTCCCAGGCGCCGTTGTTGTACGGGGTGTCGGTACTGTTCGTGTTCCTGTGCCTGGCGGCGTTGTACGAGAGTTGGTCGGTGCCGTTCTCGGTGATCCTGGTGGTGCCGTTGGGGGTTGTCGGTGCGGTCTTGGCCACGCGCGTTACTGGCCTGAGCAATGACGTGTACTTCCAGGTCGGGTTGTTGACCACTGTGGGGCTGGCGGCGAAAAACGCGATCCTCATCGTCGAGTTCGCCAAGCACCTGCAAGAGCAGGGCGCCAGCCTGCGGGACGCCACGCTGACCGCCGTGCGCCAGCGCCTGCGGCCGATCCTGATGACCTCCCTGGCCTTCATGTTTGGCGTACTGCCCCTGGCTATCAGCAGCGGTGCCGGTTCCGCTGGCCGGCGTGCCATCGGCACCGGCGTACTGGGCGGCATGTTCAGCGCCACGGTGCTGGGGATCTTCTTTGTTCCGCTGTTCTTTGTGCTGATCCGCCGCCGCTTTGGCCGCGTGAGCACCGCAACCCCAACCGTCCAGAAAGGTGACGCATGATGAGGTTTACCTGGCCGATCCTGGCCGCACTGGCCCTGAGTGGCTGCATCAACCTGGCGCCGCAGTACCAACAGCCAGAAGCGCCTGTACCGACTGAGTGGCAAGCCACCGCTAGCGGCGACGTGGCGGCCGATATCCAATGGAAGCAGTTTTTCACTGACAGCCGCCTGGCCCAGTTGCAAACCCTGGCCCTGGCCAACAACCGCGACTTGCGCCTGGCCAGCCTGAATATCGAAAAAGCCCAGGCCCAATACCGCATTCAGCGAGCGGCGGCGTTTCCAACGATTGAAGCAGGTGTCAGCGGCACCCACACACGCACCGCCAGCACCGGCACTACCCATGACTACAGCGCCCAGTTGGGGCTGAGCAGCTATGAAGTGGACGTGTTCGGTCGCGTGCAAAACCTGCAAGACGAAGCGCTGGAAGCCTATCTCGCACTGACGGAAACCAAGCGCAGCACCCAGATCAGCCTGGTGGCCGAAGTAGGCACCGCCTGGCTGACCCTGGCCGCCGACAACGAGCACCTGCAATTGGCCGAAGACACCCTGGCCAGCCAGCAAGCCACCTTTGAACTGACCCAGCGCAGCCATGCCCTGGGCGGTTCGGCGGCACTCGCCGTGGCCCAGGCGCAAACCACCGTGGAGTCGGCGCGGGTCGATGTGGCGGAGTATCAAAGCCAGATCCTGCAAGACCGCAATGCCTTGCGCCTGCTGGTGGGCAGCGATATCCCCGACGCGTTGCTGCCGGGCACACGCCTGCAATCTGCCGCCGCATTGGTGCAGGTGCCGGCCGAGTTGCCATCGAGCCTGTTGCAGCGGCGTCCGGATGTATTGGCGGCAGAACACAGCCTCAAATCGGCCAATATCGACATCGGCGCGGCCCGTGCGGCGTTTTTTCCCAGCATCAGTTTGACGGCGAATGCCGGCTCGGCCAGTTCGGCGCTCTCCAGCTTGTTCAAAGCCGGCAGTGGTGCGTGGACGTTTGCGCCGAGCATCAGCCTGCCGATCTTCGACGCCGGCAGTAACCGCGCCACGTTGGATGCGGCCAAGGTCGAGAAGGAAATCCAGGTGCAGACCTATCAACAGATCCTGCAAACCGCGTTCAAGGAAGTGGCGGACGCGTTGGCGGTACGTAGCACGTTGGACCAGCGGTTGGCGGCGCAACAGGCGTTGACCGATGCCAGCCAGAAGAGCTTCGAGCTGTCGGATGCGCTTTACCGTGGGGGCTACCAAAGCTATCTCGAAGCTTTGGATTCACAGCGTTCGTTGTACAGCGCCCAGCAGGACTTGATTACCTTGCGCTTGGCCGAGCAAAGCAACCGAGTGACTTTGTACAAAGTCATGGGCGGTGGCTGGCAATAACGGCTGTATCACCCTCCGCTGTGGGAAGCAGGCTTGTGTGGGAGGGGGCTTGCCCTAATGCCAGTCAGTTAAGGAGACCAAAGGCGGCCACCATCTTGTGGTGAGCGGGCTTGCCCCGCGCTGGGCTGCGAAGCGGCCCCAAAATCAGACAACTGGGTTCTACCTGGCAGAACGCGTTGACCGAATTAGGGCCGCTTCGCAGCCCAGCGCGGGGCAAGCCCGCTCACCACAGAGGCCGTTTTGCGCATGCAATTTCTTAACTGACTGGCATTAGGGCTTTCCCCCGATGGCAGTGCGTCGGTCGCTACATTAGTTGAGGGATGCTCCGCTGCCGGGGGAAAGCCCCCTGCCACAGTGATCGACCGTTAAAGCAAAGTAACAAGGCGCCGCCGGGCCATCTGCAAACACCTCGGGCACCCTGCGTTTTGAACGGGCCATAAACCATTCCAGCATCAGGTATTCCGGTAAGCCATAGCGCCAGTAATGCTCGCCGTGGCGTACAAAGTGCACGTCCTGGCTGTCAGCCGGGCGGCTGTAGATGAATGCGTTTTCGATGCCGTAGACCTCAAACCAGGAACCACCCGTTTCAGGCCGTCGCACCAGATGATCAGCCGCCAACAACACATCAAACGGTGCCCTCCCGGCACGGCTCAGCTTCGCCGCCTCGGTGGCACTGCCGGCGGTGGCGATCGCGTAATAACCCATGCGGTTGAGCATCTTTTCAATCTGCAGAACGTGGGCATGCAAGGCGTCCACGATAAGAATGCGCAGCTGTTTGTCGATCATGGGCACTACCTGTCAGCGTACGGGTGGGGAAGGCCAGCGTAGCGATGACAAGCCGGGATTGGATTAAGACGGTTCTTAAAATATGGGAACGGACTTGCCCGCGATATCCACAGGCTGGCTCTGGCTCTGTCTCTGGCTCTTTAGCTTTTGATCTTGATCTTAGGCGCCCCGTTAAACCACGCTGGCCGAACGCAGGCTTGAATCCGTGGGTAACCCGGCAGGACGCCGGGTTAGCCGCACTGGGCCATGGATGGCCCATTGCGGCGGCCCACGGATTCAAGCCGGAGTGAGGGCATGTCGAGCCTAGGCGAGACACCGAGTGGTGGGGCAAGAGTCCTTTGGTTACTTTGGGGCTTTTCCAAAGTGACTCGCCGTAAGGGCGAAACCCATAGCCGCCGTTACCCAAATAACGGATATGTACACCGAAAAAATGCTATCGCAGGCAAGCCAGCTTGTATGGTTAGACTTGTAGGGGTGGTGGGACTAAAAGCCAGCATCTGACTCTAGCCAGTACAGACCGTGGGAGACTTCGCCC
>NZ_JBKFTO010000043.1:0-17593 GCF_050432925.1 Pseudomonas sp. 18175 | reverse complement strand
TGCGGTGTGTCAGTCAAAGATATTTCAACTGACATACCGCATTCGCGAGCAAGCCCGCTCCCACATTTGGATCTGCACCAGCCTGTTAAATGGCGGCAAACCGCTTATCGAGGTAATCGATGATCACCTTGGAGTCATACATCCAGGTGGTCTGGCCATTCTCTTCAATGCGCAGGCACGGCACCTTGATCTTGCCACCTTCCGCCAGCAACGTCTGGCGGTCCTGTTCGTTGTTCTTCGCGTCTTTCAGCGCCACCGGCACGTTCAGGCGGTGTAGGGTACGGCGGGTCTTCACGCAGAATGGGCAGGCGTGGAATTGATACAGGGTCAACTCCTTGGCCGCTTCATTGACCTGTGCCTGTTGCTCGGCGGAACGCTGTTTTTTACGCGGGCGGGTAAGGAAATCGCCTGCGATGATGATTTGGCCGAGGCCTACACGAAGTGCTTTGACGAACATGGCTGAAACCTCTTGCCCGATACAGAAGGGGCCGCAGCTTACCTGATTTCTGCAGGCGAAAAAAAACCGGCGATGAACGCCGGTCTTTTCCTACTCAGCCTGTTACTTGATGAGGCTGAGGAATTCGCTGCGGGTCGCCGCGTTTTCGCGGAACTCACCCAGCATCACCGAGGTGATCATCGACGAATTCTGTTTCTCCACACCGCGCATCATCATGCACATGTGCTTGGCTTCGATCACCACCGCCACGCCCAGGGCGCCGGTGACTTGCATCACTGCGTCGGCGATCTGGCGGCTGAGGTTTTCCTGGATCTGCAGGCGGCGGGCGTACATGTCGACGATCCGCGCGACCTTTGACAGGCCCAGCACTTTGCCGCTCGGGATATAGGCAACATGGGCCTTACCGATAAACGGCAGCAGGTGGTGTTCGCACAACGAGTACAACTCGATGTCCTTGACCAGCACCATTTCGCTGTTGTCAGAGCTGAACAAGGCACCGTTGGTGACTTCTTCCAGGGTCTGTTCATAGCCGCGGCAGAGGTACTGCATCGCCTTGGCGGCACGTTTTGGCGTGTCGAGCAGGCCCTCGCGGGAAACGTCCTCGCCGAGCTGGCCGAGGATCGCGGTGTAATTCTGTTCCAGGGACATGAAACTACCTGTGGGATTTTTGCAAAGCGCAAGGTTACGGTGGCGGGCACATCGCTGCAAGCATGACGATGGCACTTGTTACTCGTCGCGGCCTTCCATCATGGTGCGCTTGAGCATCACATACACCGCGCCCGCGCCGCCGTGGCGGGCCTGGCACGAGGTAAAGCCCAGGACTTGGGCGTGCTGGCGCAGCCAGGTGTTGACGTGACTCTTGATCATCGGGCGCTTGCCGTCCAGCCGCACGGCCTTGCCGTGGGTGACGCGCACGCAGCGGATTTCGAACTTGGTGGCTTCGGCAAGGAAGGCCCACAGGGTTTCGCGGGCTTTCTCGACGGTCATGCCGTGCAGGTCCAGGCTGCCTTCGAACGGGATCTGACCGATCTTGAGCTTACGCATCTGGCTTTCCTGCACGCCGTCGCGGGCCCACATCAGCTCGTCTTCAGGGCCTACGTCGATCACGAACTGGTCTGACAGACCATCCACGGTGGTGGCATCGGTGCGCACGGTCGCGGCCTGGCGCAGCTTGGCGATCTGCGCCCGGTCGGCCTTGGGTTTGCCGGTGTCGGCACGATCGTGCTTGATCGGCTTGACGCCGCGCAGCTCGTTTTTGAACAGGGAAAAATCGTCGTCTTGCATGTCAGCCTCCGCGAAGGGCGGGCAGTTTACCTAAATCGCGGCGGCCGGGGCGCAGGAAACGCTATCCAAGCGCCATCAGTCGTGCTTTTTCATCAGGTGGGAAGCGATGTTCAGCGACAACGGCTGGCGCATTTTCCGACGGCTGCGCCGCCACAACCACACGCCCAGCCACAGCACCAGAAGCCCGCTCACCAACAGGATAGCCGAGCCACCCGGGCTGGCATTCAATTCGCCAAGGGCCGGTGAGTGACCAAACAAACCGGCGCCACCCGCGCCGGCCAACAACAGTCCTACAATCGCCAGCAGCGCGGCAAAGCCAGCCACCAGGCGCAGACGCCAGTTGCTCGGGCCCTTGGGGCGCAAGCGACGAGCATCAAAACCATCGGATATCTTCATTCCGACCTTTCCTCCAGGGTATCGGCCCTTCGACCGGACAATACACAGGTTGTTCCGGGAGGAGAGGTAAATGCGCCAAATGAAAGGGCTTTGCGGATGAGCGGGGCAATAAACATTGCCGCGCCGCTCATCTCCAGGGCGATCAGATCAGATCTTTGGTCAACGCGAGGGTGGCGAAGTTGTCGGCCATGATGGCCATTTCGGTCTGCTGTACATGCTCGGCACTCAGGATCCCGCCTTTGTACGGCAGGTCGCGGGTGGCGCATGCGTCTTCCACCAGGGTGCAGCGAAAGCCCAGGTTCTTGGCGGCGCGCACGGTGGTGCTGACGCTGGAGTGGCTCATGAAGCCGCAGACAATCAGGTCCAGGGAGCCGAGGTCTTGCAGGTGTTTTTCCAGGCCGGTGCCGTGGAACGCGCTGGGCAGCAGTTTGCCGATGATGGTTTCGTCGGCAGTGGGCTCAAGGCCCGGAATGAATTCGCCGCGCTCGCCCTGGGGGTCGAACAGGCCGCCGACGGTGCCCAGGTGGCGTACATGCACAATCGGGCGCCCGGCGTTGCGGGCGGCGGCGACCAGTTGCTGGATGTTGGCCACCGCCGCGTCCATGCCCGAGAGGGCGAGTGGACCGCTGAGGTATTCCTTCTGGGCGTCGATGATCACGAGGGTCGCATGGCTGAGGTTCGCTGCTGCGTAACCGCGACCGCTGAGTTGAAACATCGTCTTTGGAACGGACATTCTGGGGCTCCTGTGAGGGGGGCTTTTGCGACATTGTCCACTGGCTGAGCGGTTCTGTGAATCGCTACCATCGTAAGGTACGCCGTTGTTGACGTGCAGCCTTGTCAAGAGGTGGGGTTGTTTTGCGCAATGGTGGCAATTTGGATGAAATCCGACGGGTGGCAGAGGGTTTTCGTACATCGTCGTGACAGGTGAAGGCTGTTAGAATCGCCAGTCGTTTTTTCCAGGAGTCTGCCCCCGTGATCACTTCCCGCCTGCGCACCTTGCGCGACCATATCCGCTGGGCTGTCAGCCGTTTCCATGGGGAAGACCTGTTTTTTGGCCATGGCACCGACAATGCCTGGGACGAAGCCCGCCAATTGGTGCTCGGCGCCTTGCACCTGCCATGGGAAATCGCCGACAGCTACCTGGACTGCAACCTCGAAGAAGAGGAAATCTCCCACGTACAGCGCTTGTTGCATCGCCGCATTCACGAGCGCGTGCCCACCGCGTACCTGTTGAATGAAGCTTGGTTCTGCGGCATGTCGTTTATTGTTGACGAGCGCGTGTTGATCCCGCGTTCTCCCATTGGCGAACTGATCGAAAACCGCTTCGAACCCTGGCTGGCCCAACCGCCGGCGCGCATTCTCGACCTGTGCACCGGCTCCGGTTGCATCGGCATTGCCTGCGCCTACGAGTTCCAGGACGCTGAAGTGGTGTTGGGCGACTTGTCGTTCGAAGCGCTGGAAGTGGCCAACCAGAATATCGAGCGCCATGGCGTCGATGAGCGCGTCTACACCGTGCAGGGCGATGGCTTCGATGGCCTGCCGGGCCAGCGTTTCGACCTGATCGTGTCCAACCCGCCGTATGTGGACGCCGAAGACTTCGCCGACATGCCGGACGAGTACCAGCACGAGCCTGAGCTGGGCCTGGCTTGTGGCGATGACGGCTTGAACCTGGTCCGTCGGATGTTGGCCGAGGCGGCTGATCACCTGACCGAGAAGGGCTTGCTGATTGTCGAAGTGGGCAACAGCCAGGTGCACGTCGAGGCGCTGTACCCGGAAGTGGACTTTGCCTGGCTGGACTTCCAGCGCGGTGGGCATGGGGTGTTCATGTTGACGGCGGAGCAGTGCCGCCAGCATCAAGCCGTTTTCGCCGCCCGGGTCTAGCCCGACCTTACTGTAGAAACCGGGTTAATGTGGGAGCGGCGGTGCGACGATTCGACTTGCTCGCGAATGCGGTGTATCAGTCACAGATATGTTGGCTGACCCACCGCATTCGCGAGCAAGCCCGCTCCCACCTTTTTGATTGCATTTCAACCTGTTAACGGTGTGTGGCAATCCAGATCAACAACCCCGCCTGAAACACCGTAAACGCCACCAGGCAGGTGATGGTAAAGCGCAACCCGCTGTCCTCACGTTTGAACTTGGTGACCTTTTCCTCTTCCTTGCGCAACTTCACCTCTTGCTCAGCCAGGTTTTGCTCAGCTTGCTGCAGCATCTGCGCCGCTTCCAGAATCTCGACGAACTGCACCTTCTCGGTGTTCCAGCTGTCCAGCACCTCACTGACCTTGCCCGGTTGCACGTTGCCCTTGAGGTGCTGCACGTCGGCGTAGGCCACATCAAATCCGTGGACCCGCAGGAAGTGATCGCGACGCAGGCGGGTGGCTTCGTTCAGCGCGTCCTTGTTGGACAGGTCAACGCCGTCGATGCGGTAGCCGGCCCCCTTCTTTTTCGCCCACGCCGCCCCTTGCGCCACCAGAAAGCGCCCCAACCCACGGTTGGCCGGTTCGATTTCCACGCTGGTGCCCGGACCGAAGTGGGCACGGTGGGTGTCGTGGTCGAGCCACACGTCCAGATGATTCTGTTCGCTGCGCACACGCTGGCCCGGCAGTTGGATCACCATGCGCAACAGGCTGTGGTGTTTGTCATTGCGCTCGGCATAGCCAAATTGCACGAACCGCAGCGGCCGCACACCGGTGGCGCGGTCGGTGGCCAGGGGCGCCAGGCGCAGCATCTTGAAATGCTCGGGCTGGACGTCCGCCCACGGCAGGGGCGCCGCGTCGACGGCCGCGGTTTTTTCAGCCGGGGTGTCGGCGGTGGGTTCCGGTGTTGCTTCTGTGGTTGTCATGCGGCGCGATCCTGTCCTAGCCCAGCAAGCCGACAGTCTTTTTGCTGTCGACACTGGGCTTATCGGCCGGTTTCTGTAGGACTGGAGGCAAATTGTCGCTTAACGGGGTTGAAGTCCGTCGATAAAGCGCACCACACGGCTGCCCAGCTCGGCGGCCAGGGGCAATTGCGGGTCGTTGTAGGAGGCCAATTGTTGCTTCACGTCGTTGGGCACAATACGCATCACATGGTTCATGCCCTCAACCAGCACAAGCTGAGCGTCCGGCTTGGCCTGTTTCAGCTGCCGGGCATCAGCGACGCCCACTTGAATATCGTTGGTGCCCTGAATGATCAGCGCCGGCATGTCTAGTTTGGCAAAGGCCGCCGAGGGATCAGCGCGGAACAGGCTGATCAGATAAGGCTGCACGCTGGGTCGGAAAATACCCTCCAGCGGGCCAGGTACGTCCTCATCCACTTGCCCGGCCTTGAGGTGGTCGAGGATCTGGTTACTGCGCAGCAGCAGGGCAGGGGGCAGGTGATCGGCCAATTGCTGGCGAATCACCTGGTCCACCGGGCGGGCGCTGCCGGACAGGGAAATCACTCCCGCAGGCTCCAACTGCGGCGCGGCGAGGGCGGCCACTAACGCACCTTCGCTGTGCCCCAGCACAACCAGTGGGCCCAGGCGCTTGTCGGCCTTGAGCAACTTGCCCCAGGCCACGGCGTCGGACACATAGGCGTCCAAGGTCAGGTTACGCTCATCGGGGGTGGCGGCCAGGCTGGCGGCGACTCCGCGCTTGTCGTAGCGCACGCTGGCAATGTTGTTTCGTGCGAGCACCCAGGCCAGGCGCTTGAGGCTGTCATTGCGTGCGCCGTCGGCGCTGTTGCCGTTGCGGTCGGTCGGGCCGGAGCCGGCAATGATCAGCACCACCGGCACCGGTTTGTCGGATTGGGGCAGCAGCAGCGAGCCAAACAGTTTGCCGCTGCCGGTGTCCAGGCTGATAGGACGTTGCAGCACGACAGGGGCTGCGGCGTGGGCCACGGCAGTAAACAGGGTAAGGGTTAGTAGCAAAACTCGAAGCATCATCACGCCATCATCTGGAAGGTGTCGGTTCGACCAATGTCTACCGGGAAGGTTTCGAGGATGAACTACTCGGTTGCCCCGCGTATACTGGCGCGCTTGGTTATCACCCTTGAGTGATTACAACTGATTTCACGGAGCGCCCTGCATGTCCGGCAATACCTTCGGCAAGCTGTTCACTGTCACCACCGCGGGCGAAAGCCATGGCCCGGCGTTGGTCGCCATTGTCGACGGCTGCCCGCCCGGCCTCGAGCTGTCCCTGGAAGACTTGCAGCGTGACCTCGACCGCCGCAAGCCCGGCACCAGCCGCCACACCACCCAGCGCCAGGAACCCGACGAAGTCGAGATCCTCTCCGGCGTGTTCGAAGGCCGCACCACCGGGTGCGCCATCGGCCTGCTGATCCGCAACACCGACCAGAAGTCCAAGGACTACTCGGCGATCAAGGACCTGTTCCGCCCGGCCCACGCCGACTACACCTACCATCACAAATACGGCGAGCGCGACTACCGTGGCGGTGGCCGCAGCTCGGCCCGCGAAACCGCGATGCGCGTAGCTGCCGGCGCTATCGCCAAGAAATACCTGGCCACCCAGGGCATCGTGATCCGTGGCTACATGAGCCAGTTGGGCCCCATCGAAATCCCGTTCAAGACCTGGGACAGCGTGGAAGACAACGCCTTCTTCAGCCCGGACCCGGACAAAGTGCCGGAGCTGGAAGCCTACATGGACCAGTTGCGCCGCGACCAGGATTCGGTCGGCGCCAAGATCACCGTGGTCGCCGAAGGCGTCAAGCCGGGCCTGGGCGAGCCGATCTTCGACCGCCTGGATGCTGAACTGGCCCACGCCTTGATGAGCATCAACGCAGTCAAAGGCGTGGAAATCGGCGCCGGTTTTGCCTGCGTCTCCCAACGTGGCACCGAACACCGTGATGAGCTGACGCCGCAAGGTTTCCTCAGCAACAACGCGGGCGGCATCCTCGGAGGTATTTCCTCCGGCCAGCCGATTGTGGCGCACCTGGCCCTCAAGGCCACGTCGAGCATCACCACGCCGGGCCGTTCGATCGATGTGCACGGCAACCCGGTGGACGTGATCACCAAGGGCCGCCACGACCCGTGCGTCGGCATCCGTGCGACGCCGATTGCCGAGGCAATGATGGCTATCGTGTTGATGGACCACCTGCTGCGCAACCGTGGCCAGAACGCCGACGTTCGCGTAACCACCCCGGTACTGGGCCAACTGTGACGGCTTCCTGTAGTGAGCGAGCTTGTTGTGGTGAGCGCGCTTGCTGTGGCGAGGGAGCTTGCTCCCGCTGGGCTGCGAAGCAGCCCCTTACATGACCCAAGTCCTTCCCTACTGGCGCCTCTCCAGCTTCTACCTCTTCTACTTCGCCCTCCTGGGCGCAACCGCGCCGTTCCTGGCGCTGTACTTCGACCACCTTGGCTTCTCCAGCGCGCGCATCGGCGAACTGGTGGCCATCCCCATGCTGATGCGCTGCGTGGCGCCCAACCTGTGGGGCTGGCTGGGGGACTACAGCGGTCGGCGCCTGGCCATCGTGCGCTTTGGCGCGGTGTGCACCCTGATGAGTTTTTCGCTGATCTTCGTCAGCAAAACCTACGCCTGGCTCGCCCTGGTGATGGCCCTGCACGCGTTCTTCTGGCACGCGGTGTTGCCGCAGTTTGAAGTGATCACCCTCGCGCATCTGCAAAAACAGACCGCCCGCTATAGCCAGATCCGTCTGTGGGGCTCCATCGGTTTTATCCTTACCGTGGTGATCATGGGTCGCCTGTTCGACTGGCTGAGCCTGGACATCTACCCGGTGGTGGTCGTGGTGATCATGGCCGGCATCATCGGCGCCAGCCTCTGGGTGCCGAATGCCCAACCCGCCACCCAGGGTAACCGCCTGGCGGGCGAGGGCTTCCTCAAGCAACTGCGCAGCCCCGGCGTGCTGGCGTTTTATGCCTGCGTGGCGTTGATGCAAATGAGCCATGGCCCGTACTACACCTTCCTGACCCTGCACCTGGAGCACCTGGGCTATAGCCGTGGTGTGATCGGCCTGTTGTGGGCACTGGGGGTGGTGGCCGAAGTGCTGATGTTCCTGGCCATGAGCCGTATCCTCACGCGCTTTTCGGTACACCGGGTGCTGCTGGCCAGTTTCCTGCTGGCAGCGCTGCGCTGGCTGTTGCTGGGCTCTTTTGCTGAATTATTCTGGGTGCTGTTGCTGGCGCAAGTGCTGCACGCGGCCACGTTCGCCAGCTTTCATGCGGCAGCGATTGCCTTCGTACAGCGCAGCTTCGGGGCTAAACAACAAGGCCAGGGCCAGGCGCTCTACGCCGCCCTGGCCGGCACCGGGGGGGCATTGGGCGCCCTGTATTCAGGCTACAGCTGGAACCTGTTGGGGCCGACCCTGACGTTCAGCATCGCCAGCGTCGCGGCCCTGGCCGCCGCCGCTATCATCGGTCTTCGATTGCAAGAGCAGAACCAAGGAACCTCTCCATGAGCTATGTCGCCGTCTACTCCGTCGCTTCACCGGATACTCCGAACAAGGTCCTGACCCATTTCGACGATATTGCCGCGACCCTGGCCGAACACGGCGTGGGTTTTGAGCGCTGGGCGCCGAGCCCAATCCAGAAGGGGGCCGGCAACGCTGAGGTGATTTTGGCGTATCAGGCGCAGCTCGATGCACTGGGTTACCGCCACGTAGAAGTGCTCAGCGTGCCCGGTGACCAACCGCACACAGCCCAAGAGCGTGGGCACTGGCTCAAAGAACGCCGCTACCGCGAAGACCATGTGCGTTTTTTTGTCAGCGGGCAGGGCTTGTTCGCATTGCATATTGGCGATTACGTCTATGCCGTTCGTTGCGAAAAAAATGACCTGCTGGTGATCCCGTCGGGTATGGCGCATTGGTTTGACATGGGAGAGAACCCGCACTTCATCACGCTGCGCCCGTTCAATACGGACGAAGGTTTTATACCCGTGTTGACGGGGGACACATTAGTCGATGCGTTCCCTGGTATGGACGACTAAGCATAAGTTCAAAAATGTTCAACCCGGGCAAGTTTGAAGTTGTTGTGGGAAGAAACTTAAAGTTCTGTAGGGCGCGGCTGTTTATTCTCGGCCCTGCGCTTTAATACCATTCGTTATGTAACTCTCTGCGGCATCAATGTTTATATCGCCTGTCAATAGGAGGAATCCGAAGGGTGATAGGGCATCAGCCAGTAAAAAGGAGAGAACTCAATGAGCGGCCTAAAGCAATCGTCCTTGCCACCCTACAGCGTGCCCAATGCGCTCAGACGTCGCCTGAGTCTGGCGGGAAAGCCTCTGACCCCCGCAGAGCTGGAGATCTTGCGTTGGGCCGCTGACGGCAAGACCGTCTGGGAAATCAGCCAGATCCGCGCCACCTCCGAAGCCACGGTGAAATTCCACCTGCGCAATATCTACGGCAAATTGGAAGTTTCCAACCGTGTGCAAGCGATGAATGAGGCGGCGCGACAGGGGCTGTGTTGAGCGCATAAAAAAGGGCCGCGATGCTCAACGGCATCGCGGCCCTTTTTCGCGTCTGGTGTTCAGGCCGAATGATAGGTCGGCAGCGCGAAGCGGTTCTGGCTTTGCAGCATGGAAATCTGTGGCAGGTCGCTGGCTTGTTCGGCCAGGTCGCGGCGAATGGCGCTGATGACCCACGTCAGTTGGTCAGCGGTGTGCAACTGTTGGTAGGAGATCGAGCGCTTGACCTGTTTGCCTTCGCTGTTGCGCAGGGTCAACAGGATGCCACCGTCTGGACGGGGCTGGGTGGTGACGTCGTAGTTGGAGAATACTGAAGCGAATTTATCTTGGATCAGGCTCATGTCTATCAGCTCCGTTGGCTCAAGTTGGCAAGCATGGAGTGATAGGTGCAGTGATTGTGCCAGCTAATGGCTTTTTGAAAAAACTATATAAATCAACAGGTTGCGAAAAATCTCTATTTTCGATTTCGTGCAAATTGCATGAATGGCCATCATGCATCATGCATCATGCATCATGCATCCTGCATCCTGCATTTTGCGCTACTCAACCGAGCGGGTTGGCGCGCCGATATCCCTAAAGACTGCCCTCGGACGGCTTAATTCCTTTTTTTGCTGGTCGCTCATCGGGATACAAAACATTTCAAATCCCGCGTGTACAGCCAGAGAAGGGCTGACGTATTTTCCTGCAAGGCATAACGAACAATAAGAAAAAGGACGTTCCCCCCATGCGCCATCCGCAAAACGACATGATCACCTGGGGCATGATGCTGCGTAAGGTGCCCTCCATTGTTCGCGCCCTGCCACGGGTAGTGCGTGGCATGCGTGCCGCCAACGTCACCGACCCGGCGCAGCCCTGCGGCCTAGGCTGGTACTTCGAGCAAGCGACTTTGCGCAACCCCGATGGCAATGCGTTGCTCTACGCTGACCGCGTGCTCAGCTACCGCGAAGCCAACCAGCAGGCCAACCGCATCGCCCACCACCTGCAAGCCCAGGGCATCGTCAAGGGTGACGTGGTGGCGCTGTTTATCGAGAACCGCCCGGAATTGCTGCTCAACGTATTGGCCGTGGCCAAGCTGGGTGGCATCTGCGCCATGCTCAATACGGCGCAAACCCAAGCGGCGCTGGTGCACAGCCTGAACCTGGTGGACCCGGTGGCGATTGTGGTGGGCGCGGAACTGGTGGCGGCCTATGGCGCAGTGCGTGATCAAGTGAACATTGCGGCAGAGCGCACCTGGTTCGTCGCCGATCAACAGGCCGTGCCCGTGCCCGAGGGGTATCGTGACCTGCTAGCGGCCAGCGCCGAATGCCCAGTGGGGAACCCGGACAGCACCGCGCAGGTTTTCTTCAACGACCCTTGCTTCTATATCTACACCTCCGGCACCACCGGCTTGCCCAAGGCCGGCATCATGAAGCATGGCCGCTGGACCAAGACCGCCGTAAGTTTTGGCAGTATTGCCCTGGACATGGGGCCGGACGATGTCCTGTATTGCACCTTGCCGCTGTACCACGCCACGGGTCTGTGTGTGTGCTGGGGCTCGGCGATTGTCGGTGCGTCCGGGTTCGCCATCCGACGCAAGTTCAGCGCCAGCCAGTTCTGGGACGATGCGCGCAAGTTCAAGGCGACCACCCTGGGGTATGTCGGTGAACTGTGCCGCTACCTGCTCGATCAGCCTGCGAGCGCCCATGATCGCGATAACCACGTGGTCAAGATGGTCGGCAATGGCCTGCGCCCGGGAGTGTGGGCGCAATTCAAAGCGCGTTATGGCGTCGAGCACATCTGCGAGCTGTATGCCGCCAGCGACGGCAACATCGGCTTTACCAACATATTGAATTTCGACAACACCATCGGCTTTTGCCTGCAGCATTGGGCGCTGGTGGACTACGCCCACGACAACGGCGAACCGCTGCGCGGCAGCGACGGTTTCATGCGCAAGGTACAGACCGGCGGGCAGGGCCTGTTGCTGGCCAGGATCGATGATAAATCACCGTTCGATGGCTACACCGACCCGGAAAAGAACCGCAAGGTGATCCTCACCGACGTGTTCGAGAAAGGCGATCGCTACTTCAATACCGGCGACTTGGTGCGCAGCATTGGTTTTGGGCATGCGCAGTTTGTTGACCGCCTGGGGGATACCTACCGCTGGAAGGGTGAAAACGTCTCTACCACGGAAGTCGAAAACGTGCTGCTGCAACACCCGCAAATTGCCGAAGTGGTGGCCTACGGGGTGGAAATCGACAACACCAATGGCCGCGCCGGCATGGTCGCCATTACCCCGAGCGAATCCTTGGCTGCCCTGGATATGCGCGAACTGCTGCAATTCGCCCACGGCCAGTTGCCGCACTATGCTGTACCGCTGTTCCTGCGCATCAAGGTCAAGATGGAAACCACCGGCACCTTCAAGTACCAGAAGGTCAAGCTCAAGGAAGAGGCATTCGACCCGGACAAGGCGGGCAACGACCCGGTGTACGCCTGGTTGCCGGGGTCTGATTGCTACGTGCCGGTGACCGGTCAACTGCTGGCGCAGATCCAGGGTGGCCACTTTCGTTATTAAAGGCGGTGCTATTGATTCTGCCTATGACCGCTTTTGACAAAAAAACCATGACAGGTGGGAACTCCGTCGCGACACTGGCGCCCTATATCGCATCAGACAAGGAGCCTCCCACATGTCCAAACAAATGACCGAAGACGAAGCCGCCGAATTTGCCGAACAGGTCTTCGACGTGGCACGTCGCGGCGACGCGGCCATGCTCGCCGCGCTTTTGGCCAAAGGCCTGCCGGCGAACTTTCGCAACCATAACGGTGACACCCTGCTGATGCTCGCGGCCTACCACGGCCATGCCGAGGCGGTAAAAGTGCTGCTGGAGTTCAAGGCTGACCCACAGCTCGCCAACGACAAAAACCAGTTGCCGATTGCCGGCGCGGCCTTTAAAGGCAGCCTGGACGTGGTCAAGGCTTTGCTCGAAGGCGGCGCACCGGTGGATGCCTGCTCCTCCGATGGCCGCACCGCATTGATGATGGCGGCGATGTTCAACCGCGTAGAAATGCTCGACTACCTGCTCGGCCAGGGCGCCAACCCCAAGGCCACCGACGCCCAGGGTGCAACAGCGCTGGCGGCGGCGCAGACCATGGGTGCCGTGGATACGGCGGCGAAGTTGCAGAAACTGGTGTAGGCTTTGCGCCCTCAAAATCCAGCCCACCACAGGATCGCCCCATGAAAACCGCCCTCGTCGAACTCATCAGCAAAATCAGCGCCGGCGTCATGGGCGAGGACGAGGTGGGGCGTATCGCCGGCGAAGCGGCCCAAGCCTACGCAGACCCGGTGGCGTTTCTGGCAGCCAACCCAGACATCAACTACGACGACAGCTTCCCGATCCCACTGGGTGAGTGGGTGGTGGTTGGCAGCTTGCCCGACACCGTGCTGTTCCAGGCCGACACCTACAGCGATCTGTTTGCGCAGATCGTCGCCTCGTTCGGCCCTGGCGTGGCGTTCAACCTCAAACCCAAGCAACTGGCAAAGACCGAAGACCTCACGGCGCTGAACCGCATCCAGATCCAGATGAGCGCCCTCAGCCCGGAAGACGGCGGTTATGTATTGCTTGATTTCAGCCAGCTGTTGGATGACGAGATCCAGGCGGTGCTGGTGTATGGCAATGACCTGCCACGGGTACTGGAGCTGTGCGCCGAAGTCGGCATCAAGGGCGAGCCGTCCCTGGAAGCGCTGCGAATTGCCCTACACGTCTGAAATAAAACGGAACCCCCGTCAGGGCTGACTATCCTACAAGTGCATGCCCTTACTTTAGGAGCGACACCATGGGTTCCACTTTTAATGGCCTGATCGGTCTGATCATCCTGGCGCTGGATATCTGGGCGATCATCAATGTGTTCAAAAGCGGCGCGAGCACGGGCGCCAAGGTGTTGTGGATCTTGCTGATCCTGTTGTTGCCGGTGTTGGGCCTGATCATTTGGGCGATTGCCGGGCCGCGGGGGAATGTGCGGATTTGAGTACTCACCACTCAGACTGAGTGGGCGCGGTCAATGTGGGAGGGGCGGTGCGACGATCCGACTTGCCCCTCCCACATTTTTTTCCACTGTCTTAAATAGATTTGTGTATCGAAATATTCACTGCACAGAATTTTCACAATTCGTTTCGGATAATTCCCACGCTTCAATTCCTTGTCTGAAAGCTCGTTTTCTTGTCAGGGAAAACACCATAAAGAAGCGCTAACCCTCAGTAATCAATAGCGTTGCTGGCAGTGATGGGGCACCATTCGCGCCAAAGCGCCGCCTCTCTGTTCCTACAAGCTTGAGTGCGGGTAGGATGCCGCTGCAATATTTCGCAACTTTAACTTCCCAATGGGTCCTGAAACGACATGGCAAACCCGGACGCCCTGAATCAGCAGCGAGCTTCAAATCGCTTGCTGCAACCGACCGTCAAATCCCATCTGGCATACACGCTGCTTTGCGCACTGGTCATGATGGTGATGTTCTCCCTGCTGCGCCTGGCGCTGCTGGTGTACAACCGCGAGATGATCCTCGACACGCCGGCCTCGACCTTCCTGGAAGCGTTCGCCAACGGCCTGCGGTTTGATATTCGCCTGGTGGTGTACCTGTGCATCCCGTTGCTGCTGGCGTTGTTCAGCGTACGAGCCATGGCGGCGCGTGGGTTCTTTCGTTTCTGGCTGACCATTGCCTCCAGCATCGCCCTGTTCCTGGGCTTGATGGAAATGGACTTCTACCGCGAGTTCCACCAGCGCCTCAATGGCCTGGTGTTCCAGTACGTAAAAGAAGATCCGAAAACCGTGATGAGCATGCTCTGGTACGGTTTCCCGGTGGTGCGCTACCTGCTGGCCTGGGCCGTGGGCACCTTGATTCTGAGCATCGCCTTTAAAGGTGCCGACCGTGCGACCCGCCCACGCGGCCCGTTCAGCGGCGGCAGCGTCGGCACCCGCCAGGTGGCGCCGTGGTACACCCGCATCGCGGTGTTTGTGGTCTGCCTGTTGATCGCCGTGGTCGCCGCCCGTGGCACCCTGCGCCAAGGCCCGCCGCTGCGCTGGGGGGACGTGTACACCACCGACTCGAACTTCGCCAATCAGTTGGGTCTCAATGGCACCTTGTCGCTGATCGCGGCGGCCAAGTCGCGCTTCTCCGAGGACCGCTCCAATATCTGGAAAGCCACCCTGGATCAGCCGCTGGCCACCCAGACCGTGCGTGACATGCTGGTGCTGCCGCAAGAGAAACTGGTAGACGCAGACATCGCCGCCGTGCGCCGCGACTACACGCCACCGGCCGAGAAAACCCTGCCGATCAAGAACGTGGTCGTGATCCTGATGGAAAGCTTCGCCGGTCACTCGGTGGGTGCCCTGGAACGCCCGGGCAACATCACACCGTACTTCGACAAACTGTCCAAGGAAGGCCTGTTGTTCGACCGCTTCTTCTCCAATGGCACCCACACCCACCAGGGTATGTTTGCCACCATGGCTTGCTTCCCGAACCTGCCGGGTTTCGAATACCTGATGCAGACCCCGGAAGGCAGCCACAAGCTGTCGGGCCTACCGCAGCTGCTCAGCGCCCGTGACTTCAACGACGTGTATGTCTACAACGGCGACTTCGCCTGGGACAACCAGTCGGGCTTCTTCAGCAACCAAGGCATGACCAACTTCATCGGTCGTAATGACTTTGTGAACCCGGTGTTCTCCGACCCGACGTGGGGCGTGTCCGACCAGGACATGTTCAACCGTGGCCTGGAGGAGTTGAAGGCCCGTGAAGGCGGCAAGCCGTTCTACGCACTGCTGCAAACCCTGTCCAACCATACGCCGTACGCCTTGCCGACCCCATTGCCAGTGGAGAAAGTCACCGACCGTGGCAGCCTCAACGAGCATTTGACGGCCATGCGCTACTCTGACTGGGCCTTGGGCCAGTTCTTTGAAAAGGCCCGCAAGGAGCCGTACTTCAAGGAAACCCTGTTCGTGATCGTGGGCGACCACGGGTTTGGCAACGAACAGCAGATCACCGAGATGGACCTGGGTCGCTTCAACGTGCCGATGCTGATGATTGCACCGGGCATGCAAGAGAAGTTCGGCGAGCGCGACCACACCGTGGGTACGCAGATCGACATCGTGCCGACCATCATGGGCCGCCTCGGTGGCGACACTCTGCACCAGTGCTGGGGCCGTGACCTGCTGAACCTGCCGGAAGGCGACAAGGGCTTCGGCGTGATCAAGCCATCGGGCAGCGACCAGACCGTCGCGCTGGTGACCGCAGACCGCATCCTGGTTCTGCCCAAGGAAATGCCACCGAAACTGTGGGAATACGAACTGGGCGCCAACCCCACCGGCAAAGTGATTCCCGAATCGCCGGATGAGGCGGCACTCAAGCAGAAACTTGAGTCGTTCTTGCAAACCGCTACCAAGAGCCTGTTGGACAATACCGCCGGTGTTGTCAACGGCAAGCCGGACTAACTAACCGGCAATAAAAAAGAGGCCCTTGGGCCTCTTTTTTATTGCCTGGCGTTTATATCCGGCCGAGCAACAACAGCACCAGCAGAACCACCAGTACCACGCCGAGGATACCCGACGGGCCATAACCCCAGTTACGCGAGTGCGGGAATACCGGCAGGCCACCGACCAGCAGGAGGATGAGGATAATGATCAGAATAAGGCTCATGGTTTTCTTCCTTTTAGGCCTTCTGCAAAGACCGGTTATTAACGATAGGCCTGCACATTTAGTTACAGACGCCTTAACAACTCCGACCCTGCCGGTTTCGAGAAAATTCCTTATTTTTTTAAAAGTAATTAATCCATTCGCTTATTTCTTTTAATGCACTCGGTTAGTTGAAAAAGATTGAACTTAGGCCATAGGCCGGCATCCGACCCGCCTGCCGGTTTGCCTAGGGCATTCATCACCCTGATGGTGCGTGGGTGTGGGAAAAACCTTCGCTACACTGTCGATCACTTCTACCGCGAACCACAAGGCTACTTCCTATGCAAAATCGCATGATGATCACTGGTGCCGGCTCCGGCCTGGGTCGTGAAATCGCTCTGCGCTGGGCCCGCGAGGGTTGGCAGTTGGCATTGTCGGACGTCAGCGAACCCGGCTTGCAGGAGACCCTGAAACAGGTGCGCGAAGCCGGTGGCGATGGTTTTATCCAGCGTTGTGATGTACGCGACTACAGCCAGCTCACCGCGTTCGCCCAGGCGTGCGAAGTGAAGCTGGGGGGCATCGATGTGATCGTCAACAATGCCGGCGTGGCTTCGGGTGGGTTCTTCGCCGAGTTGTCCCTGGAAGACTGGGACTGGCAGATCGCGATCAACCTGATGGGCGTGGTCAAGGGCTGCAAGGCGTTCCTGCCGCTGCTGGAAAAGAGCAAGGGGCGCATCATCAACATCGCGTCCATGGCGGCCTTGATGCAGGGCCCGGCCATGAGCAACTACAACGTGGCCAAGGCGGGTGTGGTGGCGCTGTCGGAGAGCCTGCTGGTAGAGCTCAAGCAGCAGGAAGTTGGCGTGCACGTGGTATGCCCATCGTTCTTCCAGACCAACCTGTTGGACTCGTTCCGTGGCCCAACCCCGGCGATGAAGGCCCAGGTGGGCAAGTTGCTGGAAAGCTCGCCGATTACGGCGGCGGACATCGCCGACTATATCTACCAGCGCGTGGCCGAGGGCGAGTTCATGATCCTGCCCCACGAGCAGGGGCGCATGGCCTGGGCGTTGAAGCAGAAGAACCCGCAGTTGCTCTATGACGAAATGACCAGCATGGCCGACAAGATGCGGGCCAAGGCCCAGGCGGCCAAGGCCTGAACACAACCCTAAACAACGCAAGAAACCCCTGTGGAAGGGGGCTTGCCACCGATGGCCATAGGTATCTACACAACGATTGGACCTGACCTACCCCGAAGCTCTGGCTCTGGCTCTGGCTCTGGCTCTGGCTCTGGCTCTGGCTCTGGCTTTTGATTTGTCTTTTGATCTTGATCTTAGGCGCCCCGTTAACCACGCTGGCCGAACGCAGGCTTGAATCCGTGGGTAACCCGGCAGGACGCCGGGTTAGCCGCACTGGGCCATGG
>NZ_JBKFTO010000042.1:0-31651 GCF_050432925.1 Pseudomonas sp. 18175 | reverse complement strand
GCGTAAGGCGTCACAGCTACAACGGTTATCACTCACCGATAGCGGCGGAAAAGCTAGCAGCGTGAGAACCGAAAAGAAGGTCCGAAATTACTGGACCAGTTCAGTAAACCACCTTCTCTGGGACGCTCACAAGTTCTGCACATGCCCCGCTTGATGTCACTCCGATCGGAACGAGGTGGTGACAGAGATTTACGGCGCCAAGTCGGCACTGCTCACAATTGCCGCAGGCGACGTTCGGGTCGACGCACACGCGATCGCCGATCTTGAATCGAGATACGCCTGAACCTACAGAGATGACGGTGCCAGCAAACTCGTGGCCTGGAACAACGGGAAACTTGCCGGTCGGATAATCACCGTGGCAGAGGTGGAGATCGGTGCCGCAAATTCCAACAGCTTCCGGGGCAATGATTACGTCAAACGTACCTGCGACAGGCTCTGGCAACTCAGTCAGTTCAACTGAGCCTCGGCCATCTAGGACGATAGCGCGCATGTTTGTCTCCTTATTCTTATTGAGTATGAGCTAGTCATTTCGTGTCAACGAACGTCAGCCTGCGCATCAAGCTATACCCGCATTTCTACTCTGTCTAGTCTGTACGTACAGAGCGTACGATTTTTTCTGAATGTTCTTGACGCATCGAAAAACCCCAGTCTACTATTTTTGTACGTACAGACCGTACAGGTGTCGGAAGCGAGTTATAGAGACCGACAATTAATATCCAAAACAAGAAGGAAACACTGAGATGTCGATGGAATATCGGATGCGCCGCGTTTTGCCGAGCAATCGTGTGGCTATCATTATGCCGGTCGATCATGGCCTGATCTTTGACCGAATCCCTGCCCTCGAAACTCCATCTGCACCTTTCGCAGCTTGGGGCAATCAGGATGTAACTGGCTTCATGATGACGCCAGGACAGGTAAAACAATCTGCTCGTTTCTTTGCTGAAAATCCACAGCTCACTCGTGTGCTAACCATCGATACCTATTACGACTATCGTGAGATGGATGGTAAAGGTTCTCACGGTCTGATCGCGACCATCGAAGATGCTGTCCGCATGGGTGTTGACGCCGTTAAGATGCTTTTCCCTTGGAACATGTCGAACTCTGAACGGGTCGCAATGTGCGAGCGTGTCGGTAAGGTTGTGGCTGAATGCGAAAAGTGGGAAATCCCGCTGGTGCTCGAGCCCGTGTTGATCGGCGCGGCGCGTACGGAAGAAGTTATCGATGCTGAAGAAAAAGTTGCTCGTATCGCCTATGACCTCGGTGCTCACATCATCAAGATCGCGTTCCCAGGTGAAGAACGCACCAAGCGCCTGGTTGAAGAGCTTAAGGTGCCATTGGTAATTGCGGGTGGCCCGTTGGCTGGTGATCCATCTGAAACCATCGATGCCGTCGCTCAAACAATTCGTGCCGGTGCTCGTGGCGTCATCGTTGGTCGTAACATCTGGCAGCGTGAGCGAAGCCAGGGGGAGCAGGTTCTACGCGAAGTGGCCAGTCTGACTCGTCAGGTGAAGTTCAACGACTGATCACCGAAAAAGCTTCAGCCACATCTTTCCAATAATAAAAAAAGAGTGTCGAACGTGAGCGGAACGAATCTACGTGCTCCTGCTGTGTTGGGAGTGGACATTGGAAGCACTAATTCCAAGGTTGTGGTGGTGGACATGAGTGGTTGGGTGGTTTCCCGCTGCAGCCGCCCGACCCCCCGAGGCACGTCCGACCTCTCGGTTTCAGCTGAGGTATTGCTCGAAACTTTGGAAGATATGGTCATCGAAGCCTGCGGTGCGCACTATGGTATCCAAGCCATTGCCATCGCAGGTATCGGTGAGGATGGCGTGTTGGTCGATTCGAAGCTGATGCCGGTGGTTCCCGCACTGGCTTGGTTTGACCCACGGCGTAATGCAATTTTTGAAAAAATAGAGCGTCATTTTGCTCCTAACGTCGATATGGGCGTGGCTACTGACCCTTCACGAGCCTTGGCTGGTTGGGTTTGGGCATTGGAGCAACCTAATACCGAGTCGGCGCAAACTTGGCTTGCGCTGACGGACTTTGCGGCCAGTCGCTGGGCCGAAACCCCTTTCATAAGTGACACGCTGGCAGCTCGAACGGGCGCTTGGAATGTCAACTCAGGTACTTGGGATACCGGGCGTGTGAACCTATGCCTAGGCTCTGCATCGTTCCTTCCCCCCGTGCGCAAAACTGGTGATGTCATTGGAGAACTACGTTCTCGGCGCCTTGCTGAAGCTGGGGTCGTATTACCAGAAGCCGTCGTGGTCGCTGGGGGTCATGATCACCCGATCGGTGGATGGGGCGTCACGCAGATGCATAGGGGCGCAGTACTCGACTCTATGGGTACAGCCGAGGTGGTCGTTGCACAAGCATCTAGTCTCGTCGTTGGTAACCAGGATCTGGACGTCGCCCAAGGTATTTGCGGCAATGCGCGTACTCTGCTGACCGTTCAGGAGCTCAATCGAAACGTCGACTGGGCTTCTCAGGATCTCGAGGTCAACCGGGCCCTGCGTATGATCATTTCCGGGAAGCTAAAGCCGGACAACTTCCTGGACTCTGACTGTTTCATCGTCGGTGGGCGAGGCGGATCTAGCCCGTCTTTCAGTGTGGACTCTCCTTTGTGCCCAATTTCCAAAGCATCTGCGGTAGCCGGAGCTCTCTCTCGGGCTGGCAACGATGCTGTTAAGCGAGTCGCCCAATATATGCCAGCGAATGCGGCGTTCTATTGTGCAGGTGGTTGGGCACGCTCTCCAGGATGGCTCAGTCTCAAGCAATCGTTGAGCGATGCCGAGCTTCGAGTGATCGCTGAGCCAGAGGTTACGGCTGTTGGCGCAGCGCTACTGGCGGCAGCTGCAATTGGCTGCGACGTTGATGCAAGCGTCGCACTCTCCGGTGATGTGAAACCTAGCCGAACTTCTTTTGCCCCACTCCCAGTTGCGCTGGTGCGCTAACCAATACTCACGCGAAGCAGTCCAGCTATGCACGTTTTCGGAGTTGTTTCTGGACGAGCGAGGCGTATAGGCGAATGAGACGATTACCATGAAAAAAATAATCAACAATCCGAATGCAGTGGTATCCGATATGCTTGAAGGCGTGGTGCTTTCAGATGATCGTCTGGTGTTGCTGAGCGGCGAGGACATCATTGCCCGCAAAGACTTTCGTGAGCTAACCACGCAGGGGAAGGTCAGCATCATCTCGGGTGGGGGTTCGGGCCATGAGCCAGCTCATGGTGGCTATGTCGGCTTGGGCATGCTAACTGCAGCAGTTGCTGGGCCGGTCTTCACTTCTCCCAGTGTTGACGCAATCCTCAATGCAATCCTCACTGTGGCAGGCCCTGCTGGGGTTCTGCTCATCGTAAAAAGCTATACCGGCGACCGACTCAACTTTGGTCTTGCTGCGGAAATCGCAAGATCGTCGGGTGTTAAGGTAGACATGGTTGTCGTGGGGGACGATGTCGCTCTGGATGGCGAAGGCCGGGTGGGGCGTCGCGGTATCGCCGGCACGGTATTCATACACAAAATTGCAGGCGCGGCTGCTCAAGCTGGCCTCTCGCTAGAATGCGTTAAGGCCGAGGCTCAGAAAGCAGCTCAAGGCCTATTCACCATGGGGTTGGGACTTAGCGCATGCACTGTGCCTGCCGCTGGCAAACCTGGCTTCGCCCTTGAGGACGATCAGGTGGAGTTCGGCCTAGGCATCCATGGAGAAAGCGGTGTTCGTCGCAGTAAGATCGACTCCGCAGAAGTAATGATTCGTTCGCTTGTTTCCCGAATTGTTGAGCAGGGTCAACTGCAAGTGGGCGATCGGGTTGCGCTGATGGTGAACAATCTGGGGGGCTCCTCCGCTCAGGAGTTGGATATCGCAGCACGTCAGGCTTTGATCGAGTGCACTACCCACGGTTTGAAGGTCGAAAAAGCCATGGTCGGCACCTTTCTGACCGCTCTAGAAATGGCTGGTGTTTCATTAACGCTTCTGCGCGTTGACGATGGCATTCTCGCGCGGCTGACCAGCCAAGCTGATGCTTCAGCATGGAAAGGAATGACCACGCCTGCTCTAGAGGTTGCGAGGGTAGTTGGTGCTAGCGCAGAGCAGGCACAGACTGTCTTGGGAGCAACCTGGTCAGCTCGCTGCACCCATAATTTCAAAGAGGTGATCAAAGCTGTTACTCAGTCTTTGCAGCAGCGTGAGCAGCTCCTTACTGAGCTCGATTCCGTTGTAGGTGATGGCGATATTGGGATCAGCCTTGCTCGTGGTGCTCGCGCGATCGACGACTCACTCGATCTCCTGACGCTGGAGAAGCCGGCGGTTGCACTCCAGGAGATTTCAGCGATCCTGCGCCGTGTTCTGGGGGGAACATCTGGGCCGCTATATGCCATGTTTGTCTTGCGGGCCGGCACAGCTTTGGCTGGTCGTGAAGATGTTTCCTCGATTTCTGGATGGGCTGCGGCACTCCAAGCGGGGTGTGATGGCATGAAGGCGCTGGGTGGCGCCTCGGCGGGTGATCGCACTATGTTGGATGCGCTCATCCCGGCTGCCGAATTCTTAGCAACTGCCAATGGTGCCCCGGCGGCGGTTGCTGCTGGTGTCGCAGAAGCCGCAGAAATCGGATCGGAACATACCCGCTCCATGTTGCCTATGAAGGGGCGATCGTCTTACATCGGTCAGCGCGCGTTGGGCCATCTAGACCCTGGTGCTTATGCCGTTACCGTCTGGATGAAAGCGATCGCGGATACCATGAAACGCCTGTGAGCTGACCTAAGACTTCGGTAGCACTTCAAATTACGCGGACACAATCGACCTTAATGCTGGGGTTCGGTGGGCGTGTTCGCCTGCCCCGTACACTTGAA
The DNA here is from genome assembly GCF_050432925.1 of Pseudomonas sp. 18175. Lineage (NCBI taxonomy): Bacteria > Pseudomonadati > Pseudomonadota > Gammaproteobacteria > Pseudomonadales > Pseudomonadaceae > Pseudomonas > Pseudomonas sp. 18175. The sequence continues at coordinate 26,804 of NZ_JBKFTO010000042.1, read as the reverse complement.
CGTGGTTTTCGATGGATAGTTGGGTTGTGGTGAGCGTGCAGCAAGCCAAGGCTGACCAAAGGCCCATTACGTGATTCACAAGACGCGCTATCATCGAGCCACTAGCTCAACCGGGGCTCCCATGATCTGGCATTCGCCTGCACCCCCTGGGCAACGAAACAAGGAAGTTTGCGCATGGACGAGCTCGTTCAGCATGTCACCTTACCGGAAGAGCCGAAGCTGAAAGAGCTCAAGATCCTCGCCACGCTTGTGTCAAAGCTCAACCTGGCAGACTTTCAGAACGCAATACCTGTGATCCATGAATTGCGTCTCGCTAATGAAACCGGAGAACGCTATCTCAATGCTACGTTGACTCTGACTTCTTCGCCTGAAGTATTGAAGCCGAAAAGCTGGCGTATCGAGGAAATCGCAGCCGAGTCTTTTCGAGCTATTCCTGGCCTCGATCTTGTCTTGGATGGGCCATTGCTCAGCAGGCTGACTGAAGCTGAAATGTCCACGTTCAGCTTTGTCTTGGAGGCTGATTGCAAGGAAGCTGACGGCGGGCGAAAAGTTATTGCGCGGTTGGAGCAGGTGGTTGAGTTACTACCTCGGAACCAGTGGGGTGGCTTACGGCATATTCCGGAAATGACCGCTGCCTTCGTCCAGCCCAATGACCCAGCGGTGGAACGCTTGCTCAAGCAAGCTGCTGAGTTGCTTCGTTTAAGCGAGAAGCCGCCGGCATTGGATGGGTACAGCGGCGGCCCTAAGCGAGCCTGGCAGCTTGCTTCTGCTGCTTGGGGCGCTGTTGCGCGGATGAAGCTGGACTACTCGTTACCACCTGCCAGTTTTGAGCAGTTTGGTCAGAAAGTGCGAAGCCCGAGTCAGATTGCGGATTCCGGCCTCGCAACCTGTATGGATTTGACCTTATTCCTGTGCGCAGCGCTGGAACAGATCGGCCTCAATCCTGTCATCGTCTTCACGCGAGGCCATGCTTTTGCAGGGGTTTGGCTAACGTCTGAAGAGTTCACTACGACTCTCATCGACGATGTCACAACACTACGTAAACGGGTGAAGCTAAAAGAGTTAGCGCTGTTTGAAACTACCTTGCTTACTCACCCCTCAATCCCATCATTCGGATACGCAGTCGAACGTGGAGCCAAGCAAGTCGACGAGGATGCTGAGGCCGAGTTCGAGATGCTACTCGATGTTCGACGTGCTCGCCTTCAGCGTATCAAACCGTTGGCTAGCTCCGAGGCTCAGATCGCGCGGGTAGTAACAAACGACTCGAGCGAAGCACCTTTGCTTTTGATCGAGGATGGTGACGATATTCCTGACCAAATGGTGAATATCGAAATCGAAGACATCGCCAAGCTCAACCCAAAAGATAGGTTGGAGCGGTGGCAGCGCAAGCTACTAGACCTCTCGCTGCGCAACAACCTGCTCAATTTCAAGCATGGTAAGAAAGCTCTCAAGCTTGAGGCTCCAGATCCAGGGGCACTTGAAGACATTCTTGCCAGTGGGCAGTCGCTAAAACTTTTGACTCGCCCAGATCTCATGGATGGAGCAGATCCGCGTGAGAAGGAGATTTACGAACAGCGCGAGCGTGAGGATGTTCGTCGACGTCATGCTGAAGATGCCCTCAGGCGCCGAGAGGTTTTTGTAGCGCTCAATGCTCGCGAAATGGATGCGCGGTTGACCGAGCTCTATCGCGGCGCTCGTACCGCTTTGCAAGAGGGTGGTGCTAACACCTTGTTTCTTGCTGTCGGCTTTTTGAGGTGGACACGCGACGACAAAGGGGGGCAAAAATACAGCGCACCTCTGGTACTCATTCCTGTCAGCCTTGAGCGTAAGAGTGCACGTTCAGGTTTTTCGATTGTGCTGCATGACGAGGAGCCTTGCTTCAATCCTACACTGATCGAGATGCTTCGACAGGACTTCCAGTTAGGCTTAGGGACACTCGAAAATGAACTTCCTCGAGATGAGTCGGGGTTGGACATTGTCGGGATATGGCGGCGCGTAGGTCACGCTATCAAGGACATTCCGGGCTGGGAGTTATCGGAAGAAATAACCTTGGCCATGTTCTCGTTTGCCAAGTACCTAATGTGGAAGGATCTGTCAGAAAACGCCAGCCACTTGAGGCAGAGCCCTGTGGTTCAGCATCTTCTTGACACTCCAAGGGATGCATTTGCATCTGATACGCCTTTTCCGGATGCCAGGTACCTCGATCGAGACTACGGCCCATCGGATGTGTTCTGCCCACTGCCGTCAGACTCTTCTCAGCTCGCCGCCGTTATGGCGGCATCCAAGGGAAAAGATTTCGTGCTTATCGGCCCACCAGGTACCGGTAAAAGCCAGACCATTTCAAACATGATCGCCCAGTCAATCGCTCAGGGGCGACGCGTATTGTTTGTCTCCGAAAAGATCGCTGCCCTGGACGTTGTTTACAGGCGGCTCCGTGAGATTGGCCTCGGAGAGTTCTGCCTGGAAATTCATTCCAGCAAAGCGCGCAAAGCGGACGTCCTTGCCCAACTGCAGTCAGCTTGGGAGGCCAAGGGTGAGGTCGACATGCAAGCTTGGGAGGTTGAGGCGCAGAGACTCGCGAATATCAGAGATAGCCTGAATATCTATGTTGAGCGACTGCATAACCGATATCGCAATGGGTATACGGTGTTTGATGCGATCGGTACGGTCACTTCCGGTACTGATGAGCCGGTAGCTCCTTTGAGTTGGGTTTCACCTGAAATACATGACCAGAAGGCGATACTGGAAATTCGCGAAATTGGTGACCGCCTTGAGGTTAACGCTCAAGAGGTCGGGTACGAGCACCTGGGCACGCATTCTCTTTCCGGAATCGGGCAGTCAGAGTGGTCGCCACACTGGACGCAACAGTTTGTACAGGCTGCTCGTGATGTTTTGCCTTCAGTTCTTGATGCCCAGAAAGCGATCGATCGGTTTATTGAGTTTGCTGGACTGCCGACTGTTGCCCACACACCTTTGCAACTTGAGGGACTATCGAATCTTTCATCGGCACTTCCAAGCGCAGCAGGTCATGATTGGCGATTCGCCTTATTGCCAAATGCTCGATCTATCGCACAGCGCCTGACGGATGGGTGCAATTGGATTGAGGAGCACCGGGTTCTGACTTCCAGCATGTCGCCGATCTGGCCGACTCGGGTGGTGGCAGAGGCTAAACGTGCAATGGAACTACTACAGGAGCGCCGGTCTACTTTTGACTCCTTGAGTCCTGTTTGGTCTTCTGCTGTTATCGACACGCTCCAAGATGGCCTCACCAAATTCGCAAAGCTAAACGAGCTGACAGATCAACTTTCGGTCACCTACACCGAAACGATTGAAACGCTCGATATTGAGCAGCTTCACCAGGAGTGGTTAAAGGCTAATGAGGCCATGTGGCCTAAATCTTGGTTGGGCAAACGTCGTGTCACTGCTTCGCTTGCTGCAGTTCAAGCAGTGGCAGGAGAAGCCGATGTTGCTAAGGATCTTTCAACTTGGATTGAGATTCGTGGTCAGCGGAAACTCATTGACGAGCTCCAGCCTGGTGCCCAGTGTGGCGATATTTGGAGTGGATCTAAATCCAATCCAGGCCACTTGAATAGCGCTCTGGCCCTTCAGCTTGCCTTGGTGAGTCAAGTGAGCAACTCCGAGTGGCACGACGAGGGGTTTGATATCGTAGAACAGGGGTATTTGGGCGAGGCTTTGAAGGCTCAGCTTGCGCGAATGCGCGGCATTGTTCGTATCGACCGTCAGTTGGCTGAATTTGATGAGCTTGTTGGTCAGACAGCTGACATATGGAAAGGTCTTGCTACAGATTCCGAGGTACTTACGGCGGCTTTGCTGTTCCAAGCAGAGCGACGAGAGATCGAATTGCGTGGTCGCCTAGTAGATGACCACCCTCATGTAGAGGAGGGCCTGTGTGGTCAGACCCTGAGGGATGACCACGTTCTGCTCAAGAAGAGGGGGCTCCTAGAGCGAGAGTTGGCTGACCTTGCTGATCTTCGCGAAACTGTGCCCCTTTGGAACGATTTGAAGACAAAGGTAGATGACGCGCGCCAGGCAGTGCTTTTCCAAGAGCGAATGGCAGTCGCCTTGGCCAAGCTTGCCCAAAACCCCGAGCAAATTGCAGGATTTAAGGGGCCATTGAATGCGCTGCTTGGTGAGGGTAACGCTCTGCTGGAGCCTGAGGGGGCCATTCCTCAGTCAGGGCTCGCTCTTCGTGAAAAGCTAAAGCAGTTAGAAGCGCGGTCAGCGCATTTGACTGCTGTCGGCCAGTTCACAGAGCAAACAGTAGTCGCGAACTCACAGCTCTGCCTTGATGATTTAAGGGGCAACTGTGAGTTGATGGTTTTGTCTGAACCTCGTCTGCGAGCTTGGTGCGCGTGGCGTAAAGTCCGCGATGAGGCGTTTGCAGCAGGTCTAGCTCCGATTGTGGAAGCGATGGAGAGCGGTGCGATTACCCTCGGTAAGGTACGTCGAGTGCTTGAGGTGAACTACGCACGGTGGTGGTTGAATGCGACCGTCGATAACGAGGCGGTAATTCGCACATTCGTCAGTGCGGAGCACGAGCAGCGCATCCGTGATTTCCGTGCACTGGATGATAAGTTTACTGCTTTGACTCGTGACTGGTTACGGGCGCGCTTGTGCTCAGAGCTTCCTAACCAGGAGAGCGTAAGTCGTTCTTCTGAGTGGGGGCTGCTGCGTCACGAAATGAGCAAAAAAACCAGGCATATGCCGCTAAGAGAATTGATGAGCCAGGCGCCGGGGGCGCTGACAAAATTGACTCCTTGCCTGTTGATGAGTCCGCTATCGATTGCCCAGTATTTGCCATCAGGTACTGCTCCGTTCGATTTGGTTATTTTCGACGAAGCCTCTCAAATTCCTGTTTGGGATGCGATTGGCGCTATGGCTCGTGGTCGTCAGGTTGTCATGGTTGGTGACCCAAAACAGCTGCCGCCAACATCCTTCTTTGGGCGTGCAGAGTCTGGATCTGACGACGAAGATACCGAAGCTGACTTGGAAAGCATTCTGGATGAGTGCATCAGCGCAAATCTCCCAACGAGAAAGCTCAATTGGCACTATCGCAGCCGTCATGAAAGTCTCATCGCATTTTCAAACCAACGTTATTACCAGTCTGAGTTGGTCACCTTTCCGTCGCCATTTACTGCTGACAAAGCGGTCACGCTTCATCCTGTCGCCGGTGTATATGACAGGGGTGGGTCGAGAACAAACCGTATTGAAGCGCAGGCTCTTGTCGCGCACTTGGTTGCTCGTCTTAGGTCGCCGGCGTTCAGACAGTCGGGGCATACCGTAGGCGTAGTTACTTTCAACAGTGAACAGCAAAAGCTGATTGAAGATTTACTCGATGAGGCGTGCAGGAAGGATCCGTCACTGGATAGCTATTTCTCCGAGTCATTACTTGAGCCCGTTTTTGTCAAAAACCTTGAGAGCGTGCAGGGTGATGAACGAGACATCATCTATTTCTCCATAACCTTCGGTAAGGACGCGGCTGGCCATAACTCTATGAGCTTTGGCCCAATGAACGAGCAAGGCGGGGAGCGTCGTTTAAACGTCGCGATCACGCGAGCGCGTCAGGAGCTTGTAGTGTTCTCTACTACGCGGCCCGAAAATATGGATCTCTCTCGAACCAAGAACCAGGGTGTACGTGACCTGAAGCATTTCCTTGAGTTCGCTGAGCGTGGCCCACGTGCTCTGGTGGAAGCTGACTTTGGTAGCGTTGGAGGCTTCGATAGCCCATTCGAGAAGGCAGTCGCTGCCTCGTTGTCCAAGAAGGGGTGGCAAGTCCATACACAGATTGGCGTATCGTCGTTCCGTATTGACCTGGGCATAGTCCACCCTGACACACCTGGTCGATTCCTCGCCGGCGTTGAATGCGATGGTGCTACTTACCACCGCAGCGCTACAGCCAGAGATAGGGACAAGCTGCGTGAGTTTGTACTGCGTGGGTTGGGTTGGGAAATCGTCAGAATATGGTCAACTGACTGGTGGATCGATGCTGTAGGAACGGCAGAGAAGGTGCATCAGAGGCTCACCTCGTTGTTGGAGGCTTCGCGTGCGAAGCAGGCAGAGATTGATGCCATTGAAGAAGCTGAACGACTCAAAGCTGACGCAGCAGTTGCCGAGGTGATCGAAATAGTCGAACAGGTAAGCCAGGTAGTATGGGAAGGTGCTCCCGTCGCTAGTGATCACGCAGGAGGCTTTCAAGAGCTGCAGTACGCGAAAGTGTCTACCGTTGAGGCGCAGACTCAGCATGTAGCTTACGAGTCCGTAAATGTTCCGGTTTATCGAGAAACCGATCCTGCGCAAGCAGTTGAAAATGTAAATCCAGATCTTTTCTTCGAGTCAGCCTATACGCCGCTTCTGCAGAAAATGATCTCGCATGTTGTGAACGAAGAGGGCCCAATCTTAAATACTGTGCTGGCAAGACGTATTGCCCGGGCGCACGGTTGGGTGCGTACAGGGGCACGTATACGAGATCGCGTGGATCAGGTAGCACTCACGCATTTCAGATCCCACGAGGAGGAACTTGGCACATTCTTTTGGCCGATCCATCAGCAGTCAGAGTCAACTTCATTTCGTCGACCTGGCGACGATGATTCAATGCGAAGTCTGGCCGAAATTTGCCTTCAGGAGCTATCTGCACTTGTAGGTGAGATGGAGGACAAAGGGCATGAGGCCGAGGCTTTGATCTACGCAGTCGCTAAGGAGGCGGGCGTCACTAAGCTTGCTCACGCTGGTCGCTTGCGTATCGAGAAGGCCATACATTATCGAAGAGACGTTTCATCCTAGGTGTGGCGGTGAGGTGCGGCTAGTATCGAGAGAGTGAAATTCGTCAAAATTTAGCCAAAAAAGTGGCCACCACCTCCGTGGAGGTGATGGCCGCATGGCACTGAGCGCCTTAAAAACAGTACCAGTCAGGTCAGCGAGTGGCCTTGTAGGGCTGGTGATCCTCGGGCCTACCTCGGCTTAGACTCTGAGTGATGCTGAATAGACGATTAGACAATGAGAGCCGTACTGGCGAATCGCGGGTGCTTTAGCGAAGAGCTGCGGAGTTGGCCTTCATAGCTGCCTGATATCGCAACAGGGCATGTTTGCACGTTGAGCTGCTTCTATGCCTTGCACACTGTCCTCGAATACAAGGCACAACTCGTTGGGAACATTGAGTCGCTTTGCGGCCTCGAGAAACAGACCCGGGTTTGGCTTGGCTATTCCTACATCGTCGAATGTGACAATGGTGTCGAAGAGGTCGGTGAGGCCGAGCGCCTGAAGTGAGGCCTCAACAATCTGCTTCGATCCGCCTGAGGCGACTGCCATGGGAAGGTTTCCTGAAAACCTTCGTGCAATCATCGTCACTGCAGCCACCTCTCGAAGGTGATCTCCAAGATGATGGAGGTAGTGACGCCTCATGGTGGTTACCACATCATCACGCCGAAGTACGACACCGTACTCGCGCTCAAAGTGATCCATTAGCACATGCTCGGAGAGCCCGTTACGCGCTGCATACCATGGGGCGTCCATCTCCACCCCTGAAAGCCTGAAGCCAGCTCTCCAGGCGTCCGAGTATGCGGAGGAGCTGTCCACGAGTGTTCCGTCACAATCGAAGATTAGGCCTTTAGCGCGAGGCAGCATTTCCTCTAGAGGTGTCATGACGTATTTACCCTTCTAAGCCTCAACCATTTTTACCTGATGACCACCGGCGTAGCCTTGCAGGTTCTGGCCGCTTCGACAACCGCAATGCCTGTTGCCAGTGACCAAAGGCCATCAAGCCCAGATGCCGCTGGTTGCGAGCGTCCAGCAACAGCCTCACTGAAATCACGGACGCCAGTTTCATAAAGATTGACGTGCTCTAGGATCAGCTTGCGGGAGCCTTCACTGTTGATCAGAACGACTTCACCCTTTGGTTGCTGCGTCATCACGTTGCGGGCGACCAGCGTTCCCTCAGTGCCAATTATCTCGATACCAGTTTCAGAATACTTGGCGGTGAAGGAGTCGTGGAATTGCGCCAATAAACCCGACTTGAATCGGATCACCCCCATCACAGAATCCGCAACACCATTCACGCTGAGTTCGCCTACTTGGGTGAATGCCGTCACTTCAACAGGGTCGTCATTCAGGATAAATCGCAGGGTATCCGTGTCGTGGACGGTGATGTCCAGGATAACTCCGCCACCGTTTTCCGAATCGGCAACGCGCCATCCTTGGAGGTGTGGTGGGAGGGATACAGCATGGAATACACGGGCGGCTACCGGTTTGCCAATAACTCCGCCCTGTACTGCTCGACGCAGGGCCTTGTGGCTTTCGGCATTCCGAAGGTGATGGTTGGTCGCGAAGACGACGCCCGCTTTTTCGGCTGCCGATACCATCCCAGCAGCATCGGCAACGTTCAAGGCCAAGGGTTTTTCGCAGAGTACGTGCTTGCCTGCTCTAATTGCTTTAAGCGATTGTTCTTTGTGCAGGTGATTTTGAGTAGATATATATACGGCTTGAATTTCTGGATCAAGCAGTAATTCTTCTACGCTAGTTCCGAATTTTTTAATGTCATTATGTTTTGCAAAGTCTTCCGCGCGAGATTCACTTGCGCTGACCACGGCAGAGACTTCGTCTCCGATGCTTCGAATCGCGTCAATCATCCACTCTTTCGCGATTGTGCTTGCCCCAATAAGTCCCCACTTCATGAATTAGTACCTTTTATACTTGAATGATTAGTGCGTATGAACGCAGCCTTTTCTCATGTTGCAGGAGCTGATGGAGCTTGTGCAGGTTCGCCTTCGGCGTGTTTCGATACTATTGGGGCTAGCTTCGTGAGCGGCTAGAATGAGCACGTTGCGTGTCTAGGCCTCCAGCCGCAAAGGATAAAGCGCCTGGGCGCCTTCAGGCTTCGAAAGTGGACGGCTCAACCATCCGCCCAGTTCACTTGCTGGATCTCTACCGTCAGGCATAAAGGGCTTATCCGTTCGACGCCGCTGATAAAGTGCGGTGTGCTCTCGTGGTACTTATGTGCTTCAGTGCTAGCCCAGCGTTCCTGTAAGAGCATCACATTTGAAGGGGGCACGGTCTGAGCGATTCGGTAGTGTAGGCATCCATCTTCACTCAAGCTGTCTTTCTGAAGGTCGTCTAAAACTTCCTTGAGCGCTTGCTCGCTGCCGTCATGCGCTTGTAGCGTGACAATTAGATCGATGTGTTTAGTCAAAATCGTTCTCTACGTACGCAGGGGGAATGATTTTTTAGTCTTTCAGATATGAGCTGACTGCAGTAGTTGTCGCTATGTTTTTCATGGAAGGTTTGACAATACCGAACATGAGAGGAGAGCATTTGGAGTTTTTGGGGCTGGCGGAAGCTGACGGCTATGGCAACGGTCAACGAAAGTAAGGGGATTCAGTCCGTAGAGCGGGCGATGGCTGTTCTGGAAGTAATCGCCAGTGCGGGTGGTGAGTTGCGCCTAGTCGATCTAGTGAGTGCATTGGGGCTGCACAAAAGCACACTGCATGGCTTGCTGAACACGCTCTGTGCCTTGGGCTACATTTCTCGACGCGGGTCACGTTATGCGATTGGCTTGAGGCTGCGAGAAATTGCTCAGCCATTCAGTGATGTGGATGACATGCTGAAAGAGACATTCGGCCCGGCACTCGAAGCCCTTGCTGATATGACGGGTGAGAGCTGCTACCTCGCTGCTCCTTGTGGTACTCGCCATTACCTTTACATCGACGTCATCTTGCGAGAAAGCAGTCTCACCAGTAGTTCACAACGTGGGCGACGGGAAGCGCTTACTACTTCAGCGATCGGCAAAGTGTTCCTCGCGCTTGATGGCGACCTTTCACGTAGCTTGCGCAAGGCCGGGTTGCTCGACTCTGCCCTGGAGCAAGAACTGAAAAGTATCGCTGAAAAAGGATATGCACTGGATTTGGAGCAAGCGGAGGAGGGCCTCAACTGCTTAGCGTTGCCACTGCGCAAGCAGGGCAGGCTGGTCGCTTCACTTGCAGTCGCTGGGCCCGTAGAGCGGTTGCCTCAAGACAGGTTGGCCGCCATAGCAGGTAGGGTGATGCGTGAGATGTACGGCATGGTCAAACTTTAGCTCTTGGCGCTCCAAGACTCTTTTTTTCGTTGTTACCTAGCGTGATCATCCGAGCTTCGAATCTTTGGAAATTTGGAGCTCGCTATGTTGGAAAAAGTCGTAGAAGACGTGATTGGTCGCGCTAAAGGTCTGGCTCAAGAGCACGGTTTTTCAGTGTGCATCAGTGTCGTCGATGCCTCTGGTCTGCAGGCTGGTTTTCTGCGGATGGACGATGCAATTCCCGGTGCCATTGATATTGCTATCAAGAAAGCTCGTACCGCCGCATTGTTTCGAACAGACAGTGCGGTGATTGGTGAGGGTGCGAGACCAGGCGGCGCGATTTATTCCCTGGAGGCTACCAATGGCGGTTTGATCAGCTTTGGCGGAGGGGTTGTCCTGCAGGACGCCCAGGGCAAGGTCATCGGTGCAGTAGGCATCTCAGGTGCAACCGTCGAGGCGGATCAAATTATTGCGGTAGGCGCCGCACGACCATGAGTAAAGTCCAGCAACGGCTCCATCCAAGCGTTTGGGCGCTGGCGGTGACAGCTTTTGCTATTGGTGTCGCTGAGTTCATTGTTGTCGGCGTTCTACCCTCCATCTCCCAAGAGCTATCGGTGCCATTAGCTCGTGCAGGAAGCTTGGTCGGACTATATGCCTTCGCTTTGGCCATCGGCACACCCCTCCTGGTTTTGGCTTTGGCAAGACTCCCGCGCAAGCCTGTTTTGCTGGGATTAATTGCCGTCTTTCTTGCCGGGAATTTACTGTCGGCACTGTCAGTCGACTATTACTCCTTGTTGATAGGCCGAGTGATTACAGCCGTTGCGCATGGAAGTTTTTTTGCCATAGGGGCGACGGTCGCTTCAAGGCTCGCGCCGAAAGGGCAAGAAAGCAATGCGATAGCAGCCATGTTTGCGGGCTTGACTCTGGCTATGGTGATTGGTGTTCCGCTTGGTAGTTTTCTGGGTAACGGATTCGGATGGAGATTGCCTTTTTTCGCTGTTGTGGCATTGGCCGCTTTAGGCTTTCTCGCAACGCTGTTTTGGTTGCCGGATGTTAAGGCTTCGGAGCCGGTGAAGGCTTCCGTGCAGTTATCTGCCGCGATCAATCCTGCCATCCTCACGATGATGGCCGTAACGGTACTAGGGTTTGGCGCATCGTTCGCTGCGTTTACCTTTATCACCCCGATCCTGACCGACATTACCGGTTTTTCAGGTCGTACCGCGAGTATCCTGCTTGTAGTATTTGGCGCAGCAACACTCCTTGGAAATCTACTGGGAGGGCGTCTCGCGTCTTTTGTGGGATGGCAAGTTGCTTTGCGCTGGCTACTGATTTCCCTGGCGGTGGTTTTGGCTGTGATCGCCTTGATTCTTCCCTATCGATTGCCCGTGATTTTTACTCTGTTCCTGTGGGGGGGATTGGCGTTTGGAATTTCTCCTGCCGTCCAGGGAGGGATGCTTGCTACCGCGCAGAGGTTTACACCCAAGGCCGTAGACTTTGCCTCAGCATTGAACATCTCGGCATTCAACCTGGGGATTTCATTGGGAGAGGTAATCGGTAGTGCTTTGGTAGCTCACGGGCACATGGCCTTGACCCCATGGGCCGGGGTATTGGCTGCTATCGCAGCTCAAATTCCTTTAGCGTGGCTAGTAAGGCGGGAGCGTGAGGCTGCCTCGCAAGCCGTGATGAGCTGAAATTTATTTAGTGGTGCTCGCTAATTAGTGTTTCACACGTTTTGCACCGCATGAGTCGCGCACGATCAGCGTGGGTTTCAGCAGATATTTCATCGGAGGCGCTTTGGGGTCTTTCAGCCTGGCTAGCAGCATTTCGCTTGCCACTTCGCCAAGACGTTCGGGTTCCAGCGCCAACGTGGTTAGGGGAGGACTGCAATAGGCTGATGCGGCTACTCCGTCGCTACCGATGATTGCGATGTCCTCACCTGCTTTCAAGCCGCGATTACCCAATTCACTTAAGGCGCCTGTGGCGATCAAGTCGTTGTAGCAAACTACGCCGGTAGGGCGGTGCGGCTGATCCAACAAGCGACTCATGCCATCCTTGCCGCCCGCAAGACTGATAGCGGTTTCGACCATCCATTCAGAGTTAGGTGTGATGCCATTTTTCTCAAGGCAGTCACTGTAGCCGCGAAGTCGTTCCAAGCTGACGGCGTAGGTGCTGTTGCGACCGATGAATGCTATCTCTCTGTGACCAAGGTCAATCAAGTGCTGAGTAGCCATTTGAATACCCAAGTAGTTATCAGCACCCACGAAATCTGTGTCTTCTCCACTGAAAGCGCGCATGACGGTTACGAAAGGCAGGCCCCATTGTCTGAGTGATGCCACCAGTTCGACGGGAGTCTCAAACGTTGGGCAGATGATGATTCCTGCAGCCTTGTGCTCCCGCATTGACGACAGTACCTGTCGTTGTACGTTCTGATCCTCAGCTGTATGGGCGAGGAGAGTGATGTAGCTGGACTCCAGCATTTTTCGTTCGGCGCCAATCAGTAGCTCCACGAAGAAGGAGTTGCTTAAATCGTTTACCACCATGCCTATGACGTTACTGACGCCTTGACGAAGATTGGCCGCGCTACGGTTGTAAACGTAGCCGAGCTCCTCTGCGGCAGCTCGAACCTTTTCTGCAGTCGAAGGCCGTACCAATGGACTGTTGTTCAGTACCAGTGAAACGGTGGATTTTGAAACACCACTGGCTCTGGCAATGTCGGTAATGGTGGCCTTTTCTTCGCTCGGGTGATTGCTCAACGTAAAAAGTCTCTGATGGACGGGGCTCGGAACGTTCCAAAAGTATCAATTTTATACCTCCCACGGCTAGCAAGTTATCTGCGATCTCGCCGATGGTCACCGAATTTTCCTGCAAAAACCCCCTGAATTTCGATTCTGGCAAAGCCGGCGGCCACGCATTGTCCGACGAAGTGTGTTGACAAGATAATTTCACCAATTTACATTTTTGGAACGTTCCAAAAACAATATGGAACGATTTAATAACAAAAATTGGTGACCGTCATGAACGTTGTTTCCTCACTGCTATCAGCACTTCGCTTGCGTCTTTGCGCACTTGTATCGCCCTCACTCCAATCCCAAAGCGCTCAGTCCATCCATTCGGATGTGATCGATACCCCTAATCTTGGTATCGATCCGTTCGCCGGTGCCTTGGGCTTGGCCGTGCTCGCAAACCTCTCAAGTTTCAGTCCTAGGCATTGAGGCGACAGCCACTCGTGAGTGCTGCCATTTCGAATTCAATACGGCGTAAGGATTTATGAAAAAGCTCATCACTGCTGAACAGGCTGCGAACCTGATCCACGACGGCGACACAGTGACCGTCAGCTCCTCCAGCGGCTTGGCGTGCCCAGATGAAGTTCTGGCCGCATTGGGTCAGCGCTATCGCGAAACGGCACATCCTGCCGGCCTGACGATGTTGCATCCGATTGCCGCTGGCGACATGTATGGCATCAAAGGTATCGAGCACCTGGCACAGCCCGGCTTGATCAGCAAAGTGATGGCTGGATCCTACCCAAGCGGCCCGTCGTCAATGCCGATGCCCGAGATCTGGCGGATGATCACTGATAACGAGATCGCTGCGTACAACGTTCCAAGCGGCATCTTGTTCGACCTGCATAAGGATGCAGCAGCGAAACGTCCTGGCGTATTGACCAAAGTGGGGCTGGATACCTTTGCTGACCCGGCTCGTCAGGGTTGCGCTATGAATGCTTTGGCGGCTGAGCAACCTATTGTCGAAAAAGTGTCGTTTGCAGGCGAGCAGTGGTTGTTTTTCCCAACCATCATTCCGAAGGTCGCAATCATTCGTGCGACTACTGCTGACGAGCGCGGCAACCTTTCATACGAGCACGAAGGTGGCCTACTCGGTGCCCTTGATCAGGCATTGGCCGTTAGAAATAGCGGCGGTATCGTTATCGCTCAGGTGAAGCGTGTCGTGCGTGCAGGTTCGTTGAAGCCTCACGACGTACATGTCCCCTGCAATCTGGTTGACCACATTGTCGTTGCGCCTGGACAGATGCAAACCACTCAAGTTGTCTACGATCCGGCCATCAGCGGTGAAATTCAGCAGCCGGAATCAGCGTTTGAGTTTGCGCCTTGGGGCGCTGAGAAAGTCATTGCTCGTCGTGCAGCCATGCAGGTCGAGAAGGGTATGGCTGTGAACTTGGGCTTTGGCATTTCGGCCAACGTGCCTCGTATCTTGCTGGAGGAGGGGCACCATGGCGCTGCCACCTGGGTTATCGAGCAAGGTGCTGTCGGCGGTATGCCACTGCTGGGCTTCTCATTTGGGTGTGCAGCAAATGCCGATGCAATCATGCCGTCCTCCGCACAGTTCACCTACTTCCAAGGCGGTGGTTTCGATCTGACACTTCTGTCTTTCCTGCAGATCGACCGGTTTGGCAACGTTAACGTTTCGAAGCTGCCAGGCAAGCCATACCTCACTGCGGGTTGCGGCGGCTTCGTCGACATCACCACCCACGCCAAGCGCATCGTGTTCTCCGGTTTCTTCACTGCCGGCGCCAAGTTGTCCGTTGATGACGGTCGCTTGAATATTTTGCAGGACGGCAAATCCCGCAAATTGGTCGAGGATGTAGATCACGTAACGTTTAGCGGTCGCATGGCGCTGGAGCGAGGCCAAGACGTTACCTACATCACTGAGCGATGCGTGATGAAGCTGACCGCTGAGGGCCTGATGGTGACTGAGATCGCTCCGGGTCTGGATTTGGAAAAAGATGTGCTTGCCCAGGCAGAGTTCCCTTTGCTTGTAGCAGACGAAGTACGAGTTATGAGTCCTAGCCTTTTCACCGATAGGCTGATGGGGCTTCAAATGAAGGAGCACCAGGTATGAGCTCAGAAGAAGGCTTCGTATCGGTAGAGATTCAAGGCATGGTCGCTATGGTTCGCCTTGAGCGACCAGGCAAGCTCCATGCACTGACTCCAGAAATGATTGCACAGTTGGGTCAGATTGCGCTGGAGTTGGATAAGCGTACAGACCTGCGCGCAGTGGTGCTGACCGCCACCGGTGATCGCGCCTTCTGCGTAGGCGCCGACATTCGCGTTTGGTCAGGATTGCAGCCTCTGGACATGTGGCGTCAGTGGGTACGGGACGGACATCGAGTATTCGATGCCTGGGCAAATCTGCGCCTACCAGTCATTGCGGCAGTTAACGGCCATGCATTCGGCGGTGGGCTCGAGTTGCTGGCAACTGCGGACATACGAGTTTCAGCACCGAGCGCCACTTTCGCATTGCCTGAGGCGGGTATCGCGACTTGCCCAGGTTGGTCGGGAACGCAGCGCTTGGTCAAGCTTATCGGCCCTAGCCAGGTGAAGCTGATGGCTTTGACTGGGCGACGTATCGATGCGGCTGAAGCTCGGCGCGTTGGACTAATACAAGACATCGCCGAGCCCGGAAATGTCGTGGCCCATGCGTTGGAACTGGCACATCAAATCAGTAAGCAGGCGCCGATCTCGGTGCAACTCACCAAACAACTCATCGACGCGGGCACCGGCACCAATTTAGCTGCCGTGCTTGAGGGGATGGCCGGAGCTCTGGCCGCCACTACCAACGACGCAAAAGAAGGCTTGGTTAGCTTCAGTGAACGTCGACCAGCCGATTACCAAGGAGTTTGAAATGAAGTTTTTGACCGTAGATAACAGCGCTGAGATCATTGGTGCTCCATATAAAGGTCGCATGTTGATCAACGGCGAACTGTGCGATGCGCAGGACGGCAATCAGGCTGAACGCCGTAGCCCGGCTCACGATGTAGTGGTTGGCATTTACCCTGACGCTGCCCGTGCTGACGCAGAGCGGGCCATTGATGCTGCTCGCGCAGCATTTGACGAAGGCACTTGGCCAAACATGTCTGCACGTGAGCGAGCTGATGTGCTGCTCAAAGTGGCCGATGGCATTTCTGCTCGTGTAGAGGAGATGGCGCTCATCGAATGCCTGGAAACGGGTAAGCCGTTGACCCAAGCAAGGGGCGAAGTCAGCGGTTGTGTTGACCTGTGGAAATACGCGGCGTCCCTGGCTCGCAGCCTCCACGGCGAGAGCTACAACACCTTGGGCGAGTCGCATCTTGGGGTAGTCCTGCGTCAACCGATCGGTGTGGTTTCCATGATTACTCCGTGGAACTTTCCGATCTGGATTCTGAGCCAAAAGCTGCCATTTGCCTTGGCTGCCGGCTGCACCGCCGTGATCAAGCCAAGCGAGCTCACCAATGGCACTACGCTGATGCTGGGTGAAATCCTGCTTGAAGCGGGTCTGCCAAAAGGCGTTGTCAACATTGTCACTGGTCTCGGGCCTGCTGTCGGTCAGCCATTGGTTGGCCATCCAAAGGTCGACATGGTCTCCTTCACAGGCTCCACGCGAGTAGGGCGTCTGATCGCCGCTGAAGCAGGTGCCGCGCTGAAAAAAGTCTCCCTGGAACTGGGGGGCAAAAACCCTCAAATCATTTTTCCGGATTGTGACTGGGACGCAGCTGTGGATGCCGTTGTGTTCGGCGTCTATTTCAACGCGGGTGAGTGCTGCAACAGCGGCAGCCGTATCTTGGTGCACAAGGATATCGCTGAGCGTTTCACTCAGGCCGTTATCGAGCGTACTCGCAACGTACCTGTAGGCGATCCACTGCATGCAGATGTGAAGGTTGGTGCGATCATTAGCGAAATGCAAATGGGTGGTATCCAGGCAGCTATTGAGGAAGCCCGAGAAGCTGGCGCGACCATCAGCCTGGGTGGTGAGCGTCATGGTACTGAGCGCGGCCTTTACATTCAGCCGACAATCGTCACTGGTGTTACCGCCGAGATGACGATTGCCAAGGAAGAGGTTTTTGGCCCTGTTTTGGCTGTTCTCACCTTTGAGTCGGTCGACGAAGCCATCGCACTCGCGAATGACACCTGCTACGGCCTGTCGGCAGCAGTGTGGAGTAAAGATATTGATGTCTGCCTGAAAGCTGCTCGAAAAATTGACGCGGGTACCGTATGGGTCAACACCTTCCTGGATGGTTTTGCAGAGCTGCCTTTCGGTGGTTTCCGTGACTCTGGCCTAGGCCGCGAACTGGGTCATCACGCAGTCGAAGATTACACCGAGCAGAAAACTGTCCAGTTGCATATTGGCGAGCGGACGAGCTGGTGGCTGCCGAAGTAATTTCCGCACCCATTTGCGCAAAAATTGGAACGTTCCAAAAATTGAGAATGAAGCCATGACAAATAACAACAAGATTACAAAACGTCCAGTTGCACTGGTCACTGGTGGGCGTCGCGGTATTGGTGCTGCGATCGTCCTACGGTTGGCGCGTGACGGTTTTGATGTCGCTTTTACCTGCCGTAATGAAGATGACGTCGCACAGCAGTTGTGCGCCGACATAGAAACCTTGGGCGGACGTGGCCTGGCAGTTGCCAGCGAGCTGCAAAGCCTTGCAGCGCATGCCCAGTTGCTTGAGCGCGTGCAAGCTTGGGGCGGCGCGGTGGATTGTCTGGTCAACAATGCCGGGATTGGTTCGCCGGTGCGCGGCGACCTTCTGGATATGCAGCCACAAGCCTTTGACTTGGTGCTGGAAACTAACCTGCGTGGCACATTTTTTCTGACACAGCAGGTGGCAAAGCACATGACGCTGACGCCTTCCGAGCAACCGCGCAGCATCATTAATGTGTCCAGCGTCAGCGTGGAGATGGCGTCACCAGAGCGTGGCGAATACTGCATGTCGAAAGCTGGCCTCGGCATGGCGACAAAGCTGTTCGCATTGCGCCTGGCGCCCGAAAACATTGGCGTATTTGAAGTGCGGCCGGGGGTTATTCGTACCGATATGACCGCTGGTGTAGCTGATAAGTATGAGCAGCGCTTCAAGGACGGTTTGGTGCCAATGGGCCGCTGGGGTGAAACCAGTGATATTGCTTCGATCGTCAGTGCGTTGGCTGCCGGGCAATTTGGTTTCGCAACCGGCACTGTCATTCACGCGGATGGCGGCCTCGCCATCCCTCGCCTGTGAGTGCTGTCATGAGATACGACTATATCATCGTGGGTGGTGGCTCAGCAGGTTGCGTGTTGGCCAATCGCTTGAGCGCAAACCCTGGCAACAAGGTGCTGTTGTTGGAGGCTGGTGGAGGCGATAGTCACCCACTCTTCAGCATGCCAGCCGGTTTCGCGAAGATGACCAAGGGCCGTGGCTCCTTGGGCTGGGAAACAGTGCCACAGAAGCACTTAAAGAATCGTGTGTTGCGTTACACCCAAGCCAAGGTTATTGGTGGTGGATCCTCCATCAATGCACAGATCTATACTCGTGGCGCAGCAGCGGACTACGACGAATGGGCAAGTGAGTGCGGCGCAGAGGGTTGGGCTTATAAGGATGTTTTGCCCTACTTCAAGCGGGCCGAAAACAACCAGCGCTATGCCAATCAGTATCACGGGTATCAAGGGCCTCTGGGGGTTTCTAATCCCATCAGTCCTTTGCCGATCTGTGAAGCGTTTTTCCAGGCAGGGCAGGAGATGGGTATTCCTTATAACCCAGACTTTAACGGCGCTGCTCAAGATGGATTGGGGTACTACCAGCTCACTCAGTTGCACGCCAAGCGGTCGTCTACCGCTTCTGCCTATCTTCGCCCTGCGATGGAGCGTTCCAACCTGACGGTGATGCTGGGTGCATTTACCCGGCGTGTGATCATCAAAGGTAAGCGTGCCATTGGCGTCGAAGTGGTGCCCAAGGGGGCGAACGAATCGACACCTTACTATGCAGACCGCGAAGTAATTGTCAGCAGCGGCGCAATCGGTTCTCCCAAACTGCTGCTGCAATCGGGTATTGGCCCCGCAGATCATTTGAACGAAGTAGGCATCACGCTTGAACACGAACTTCAAGGTGTCGGTTCGAATCTGCAGGATCACCTCGATCTCTTTGCTATCGCTGAATGCTCAGGCAATCATACTTACGATCCTTATGGGAAACCCCATATGGCCGCGTGGGCAGGCCTGCAGTACCTGCTACTGAAGAAAGGGCCGGTGGCTTCAAGCCTCTTTGAAACCGGAGGCTTCTGGTATGCCGACGAGCAGGCGCGCTCGCCGGATATTCAGTTCCATCTCGGGCTTGGCTCCGGCATTGAGGCCGGCGTGGAGCAGATGCGCAATCCAGGTGTGACGTTGAACTCTGCATTCCTGCGTCCTCGTTCTCGCGGCACCGTACGGTTGGCGAGTTCCAATCCGGCTGATGCTCCGCTGATCGATCCGAACTACTTCTCCGATCCCTACGACCGCGAGATGTCCATCAAAGGCTTGCGTCTAGCGCGCCAGATTCTTGCGCAGCCGGCACTTCAGCGTTTTGTGCTGGCTGAGCGCTTGCCAGGTTTGGATGTGCTTAGCGACGAGCAGCTGTTCGAGTATGCCTGCGCCAATGCCAAGACCGATCACCACCCGGCGGGCACTTGCCGCATGGGGTTTGGTGACGATGCGGTGGTGTCGACCGAGCTCAGAGTCCATGGCATCGACAGGCTGCGGGTGGTTGATGCGTCGATCATGCCTCGCCTCAACAGCAGTAACACCAATGCTCCGACCATCATGATCGCCGAGAAAGCGGCAGATCTCATTCTTGGCAAAGCCCCCCAATCAGAGGAAAAGTCTCGTGAATATTCTGCTGCCCACGCTTGATGGCCGTGTTGAACGCTACTCACTGCAAAATGCGGACGCACCTTACGCAACCTTTCAAAAGCGTCCGCTGAGCCGCATCGCTTACGCCGCAGCTCATGTGGTGGTTGACCCCGCGCGTCCGGGTAATCCATGGGACGAAACCGTTGCAATCGACTGGGACAAAACCCTTGGATTTCGTGAGTACCTGTGGAGTCTTGGCTTCAAGGTCGCTGAGGCTATGGACACCGCACAGCGCGGAATGGGCTTGGGCTGGAAGGATTCTGCCGAGCTGATTCGCCGTAGCGTGACTCACTCCCGGCAAATAGAAGGTGCTGATTTGAGCTGCGGCGTGGGCACAGATCAGTTGGTCGTTACGCCGTCGACCACTCTTGACGACGTATTGAGCGCATATCGCGAGCAGTTCGAGGTCGTCGACAGTGTTGGTGGCAGCGCGATCCTGATGGCCAGCCGCGCACTATGCGCAGTCGCGAAGAGCGGGGAGGACTATGAGAAAGTTTATTCGACCCTGCTGGGCGAGGCCCGCCAGAAAGTAGTTCTGCATTGGCTGGGCGAGATGTTTGACGCCAACCTGCGCGGCTATTGGGGCAGCACCGACGTGCCTACGGCTATGAACACCGTGCTGTCGATCATTGAATCCAACGTCGACAAAGTAGATGGCATCAAAATCTCGCTGCTGGAAGCAGAGTGGGAAATTGAATTGCGACGCCGCCTGCCTGAAGGCGTGAAGTTGTATACGGGCGATGACTTCAACTTTGGTGAGTTGATCGTTGGTGATGCGACTCACCACTCCCACGCACTATTGGGAATTTTTGACCCCATCGCTCCAGTTGCAGCTCATGCATTGGCAGCACTCACTGATGGAGACGTAGCGCGCTACCACGCTCTGATGAACCCAACCGTGGCGCTCTCTCGCGAGATCTTCAAAGCTCCGACACGTCACTACAAGGCCGGTGTAGTGCTGCTCGCTTGGCTCAATGGCCACCAGGATCACTTCAGCATGCTCGGCGGTATGCAGTCTGCACGCTCCCTGTCGCACTACAGCGAAGTTTTCCGCCTTGCAGATCAAGCAGGCGTGTTGATTCAGCCTGATCTGGCAGTCGAGCGCATGAAGTCACTCGCATCGGTGTACGGAGGTATCACCGGGTAGTTGACGGCCTAGAACCAGGCGTAGGGTTCGTACTTACGAACCCTACTGTGCGAGACAAGAACAATAAGGGGATCCCCCATGAGCACCATCGCCAATAGCGTTTCCAATACCACCGTTGAGGCGGTCGACAAGAAAGATCTACACCGGGTCATCGTGGCGAGCATCGCCGGGAGCGCGATGGAGTGGTACGACTTTTCGATCTATGGCACTGCGTCAGCCTTAATCTTCTCTGAGCTGTTTTTCCCAGGGCTCGACAAAGTTACTGCGTTGCTGGCGATCTTTGCCACTTATGCCGTTGGTTTCGTCGCAAGACCGTTCGGGGGGCTGTTCTTCGGTCGAGTGGGCGACCGTAAGGGGCGCAAGTTCGTCTTGGTTTCCACCGTCCTTTTGATGGGGATCTCGACGTTGTTAATAGGACTACTGCCTACCTATGCGCAAATAGGCCCTTGGGCGACGGTGCTACTGGTGGTCTTGAGGTTGATGCAGGGATTTGGATCCGGGGCGGAACAGGCGGGTGCTTCGTTGATCGTGGCTGAGTTCTCACCAAAGGAGACGCGAGGCTTTTACGCATCGCTTCCGTTTGCCGGCATCATCATCGGCATTCTTTTGGCGGCGGGAATGTTCTCGCTGGTACAGCAGATGCCTCATGAGGACTTCCTTGCTTGGGGGTGGCGCATCCCGTTTCTGTTCAGCGTGGTAGTGATTGCCGTTGGCATCATCATTCGGCTGCGGGTCAAGGAAAGCCCAGTCTTCGAGGAGATGAAGCGCAAAAAACTCGCAAGCAAACAACCCGTTAAGGATCTGCTACGTCATTCGCGGAAAAACTTGGTTGTCGCCTGTTGCCTGCGAATCGGTGAAAACGGCACTTCTTACCTGTACCAAGTGTTCGCCTTGAGTTATCTGGCAAAGGTACTGCTGGTGGACAAGTCGGTGGGTACTGTCGGTTTGATCGTTGCTGCGGCGATATCGGTGTTCACGATTCCGCTGATTGGTCACCTGTCGGATCGATTCGGACGCCGTTTGATGTATCGGATCACGTCCTTGATCGCTGCGCTTTGGGCATTCCCTGCGTTCTGGTTATTTAACACGATGGACAGCACCTTGATCGTTTTGAGCATGGTGGTGGCTATTAGCTTGGGTGCCTTTGGTATGTACGCGGTTCAAGCCGCTTACTTCCCCGAACTCTTTGACGCGAGATATCGCTACACAGGCATCGCCGTGAGCAAGGAGTTTGCAGCCTTAGCATCCGGCGGTATTGCTCCCTTCGTTGCTGCGGCGCTGTTGAGTTGGTCGGGTAACCATTACTGGCCGGTTGCGACGTATGTCGTGGTGTTGGCAGGTATCTCCTTCATCGCAACTTTTTTTGCTCCTGAAACACGCGGTTCTGAGATCAGCATCTGATCCCAGTGATTACACCTATCCAATAAAAAATGAGGCGTGTATGAACGTTCAACTCGAAATGCCTGTGCAGGCGACTGCGCCGTCTGCGACCAAAATTGCATTTATGCTGGTCACCAGTTTGTTCTTCATGTGGGGGTTGTCCCACGGTCTGTTGGATGTGCTCAATAAGCACTTCCAGGACACGCTAAATGTGAACAAAGCGCAGTCGGGCTATCTCCAGGCGGCCTACTTTGGCGCCTACTTCATCGTAGCTTTGCCGGTGGGCGCATTCATGGATCGCTGCGGCTACAAAGCAGGGATTCTGGTGGGCCTTGCTCTATTCGCGCTCGGCGCGCTGCTATTCATTCCTGCGACCACGGCCGGTACCTTTGCGGCCTTTCTTGGGGCGCTGTTTGTACTAGCGTGTGGGCTAGGGTGCTTGGAAACTGCAGCGAATTTGTACGCAGCCGTATTGGGTAAGCCTGAGACGGCGGAGCGCCGGTTGAACTTTGCTCAATCGTTTAACGGTTTGGGCGTATTTGTAGGGCCATTGATTGGTGGTTCACTGTTCTTCGCGCCGCCTGTGGCTCTGGTTGGCTTCACTGTTGATCCAGTGATGTTGACTTATGCCGTACTGGGGCTTGTGGTCATCCTCATGATGGTCGTCTTCGCCGCTGTGCCACTGCCTGAAATCCAGGCGCAAAGCTCGACGTCCGAGAAGGCCGGTACAACACGCTCGCTGTGGTCGCATTCGAACTTTACCGGCGCGCTGGTTGCCCAGTTCTTTTACATCGCAGCACAGGTAGGTGTTGGTGCGTTCTTCATCAACTATGCGATCGAACACTGGAGCGGTCTTACCACGCAGAAAGCCTCGTACCTATTGTCTATCGCTATGCTGACGTTCATGGTCGGCCGCTTCATCAGTACCTGGCTGATGCGCTTCATCCCGGCGATTCCCATGCTCATTGGCTATGCACTGATCAATGCAGGCTTGTGTGCGGTGGCGGTGGCCGGTATTGAAAAACTGTCGGTCTACGCTCTGATTGGCGTGTTCTTTTTCCTTTCAATCCTGTACCCCAGCATCTTTGCCATGGGCGTGCGTAATCTGGGGTCGCATACCAAGAAGGCAGGCTCGTATCTGGTGATGACACTGGTCGGCGGGGCCATCGCTCCCTACTGCATGGGTGCCATTGCGGACTCCTACGGCACAAGTGCCGCATTCATAATCCCTCTCGTGTGCTTCCTGGTCGTAGCAGGCTACGGCATCAAGCAGCGGCGCGATGCGTAATTGCAGACGATTGATCCAGCTGTTTTAACCTCGGCTCTGTATCAATCGCTAGCTCACCGTGGTCACTTTGCACTTGCATTACCTGTGTCTTTTTCACGCTTTTGGCTCAGGTAATGCAGTGCTTTTTTATTCTTAAATTTGCTTGGGGTATTCCGAGCATCTAGCGGCACGTCTGAACAACCTTGCTCAATAAATAAAATAAACAGAAAGGTTTTACTCATGAAATTCAAAACTCTCGGTGTTGTACTGGGTGCGCTGTCTGCTGCGGTTATTTTGCCTAACCACGCTTATGCAGCAACCTTCAGTGGATATTTCAGGACAGGCGTTGCAGGTTCCACTCAGGGTGGAAAGCAGTCCTGTTTTCAGTTGCCGGGGGCTGGGTCTAAATACCGCTTGGGTAACGAGTGCGAGCAGTATCTAGAGTTGGATCTGCGCCAGGATTTGTTGGCTTTTGACGACGGTTCTGTCGTCAGTGTGGAAGGTATGGCGCAGTTCTTTAATGAGTATGGTCACACGCCAAAGTTTGACGGTGACTATGGCTACACGCGAATGGCTCAGTTGTATGCTGAGTGGAGCAAAATGCCAGTTTTGAACGGTGGTTCGTTTTGGGCCGGGCGCCGCTACTACAATCGAAACGACATACACATTACCGATTACTACTACTGGAACCAAAGCTCAACTGGCTTCGGTTTCGACCAGGTTGCTTTGGGTGACTTGAAGTACAGCTACGTGCTCTCGCGCAAAGACAACATCTTTCAGAAAGAGATGGTTACCCGCCATGACTTGACCGTCAGTGGCTTTGATACCAACCCAGGTGGTGCGCTGCAGCTTGGTGCGAGTTATCTGGATAAGCCGAGCAGAGAGGGGGCTCATCAGGGATGGTCGGCCATTGCTCAGCACAAACAGACCGGGTTCTTGGGGGGTATCAATAAATTCGCGGTGCAGTACGGTCAGGGGTCAGGAACGGCTCTGAGCTATACAGGTGATACGTCGCTGGATCAGGCCAATAAGAGCTGGCGCTTAGTGGAATTCTTCGACTGGCAAATGACTCCTGTTTTCAGTGGACAGGTTCAGCTCGTATATCAAAAAGACACACGTCCGGATGGTGATGACCAGAATTGGCTCTCCGTTGGGATACGCCCGGTCTATGCAATTACTGACCAATTTAAACTCGTAACTGAGGTAGGACGCGACCAAGTTGAAGCGCCTGGCGGTACTCGTAAGCTTACGAAATACACCATCGCGCCGACGTGGTCACCGAAAGGGCCGGGATTTTGGGAGAGACCTGAGATCCGTTTGTATTACACCTACGCAACCTGGAACAAAGCTGCTCAGCAAGCAGCCAGCATGCTATCGCCCGGTTCTGCACTTTCAGACACTGGATCATTTGGCACTGACCTACACGGATCAAATGCCGGTGTTCAAGTCGAGTATTGGTGGAAATAGCTAGGCCACCGCAGATCCAGTTGGTCGAGCTGATGGTCTGTCAGCTCGACTGTCAGAAATCATGAAAGGACGTTGATCATGCAACGATCACTCGATGTTCAGAACTTTCTCGATGAGCAAAAGTTAGGGCGCTTTCACTGGAAAATTTTGCTGCTCTGCGTGACTGTGTTGGTGCTTGACGGGTTTGATGTGGTGGCCATGGGTTTTATAGCCCCGGCTATCGTCGCTGACTGGGGAGTCCCTCGTGAGGCTCTTGGCGTTGTAATGAGCGCCGGTCTTTTTGGTCTAGCGATAGGCGCGTTGGTGGGGGGGCCTTTAGCCGATCGCTTCGGTCGTCGGAAGGTCATCATTGGGGCAGTGTTCTTCTTCGGAACAATGAGTGTACTGAGTGTCTGGGCCCCTAACATTGAGCTGCTCTCAATTCTGAGGTTTCTCACCGGACTCGGATTAGGTGCATCTCAGCCAAATGCTGCCACGCTCGCGAGCGAATACGCGCCTAAACGCTACCGATCGTTAATGGTCGCCATCGTCTACTGTGGATTTACTGTAGGCGCTGCAGGCGGTGGATTTCTCGCCACCTCCGTTATGGCGGTGTACGGATGGCACTCGATTCTATTGATTGGCGGTGTGGTGCCCATCCTGTTTGGTCTCATTCTCTGCGCCGTTTTGCCTGAATCCGTGAAATTTCTGGTTGTTAAGCAGACACATCGGTCGATGTTGGAACGCATCATCAATCAGATCGAACCGGGTTGCGCAGATGCTCAAACTAGATTCGTCACCGCTGAGGGCTTGAAGTCAGATAAGCGTGCTGTTCAACTGATCCTCTCGCCTAAGCATCGCCATGTGACCTATGCCTTGTGGGTTGGCCTGTTCATGAACCTTATGACGGTTTACTTCTTGAACAGCTGGCTACCTATCATCGTGAAAGATGACGGTTTCTCCATGGCTGACGCCGCCCTGATGGGGGCGATGATGCAGATCGGGGGCACGTTAGGGAATCTGGCCATTGGTTGGGAGATGGATCGCTTCAAACCTCACCGGGCGATGATCGGAACGTTGCTAGCCGCTGCAGTCCTCACCGTTACGTTGGGTAGTTACAGTGCCGGCTACTACGGGTTGATGATCCTGGTCTTTCTGCTTGGCTTCTGCGTCAACTCGTCCAACACTGGCTGGACAGCCATGGCTGCCAGTTATTACGCCACTGAGATGCGAGCTACCGGTACCAGCTGGATGACTGGGATAGGTCGATTTGGGGCTATCTCGGGCGCCTACATCGGCTCAGTATTGTTGGGGCTCAATTGGGATCTTCGACAATTGTTTTTGATCCTAACCGTGCCGATCGGAATTGCCATGATCGCGGCTTATGCGAAGGGGCGTACGACCTCTAAGTCTGGTGGTGGTACCCAATCTTTGCCGATCGGCAATGAGGTCGTTTGATTGGAAACATTGGAGGTAGGTAGCACAAACTGTTACCGGCCTCCCGACATGACAAGTGATGCATCATCGATCACCATTGATATCAGTAAGCCTTATGCGACCTACCTTTGAAGCAGTTGCCATCGAGCCCTCCACCTCATGGTCATTCACTCATCGCGAGCTGAAGGAGGGCATTCCTTTCGAGTGGCATTATCATCCGGAGTACGAACTAACCCTAACCTTGAACAGCAAGGGCTATCGCTATATCGGAGATGATGTCAGCGAGTATGGTGACGCTGACCTCGTGCTGTTGGGAGCAGGTATGAACTGGTCCAGTAATTTCGGACCTTCTTTTCGGTTCTCACGCTGCTAGCTTTTCCGCCGCTATCGGTGAGTGATAACCGTTGTAGCTGTGACGCCTTACGCTG
>NZ_JBKFTO010000041.1:8906-35589 GCF_050432925.1 Pseudomonas sp. 18175 | reverse complement strand
AGATTTCTTCAACAACTTCAACCACTTGCGCTTCCGATCTCTCGTCAGCGGGAGGCGAATTCTACAGCGTTACACGCTGCTGTCAACACCTCTTTTTCAACTTCCTGACTGCTTCGATGAACTGAAGCAACCTGCTGCCGAAACCTACATAACTCATTGTTTACCAAGGAGTTTTCCGTTTCGACTGCGCCGGAAGTGGGGCGAATTATAGACATCCAGAATCTGCCGTCAACCCTTAATTACGCTTATCTATCAAAAAACCTGAAACGCCTTCCCCTCTCTATATAGAAGAATCTTAAGCATCATTCCGTCGCGTGCGCCCATCCGGCCCATACAACTTGTTACCTACCACCGTATTGAGGAACCCGACAATCCGCTGATTAGCCGCCATGCGCACACCCAACGCCCCGCCATTGGCAACGTTCAACTCCCGCGCCCTGCGCGCCAGTGCCTGCACCTCACGCCAAATCGCCACGCAATCAGCATCCTCAGCCGCCTTGAGCGCGCCTTCACGCCCTGCCCCATAGCCCAGCTTCAACTGTGCCCCGGCGCGTATGGCTTCCAACTGCTCCAACCTGAGCAACGCAGCCTGCTTGCTCGCCGTCAGTTCTTGCAGGCGTTCGCCATCCACCTTGGCCTGGGCCAACGCCAAGCGTTCCTGCTCCAGCAATTGCACCAACTGCTCAATCGCCTGCTGTTGCACCTGCAGATGTTTACTCAGACTCATGGTTACCTGCGGCTCATCAACGGGCGCTCATTCGGTTTCGCGGACACTCGCCGCCAACCCATCAAAGATCGAATCGGCGCTTACCTGGTAAGTGCCGCTGTCGATGGACTGGCGCAGGGCCGCGACTTTTTCCATATCCACATCGGCCGACGTAGAGACGTCCGCGCTGGCGGTGCTGCTGGACACTTGCACGCCGTCATCAAGAGTGGCGTCCAACGGCTGCAGGTCGATGCGTTGGGCACCCGCCACTTTGCTGTCAGTGGGGGCCGGAGGGTTGGTCAGGTTCGCACTTATGATTTTCACGTTAGAGGCTTCAATTGGCTGTGGTTGAGTCACTATCGGCAAACGCGATGGCAAACTTTGACCTTGGATAAAAATTAATAGCGCAGCAGCAACTCATTCTGGCCCACCACTTGGGCGTTGAGCATTTTGCCGTCATTGCCCACCACCCGCACGCTGCTGCCCAGGCTGCCGTTGTCCAGCGCCTTGCCTTCGCGGCTGATGGTGAAACCGGCGCCTTGGGCTTGCAGCGTCACCCGCTGGTTGCGTTGTACCAACCACGGCTCGCGGAAATGACTGCGAGTCAGCACCATGCCTCGACCCAGATTACGACTGGCCTGGCGACCGATGACCTGGCCCATTTCGAACACGCTGCCCTTGGGCAACCGCTCCAGCGGGCCGCGCTTGAGTTCCAGCATCGGCGCCTTGATCACCTCGCCCGCCGTGATGCGCTGACGGCTAACTATATAGTCGCCCTCCACACGCACACTGACTTGCAGGTAGCCCGCCACTTCGCTGTCACAACGCACACCGACGGCCACGCGGCCAAAAGCACTTTGCTCGGGATGCACCAGATAAGGCCGAGGCTGCGAGCACTCCAGGATTCGCGTGGCCGGCTGGCCGATGTCCACCGCCACCAACTGGGCACGCGCGGGCAAGCGCGGGGCAATCACGCCGCGCACCTTGTCCTCCAAGCCATCCGCCTGGGCCATGGCGCTGCACAGCACGCACATCCAACCGACCAATCGCCACGCCATCAATTCCGCCCTCAAAGCTTCCCAGCGCCGAATTCTAGTCCCCCCACCCACCGGGCAAATCCTGAATTAGTCGCCAAATAGCCGCCTGTTTCAGCCTTTGCCCGGGCCGCCTTGGGACTAACCTGCGAGCCGTTCATTTATTTGATGCACAGGTCCGCAACCATGATCGACAAGCTCGACAACGAGCTGCGCTTTCAGCAGGACGCAATGAGTTTGCGGGCTGAGCGCCAGCAGGTATTGGCCAATAACATCGCCAACGCCGACACACCCAACTTCCGCGCGCGGGACTTCGACTTCTCCACCGAACTGGCCAGTTCCCTGCAAAAACAGCACACCGGCAGCGGCATGGCCCTGGCTACCACCTCGGATCGCCACCTGCAAGCTTCGTCCACCAGCACCTTTGCCAGCCGCGACCTGCTCTACCGCGTGCCCGACCAGCCGAGCCTGGACGGCAACACCGTGGACATGGACCGCGAGCGCGCCCAGTTCACCGATAACGCCGTGCGCTACCAGGCCAGCCTCACCTTCCTGACCAGCCGCTTGCAGTCGCTCAAGACCGCCATGCAGTCCGAATAACCCAGGGAAAGCACCATGTCGATGTTCAGCATTTTCGATATCGCCGGCTCCGCGCTCAGCGCCCAGTCCCAGCGCATGAACGTAACCGCCAGCAACCTGGCCAACGCCGACACCACCAGCGGCCCGGACAACGCAGCGTACCGGGCGCGCCAGGTGGTGTTCGAGTCGCAGTACCAGGCCGGCAGCAACATCGGCGGCGTGCGCGTCAGCCAAGTGGTCGAGGACGCCTCGCCGATGCGCCAGGAATACCGCCCCGGCGACCCGCTGGCCGACGAATCGGGCTACGTGACCATGCCCAACGTCGAGCCGGTGGGCGAAATGGTCAACATGATCTCTGCGTCGCGCTCCTACCAGGCCAACGTTGAAGTCATGTCGACCAGCAAGGAAATGATGCTGAAAACTTTGACCCTAGGTGAGGCGTAAACCATGACCAGTACGATTGCCAGCTCGGTGCTGTCGACCATGAACAGCACCAGTACCACCGCCGACAGCACCACCTCGGCGGCGGATGACTTGCAGGACCAGTTCCTCACGCTGTTGACCACACAGCTGCAAAACCAAGACCCCACCGACCCGATGGACAACAGCGAGATGGTCACCCAGCTGGCGCAGATCAGCACCATCAGCAGTATAGAAAATGTGACGAGTACCCTTGAAGGCATCTCCAGCCAGATCAGCGCCGCCGAAACCCTGCAAGCCTCGGCGCTGGTGGGCAATGGCGTGTTGATCGACGGCAACACCATCCAGGTCGGCGACGGCGTGGCCACCACCTTCGGCGTGACCCTCGACAGCGCTGCCGACGACGTCACCGTCACCATCAAAGACAGCACCGGCACCGTGGTGCGCACTATCGATGAAGGCAGCATGAGTTCCGGCACCCAGGCGTTGTCGTGGGACGGCCTGCAAGACGACGGCACCACCGCCGCCGACGGCGCCTACACCTTCAGCATCAGCGCCACCGCCAGCGACGTCGCCGTCACCAGCACTGCACTGAAATACGCGCTGGTCACCGGTGTGACCACCGACAGCAGCAACCAGGTTGCACTCGACCTGGGAGGCGTCAACGACAACGTTGCCCTCAGCGACATCAGCCTCGTCCTCTGACGCCCTACCTCTATAAAGGAGAAACACCATGGCTTTTTCCCAAGCGCTCAGCGGTCTGTCGGCGGCCTCCACCGACCTCAACGTGGTCAGTAACAACATTTCCAACTCCCAGACCGTGGGCTTCAAAAGCTCCACCACCCAGTTCGCCGACGTGTACTCCGGCGCCGATGTGGGCCTGGGCACCCAGGTCTCCGGCGTAGTGCAGAACTTCGAATCCGGCAGCCTGACCACCACCGACAACTCCCTGGACCTGGCGATCAACGGCGACGGTTTCTTCACCTTCACCGACGGCACCCAAACCGTGTACTCGCGCAACGGCCAGCTCACCCTGACCGCCGACGGCTACCTGGAAAACGCCGCCGGCGACAAACTGCTGGGGGTCAACGGCGTCATCCAGATCCCCACCACCGGCCTGCAAGCCAGCGCCAGCACCGAGCTGGATGCCGAGCTGAACCTGGACGCCAGCGAAGACGTGATCACCACCACCTTCGACCAGACCGACTCGTCCACCTACTCCTATTCCACCAGCGCCACGCTTTACGACTCCCTGGGCATCAGCCACACCAGCACCCTGTATTTCACCAAGAGCGGCGAAAACAGCTGGACCGTGCACACCGCTATCGACGGCAACCTGCTGACCGACACCCAAACCGTCGAATTCAGCGCCAGCGGCCTGATCACCAGCGGCGCCACCGGCACCTACACCTACGACCCGGACAACGGCGCGGCAGACATCGCCCTCACCCTGGACCTGACCGGCACCACCCAGTTCGGCAACGACTCGGCGGTGTCCGACATCACCCAGAACGGCTACACCTCCGGCAGCCTGGTGAGCTTCACCATCGATGAAACCGGCACCGTGGTCGCCACCTACTCCAACGACCAGACCAAAAATATCGACCAGATCCAGCTCGCCACCTTCAGCAATGAAAACGGCTTGAAGGCCAATGGCGATAACACCTGGCTGGCCACCACCTCCTCCGGCCAACCGTTGTTGGGCGTGGCTGGCAGCGGCTCGCTCGGTTCGATCCTCAGCGGCACCACCGAAGACTCCAACGTCGACCTGACCGCAGAGCTGGTGAACCTGATCATTGCCCAGCGCAACTTCCAGGCCAACGCCAAGTCGGTGACGGCGCAAAGCGAAGTGCTGCAACAAGCCGTGAACATCGGTTCCTGACCCTATGGATCGCATGCTTTTCACGGCCATGAGCGGGGCCAACCAGGCGCTCGAACAACAAGCCGTCGTGGCCAACAACCTGGCCAATATCGTGACCCCGGGCTTTCGCGCGCAACTGGTGGAGATGCAGTCTTCACCGGTGGCGGGCGACGGCCTGCCGACCCGTGTGTCGGTGGCCGCCAACGGCATCGGCGTGGACTGGAGCGAAGGCCCCATCGTGCACACCGACCGCGCATTGGACGTGGCCCTGGGCGAAAACGTGATGCTCGCAGTGCAGACCGGCGACGGCAGCGAGGCCTACACCCGCCGTGGCGATTTGCAGGTGGACGGCAACGGCGCCATGAGCGTGGGCGGTCGCCCGGTGATCGGCGACGGCGGCCCGATCACCGTGCCCCTGGGCAGCGAAGTCACCCTCGGCAGCGACGGCACCATCAGCGTGCGCGAACTGGGCATGAGCCCTCGGGGTTTGAGCCCGGTGGGCAAATTGAAGCTGGTGTCGGCACAGCCCGGCTCCTTGCAACCCGGCACCGATGGCTTGTTCCGCACCGCCAACGCCCAACCCCTTCCGGCCGACGACACCCTGCGCGTCGCCCCCGGCGCCTTGGAAGGCAGCAACGTCAGCCCCACCAGCGCCATGGTCGCGATGATCGACAACTCACGCCGCTACGACATGCAGATGAAAGCCATCAGCACCGCCGACGAAAACGCCAAGAGCGCCAACAGCCTGCTGTCCGTGAGCTGACCGCACCGTTGCACCCACAAGGAACCGCACCATGATCAGATCGCTGTGGACGGCAAAAACCGGCCTCGAAGCCCAACAGGGCCAAATGGACGTGATCGCCAACAACCTGGCCAACGTCAGCACCAACGGCTTCAAGCGCTCGCGCGCAGTGTTCGAAGACCTGGTGTACCAGAACGTGCGCCAACCCGGCGCGCAAAGCAGCACCGATACACGCCTGCCCTCGGGCTTGCAGGTCGGCACCGGCGTGCGCGAAGTGGCCACCGAGCGCCTGCACACCCAAGGCAACCTGGAGCAGACCAGCAGTTCCAAGGATTTGGCCATCAACGGCCTGGGCTTTTTCCAGGTGGACATGCCCGACGGCAGCACCGGCTACACCCGTGACGGCAGCTTCCAGCTCGACTCCAACGGCGAGATGGTCACCTCCAACGGCTACAAGCTGTCGGCCGGCGTGACCATCCCGGCCAACGCCACGGCGATCACCATCAGCAGCGACGGCATCGTCTCGGTGACCACGCCGAGCGCGTCCACCTCGACCCAGGTCGGCCAGCTCAACCTGGCGTTGTTCATCAACCCGGCTGGCCTGGAAAGCATCGGCCAGAACCTCTATCTGGAAACCGACGCCTCGGGCTCGCCCACCGAAACCACGCCCGGCCTGAACGGCGGCGGCACCTTGTCCCAGGGCTACGTGGAAACCTCCAACGTTAACGTGGTGGAAGAAATGGTCGGCATGATCCAGACCCAGCGCGCCTACGAAATCAACAGCAAGGCCGTCGAAAGCTCGGACGAGATGCTCCAGCGCCTGACCCAGCTTTGAGCGAGATCCCCAACATGGCTCACAAGTATCTGCTGGCCTGCGTACTGGCCCTCGCCGGTTGCGATCAACTGCCCCACAAACCCGTGGTGCCCGAAGAAGACCTGCCAGCGCCGGTCTATCCGTTGCGCCAGGCCAACGGCTCGATCTACCAGGGCAGCCTTGGCTCGCAGCCGCTGTTCGAAGACCGGCGCCCGCGCCGGGTCGGCGACACCCTGACCATCCAGCTGGAAGAACAGGTCAGCGCCAGCAAGAACTCTTCGTCCAATGCCAGTCGCGCAGGCTCCATGGGATTGAAATTCGCCACCACCTCGGCGCGCGCCTCCCAGGTCGGCTCGTTTGGGATGGATGCATCGACCACCCACGACTTTGTCGGCGCCGGCGGTTCCCAGGCGAACAACTCGTTCACCGGCACCATCTCGGTGACAGTGATGCAAGTGATGCCCAACGGGCACTTGCGGGTGCGCGGTGACAAACAGATCGCCATCAACCAGGGCACCGAATTCATCCGCTTCTCCGGCCTGGTCAACCCGCGCAGCATCACCGGGGAAAACACCGTGTCATCGACCCAGGTGTCCCAGGCGCGCATCGAGTACGTGGGCGATGGCTATATCAATGAAGCGCAGCGCATGGGCTGGCTCCATCGCATCCTTCTCAATGTTTCACCCTTCTGAGTAACGCTGCCATGTTCCTAAGAGCCGCCAGAATCCTGCTGCTGAGCTGCCCGTTGTGGTTATGCGCAACAGCGCAGGCCGAGCAGATCCGCGACATCGCCGATTTTTCCGGCATCCGCCCCAACAACCTGGTGGGCTACGGCCTGGTGGTGGGCCTGGACGGCAGCGGCGACCAGACCACCCAAAGCCCGTTCACCGAACAGGGCCTGACCAACATGCTCTCGCAGTTGGGCGTCACCCTGCCTGCCGGGGCGAACATGCAGATGCGCAACATCGCCGCGGTGATCGTCACCGCCAACCTGCCCGCCCTGTCGCGTCCCGGTCAGCAGATCGACGTGGTGGTGTCGTCCATCGGCAACGCCAAGAGCTTGCGTGGCGGCACCCTGTTGATGACGCCGATGAAAGGCGCTGACGGCGAAGTGTACGCCGTGGCCCAGGGCAGCCTGCTGGTGGGCGGCGCAGGCGCATCGGCCAACGGCAGCAGCGTGACGGTCAACCAGCTTGCGGGCGGAAGAATTCCACGTGGCGCAATCATCGAGCGCGCGGTGGCGCTGAATTTGAACAGCGACCACGGCCTGCTCGGCCTGGCCCTGCATGAGCCGGACTCAGCCACCGCCCAGCGCATTGTCTACGCCATCAACCTGGACATGCGCCGCACCGTGGCCTCGGCCGTAGACGGCGGGATGATCGAGATCCAGGGCCCAGTATCGCCCAACGAGCGCACCAATTTCATGGCGCGCATCGAGAGCATCGAAGTGCTGCCGATCCAGGCGCGACCCAAGGTAATCCTGGATTCGCGCACCGGCTCCATCGTGCTCAATAGCTCGGTGAAGCTCTACCGCGCAGCGGTGGCCCACGGCAATTTGTCGGTGATCATCGACACCACCAACACCGTCAGCCAGCCGGGGGCATTCAGCGGTGGGCAAACGGCGGTGACGTCCCAGAGCAATATCTCCATCGAATCCCAGGGCGGCTCGCTGCACCTGCTGGAAGGCACCGCGAATCTGATGGACGTGATCAAGGGCCTCAACGCGCTGGGCGCCACGCCGCAGGACTTGATGGTGATTTTGCAGGCGCTCAAGGCGGCAGGCTCGTTGCGCGCTGAGCTGGAGATCATCTGATGAAAAGCACCGATCACTTTGCCCTCGACGTGCAGGGCCTTGATCACCTGCGCAACAGCGCGCACCTCGACCCCCACGCGGGGCTCAAGGAAGCCAGCAAGCAGTTCGAAGCGGTGTTTATCCAGATGATGCTCAAGAGCATGCGCGCGGCGGTGCCCAAGTCCGAGATGTCGAGCAACTCGCAAACCGAGATGTACACCGAGATGCTCGACCAACAGTGGGCCCAGAGTTTGTCAGGCAAGGGCATTGGCCTGGCCGAACAGCTCACGCGGCAATTGAGTGGCTACACCCATGCCCCAACCCCCGAGCTGAGCGCGGCCACCCCGGCATTTCTCGACCTGCCGCCCACCCGCCCCAACCCTTTCGCCGCCTGGAAGCGCCACGAAGTCAGCGGCGCCAACAACGACCAGCCCGATCACGTCCAAGCCTTTATCGCCCGCCTGAGCGGCCCCGCGCAAACCGCCGCCCGCAACAGCGGCGTGCCCGCCGAGCTGATCCTGGCCCAAGCGGCGCTGGAAACCGACTGGGGCCGGCGCACCATCACCACCGCCCAGGGCGCCGACAGCCACAACCTGTTTGGCATCAAGGCAGGCTCAGCCTGGCAAGGCGCGACCACCGAAGTGATGACCACCGAATACAGCGACGACACCGCGCAAAAACAAGTCGAAGCGTTTCGCGTATACCCCAGCGACGACGCCGCCTTCAGCGACTACGCCCGCCTGATGCGCAGCCGCCCAGGCTACGCCGCCGTGCGCACCGCCACTGACGCACCGCAAGCCGCCATCGCCCTGCAACAAGGCGGTTACGCCACCGATCCGCGTTATGCGCAAAAGCTTATTTCCGTCATGGCCACTATCGGACCCTTGCACAGCACACAAGCACGCAACGATTTATAGGCCAGGGGTCAAGATGCCCTTTCGCCGGGCCGATAGTGCCAACCATGTAGCCCAGGAGCTTCTCGATGAGCATTATTTCCATTGGCGTCAGCGGCCTGACCGCCGCACAGATCGCCCTCAGTACCAGCAGCAGCAACACCACCAACGCCTACACCACGGGCTACACCTTGCAAGTGGCCAACTTCTCCGAGTCCACCTCGGGCAGTGGCGTGCAGATCTCCAGTGTGGATCGCCAGTACAACCAGTTCGTCACCAGCCAGCTCAACAGCTCGGTGAGTGCCGAAAGCGCGCTGTCCACCTACCAGACCGAAGTCGACCAGATCGACAGCCTGCTGGCCGACGGCGACGCCAGCCTCGACACCCTGATGCAGAGCTTCTTCTCGGCCCTGCAAACCCTGACCTCCGACGCCAGCGACACCGCGGCCCGCGAAGAAGTGATCGGCGCCGCGCAAACCCTGACGTCCCAGTTCACCCAATTGGGCAGCTACCTCGACGACATGGCCGATGACGTCAACAGCCAGATCGACGATCAGGTCACCCAGGTCAACGACATCACCGAACAGATCGCCGACCTCAATAAAAAGATCAGCCTCACCAACGCCCTGGGTACCACCTCCAACACCCTGCTCGACCAGCGCGACCTGCTGGTGAGCCAGCTCAGCGAACTGGTGGACGTGGACGTCACCACCCAGGACAACGGCAGCTACACCGTGTCCCTGAGCAATGGCCTGGCGTTGGTCTCGGGCAACAGCAGCTTCGACCTGCAAACCGCGGTCTCCGCCAGTGACCCGACGCAAACCGTGGTCACTTACGTCGACGCCGCCGGCCACACCACCACGCTGGACGACTCCACCTTCGAAGGCGGCTCCATCGGCGGCCTGATGGACTTTCGCGACACCAGCCTCACCGATGCGCAGAACCAGCTGGGCATTCTCGCCGTCAGCCTGACCCAAGCCTTCAACACCTTGCAGGCCTCCGGCATCGACCTCAATGGCGATACCGGCACCGCGCTGTTTTCGGTGGCCGACCCGTCCACCTACGGCAACACCCAGAACACCGGCGACGCCACCCTCACCGCCACCTTCACCGATGATGTCAGCGCCCTGGCCGCCACCGACTACACCGTGAAGTACTCCGACACCGACGGCTACACCGTCACCCGCAACGACACCGGCGCCAGCGTCACCTCGGCGTTCGACAGCAGCAGCGCGACCCTGACCTTCGCCGGCATGAGCGTGGCCATCAGCGGCACTGCCGACAGCGGCGACAGCTTCCTGGTACTGCCCACGCGCAATGCGGCCAGCAGCTTCACCACCTTGACCACCGATGGCAGCCTGATCGCCGCCGGGACCTCCACTGGCGCCAGTGACAACAGCAACGCCCTGGCCATGCTCAACCTGCAAACCGACAGCATCGTCGGCGGCAGCAAGACCCTCAGCCAGACCTATTCGGCGCTGGTCAGTGACGTGGGCAGCACCGCGAGCAAAATCGCCGGGCAACTGGAAACCCAGTCGAGCCTCACCGAGCAACTGACCACCCTGCAACAGTCCGAATCGGGGGTGAACCTGGATGAAGAGGCGGCCAACCTGATCGTCTACCAGCAGTACTACCAGGCCTGCGCGAAAGTGGTGGAAGTGGGCACGTCCCTGCTCGACACCATCCTCGACATCAACTGAGCGGAGTGACGCCATGCGCCTTAGCAGTGCGACGATTTACAACCAGAGCCTGAACTCCATGCTCGCCCAGGAAAGCGCCTACCAGACCGCCGCCCAGCAAGTGTCCAGCGGCACGCGGGTGGTCAACCCTTCGGACGATTCGCTGGCCGCCGCCCAAGCCGTCAACGTGCGTCAGGCCATCGCCGCGAACGAGCAATATGCCGACTCACGCAGCGCCATCAGCACCTCGCTGTCCCAGGAAGAAAGCACCCTGGACAGCATCAACGATGCGATCACCAGCGCCCGTGCGCTGATCGTGCAGGCCAACAACGGCACCTTGAGCGACGCCGACCGCGAGTCCATCGCCACCTCGTTGCAAGGGGTGTACGACACGCTGGTGACCCTGGCCAACGCCACCGACAGCAACGGCAACTACCTGTTCTCCGGCTACCAGAGCCAAAGCCCCGCGTTCGCCACCGATGCCAATGGCGACCTGGTGTACCAGGGCGATAGCAACGCAGTGACCCAGTTGGTCAGCTCCACCCAGAGCATGGCCAGCGGCGATACCGGCGCGACGATTTTCCTTACCGTCAGCAGCTCCGCAGGTTTCATCGCCGAAGCCGGCGACAACAGCGGCAGCGTCACTTTCAGCGGCCCCACCATCACCGACACCCAGGACGCCAACTACGGCAGCGGCTTCAGCCTCACCTTCAGCACCGCCGCCGACGGCACCGCGCAATACAGCCTCGACGGCGCCGACCCGGTGGCCTATACCTCCGGCGACAGCCTGCAAGTCAACGGCCTGTCCCTGACCCTCACCGGCACCCCGGTGGACGGCGACACGATCACCGTCAGCAAAGCCGCCGACGCCGACCCAGACCTGTTCGCCACCCTGAAAAACCTGATCTCGGTGCTGCAAACCCCGGTGGAAACCGACGCCGACCAGGCCAACCTCAACAACACCCTCTCCACCGCCAGCCGCCAACTGAGCAACGCCCAGGACAACGTGCTCACCGTCCAAACCTCGGTGGGTTCGCGGCTTAACCAACTGGATGTGCTCGATACCATCGGCGACGACTTGGCACTGAACTACACCGAACGGTTGTCAGGGTTGGTGGATGCCGACTACACCGAGTCAGTGACCCAATACACCGCGCTGCAAGTGGCGCTACAGGCGGCGCAACAGACCTTCGTCAGCATCCAGAAGATGTCCCTGTTCGNGGCACTGAACTACACCGAACGGTTGTCAGGGTTGGTGGATGCCGACTACACCGAGTCAGTGACCCAATACACCGCGCTGCAAGTGGCGCTACAGGCGGCGCAACAGACCTTCGTCAGCATCCAGAAGATGTCCCTGTTCGAATACATCTAACAGACCAAACCGGATCAAAACTGTGGGAGCGGGCTTGCTCGCGAAGGCGTCGTGTCAGTCGATACATATGTCACTGACCCACCGCTTTCGCGAGCAAGCCCGCTCCCACAGTTTTACCGAGGCGTGTCAGGGGCGCGCCATGTTATCGAGCAGGTACTGCATAAATTGCAGGGTATTGGTAAGCAAACTAGCCAAAAACTGCCCCATATCCCCCATCACCACCATCAACAAACTCAAGCCCACGGTCAGGGTCAGCGGGAAACCCACCGAAAACACTGTCAACTGCGGTGATACGCGGTTGAGGATGCCCATGGCCAGGTTGATGATCAGCAGCGTGGCCACCATCGGCAGGGCCAGCAACAGGCCGGTGAGGTAAATGGTGCTGCCGTAACGGGCGATGAGGTTCCAGGCGTTGGGGTCAAAGTGCAGGTTGCCGATGGGTAGGGTCTTGAAGCTGGTCGCCAGCAATTCCAACACCATCAGGTGGCCGTCCAGGGCGAGGAACATCAGGATGGTGATCATGCCCAGGTAGCGCGACAGCACCAGGCTGTTGGTGGCGGTGTCAGCCGAGAAGAAGGTGGCGAACGCCAAGCCCATTTGCATGCCGCAGATGTCGCCGGCCATTTCCACCACCGCCAGGGTGACGCGCATCACCATGCCCAACGACATGCCGATCAGCACCTGCTCGACAATCACCCCCAGCCCCGGCCAGGAGAACAGGGCCACGTCCGGCAGCGGCGGCAGGTTGGGTGCCAACAAAAACGCCATCAGCATCGCCAGCCCGACCTTCACCTGGCTCGATACGTTTTTATGCCCCAGGATCGGGTCGCTCATCAGGTACGCCAGCACCCGACAAAACGGCCAAAAAAAGCTGGTGAGCCACAGTTGCAGCTGCGCCGAGCTGACTTCGATCAAGGCGCGTCAGCCGATCAGCGTGGGCAGGCTGGTGAACAAGGCGCGGGTGTAGTCCACCAGCATTTCCATGATCAGCGGCCCGGCAATCACCAGCACCACGCACACGCCGATGATCTTGGGGATAAACGACAAGGTGGACTCGTTGATCTGGGTGGCGGCCTGGAACAGGCTCACCAGCAGGCCGATAAACAGCGTCACGAACAACACGGGCGCGGCCACGATCATGCTCATGCGCATGCCTTTGTAAGCCAGGTCCATGACCATTTCCGGCGTCATGTTTACGTCCTCATCAGGTGTAGAAACTCTGCGCCAGGGAACCCAGCAGCAATTGCCAGCCGTCCACCAGCACAAACAGCATCAGCTTGAACGGCAGCGAGATGGTCGATGGCGGCACCATCATCATGCCCAGTGCCATCAGCACGCTCGCCACCACCAAGTCGATAATCAGGAACGGGATAAAGATGGTGAACCCGGCCTGGAACGCGGTTTTCAGTTCGCTGGTGACAAACGAGGGCAGCAGCACACGCATCGGCACGTCTTCGGGGCCCTGCAAGTCGTCGATCTGCGCCAGCCGCGCGAACAGGGCGAGGTCGCCCTGGCGGGTCTGGGTCAGCATGAATTTTCGAAACGGCAGGCTGCCCTTGTCGAGAAACTGCTCCACCGTGATCTCATCGTGGGAGAACGGCTGCCAGGCGGTTTTGTAGGCCTGGTCCAGGGTCGGCGACATCACGAAAAAGGTCAGGAAAAGCGACAGCCCCAGCAACACCTGGTTCGGCGGCGCCGAGGTGGTGCCCAACGCCGTGCGCAGCAGGCCCAGCACAATGATGATGCGGGTAAAGCCGGTCATCATCAGCAAAATCGCCGGCAGGAACGCCATGGCGCTGAGCAGCAGCAGAGTTTGCAGGCTCAGCGACCATTGCTGGCCGCCCGCCTGGCCGGTGAAGGCGCTGAGGCCTTCGATGCCGGTCATGCGGATGGCCCCTTGCGCTTGAAGTTATGCTTCAACGCCACAGCCAAGCGTTCGGCAAAGTTGTCGCCCGGCACGGCGACCGCTTCTGGCTCAGGTTCCGGCGCGTCCATCTGCGCCAACGCCGTGACCTGTTGCGCCGTCACGCCGAGCACCAGCCACTGGCCGCGCACTTCGACAATCACCACTTTTTCACGCTGGCCCAGGCCCGTGCTGCTGACCACCCGCATCAGCTTGCCGGGGGCCAACGGCCGCGACCCCACGCGCCGGGCCAGCCAGCCGAACACCAACACACAGCCCAGCACCACCGCCAGGGCCAGCGCGGTTTTACCCAGCAGCGCCAGGTTCATCACGCTGTCATCGGGCACGCCGAGGGGCGCACTCATCGGTTGAGCTTTTGCACACGCTCGGACGGCGTGATGATTTCAGTGATGCGAATACCGTACTTGTCATCCACCACCACCACTTCGCCTTGGGCGATCAGGTAGCTGTTGATCAGGATATCCATCGGTTCGCCCGCCAGGCCATCCAGCGCCAGCACCGAGCCTTGGGCCAGTTCCAGCAACTGCTTGATGGTGATGCGGGTACGGCCCAGCTCCACGCTGAGCTTGACCGGAATATCCATGATCATTTCCAGCTCACGCGCAGCCGCCGTGGGCTGGGGTGCCGACAGGGGTTTGAACAGGCTGGCGCCCACGCTCGGCGCTGGGGCTTCAGCCGCTTCGGCGGCTTCTTGCTCGGCCAGGGCGATGGCCCACGGGTCGTCGTCCGCGCCTTCGGCAATCGTCTGTTCGGCCAGGGCGTCGGCCCATTCGTCCGGCGCTTCGGGCGGGGTGGTGTTTGAATCAGTCATGGTCGGATTCCTTGGCAGTGGACACGTGGCCCTTCACGAATCGGCTGGTAGAAGAGGAAGAAAGGCTCAGGGAGTGGTCGACCAGGTCCTTCACAAGTAACGCGCGCAGGCCGTTCTGGCTGCCGTATTCACAGGTCATGACCGGCACGCCATCGACCCGCGCATTGATGATGTCGGGCAGTTCGATGGGCAATACGTCGCCCACCTTGAGCGCCATGACCTGCCCCACACGGGCATCCATTTCGACAAAGTCGGCGATCAGTTCAATTTCCGAATGGGTGATCTCACCGGCCATGCGCTTGTTCCAGTTGCGCTCTTCTTCCGGGTTGGTGTCGGTGAGCGGGCCGTTGAGCAACTGGCGCATCGGCTCGATCATCAGGTACGGGATCACGATGTTGAAATCGCTGGAGAGGTTGCCCACTTCCAGGTGGAACGTGGCGTTGACCACGATCTCATTGGGGGAGCTGGTGATGTTGGCGAACTTGGCCTGCATCTCCGAACGCAGGTATTCGATTTCCAGCGGGTACACCGACTTCCAGGCGTCCTTGTAGGCGTCCACCGACAGCCCCAGCAAGCGGCGGATGATGCGCTGCTCGGTGTGGGTGAATTCGCGGCCTTCGGACTTGGTGACAAAGCGCCCGTCGCCGCCGAACAGGTTGTCCACCACCATGAACACCACCGCCGGCGGGAACACCACCAGCGCCGTGCCCCGCAGCGGTTTCATCGCCAGCAGGTTGATGTTGGTGGGCATCGGCATGTGCATCGAGAATTCGCTGTAACTCTGGTAGCGCACACTTTTGACGGTGATGTCGATGCTGCGCCGGATCAGGTTGAACAGCGCCATGCGAAAGTAACGGGCAAAGCGTTCGTTGATGATGTCCAGGGCGTGCAAACGCTCGTGGATCACCCGGTGCTGGGTCGCCGGATCGTAGGGGCGTAC
Source organism: Pseudomonas sp. 18175 (assembly GCF_050432925.1). Lineage (NCBI taxonomy): Bacteria > Pseudomonadati > Pseudomonadota > Gammaproteobacteria > Pseudomonadales > Pseudomonadaceae > Pseudomonas > Pseudomonas sp. 18175. Next base: position 20,022 of record NZ_JBKFTO010000041.1, on the reverse strand, counting down.
CCGTGAAGCGTCCAGGGTGCCGGCCTCTTCGTGGGCGGCGTCGGTTTCGTCGCTGCCGCGAAGCAGCATGTCGATCTCGTCCTGGGAGAGCAAATCGTCGATGGCCATGGGTTACTGCACGATAAAGTCGGTGTACAGCACGCGCAGCACCGAGGGTTCAGGCTGCTGCGGCGCCAGGGGCTGCTTGAGGGTTTGCAGGATGCGTGCGGCGAGTGCCGCCTTGCCCTGGGGGGTGATCACCTGGGTGGTGTTCTGCCCGCTGAGCAGGGTCAACAACTGGCTGCGCACTTGCGGCATGTATTGCTGCAATAGGGTCTGGCTGGCGTCGTCGGCCACTTCCAGGGCAAAGCCCACGTAGAGCAGGCTTGGCTCATCGCGCTCGTTCACCAGGTTGACGGTCATCGGCGCGATGGTCACCAGCCTGGGGGCCTGGGGTTTAGGCTCGGCCTTGGCGGCCTCATCGGCATGGGCGTTCTGGCTGATGTACACGTAGGTGCCAGCGCTACTGCCCGCGACGACGACCAGCGCCAGCAGCAGAATCAAGAGCCAGGGGGTTTTGCGGGTGGTGGTCATTGGCAAAAAACCATCGAATAGAGGAAAGCGGTTAGGCAGGGCCCAAGTATGAACACCACCCTGCCCCGCCCATGGCGCGATAAGACCAGGCTAACGGCGGTATCTCGCTGTTTTGATTTGGGATTCAGACGTACAGGTCAATCGCTGAGCCGCTCAGCACCACTTGCTGCACAGGTGCCGGCTCGGTGCGGCTTACCGGTGCGCTTGCCGATTGAGGTTGCGGATCACGCTGGGGCTGCTGTCGCGAAGACTGATCGCTCACCGACGCCTGCCCCAGTGCGATGCCCTGGGTAGCCAAAGCTTCGCGCAATTGCGGCAACGCCTGCTCCACCGCCGCCCGCACCGATGCATGGGCCACTTGGAATTGCGCCTGGGTGGTGCCGTCGTTCAGGTTGAGGCTGATGGACAACGGCCCAAGCTCGGCGGGGTGCAGGCGCAGGTCCACCTGTTGATCACCGCGGGTGACCATATCGACCATCTGTTGGCCCAAGTCCGCCGCCCAATCGCTACTGCCGATGGCGGCGGTGAGGGCCAGGCTGCTGTTCGCCACGCTGTCGGTTGCGACGGTGTTCGCCGGGGCCAACGACGCGGGCGCAAGGTTGAAGACTGTCTGTGGGTCCGGCTGGCTATTCGACTGGCTATCCGGCTGCCTGTCATCGGTTTGCGCATGCACCGCTGGGATGCTGTCGGCGACGCTGGCGACCACTGTCGGCAGGGCATCGGGCACGTCCACAGGGTCGGCGGTGTCATCAGCTTCGTCATCAGCCACAGGCAGGCTTTGGCTGTGCACCGATGTGCTGCTGACCACGGGGGCAGGGTCCGCCGGAGCAACACTGACCGGCACCGGCACGCTGACCGGAATCGGCGGCACTACGATCACCGCAGCGGCATCCAACTGGCCGGCGCTTTCGATCAGGGCCATGCGCTGGCGGATATCGTCCAGGCTGCTGTCGGCTTTGGTGGTCGTTTTGGGTTCTTCAACCTCGGCTGCAGGCTCAGCAGGCAGCACACTCACAACCTCCTCCACTGCCACCGTTTGCGGCTCAGCCACTGGCAACGGTTGCACGACTATCGGCGCAGGTGTTGCCACCGGTTCAGGCGCGACGGCCACTTGCGGCACCACCGCAACCACCGGTAACGGCTGCGCCACCGGCAACGGCTCCGGCGCGGCGGCAGTCACTTGGCTCAACACCGCCGAAAACGATTGTTCGGGCGTCGTCACGGTGTCGGTGGTGGCAGTACCGGCCTGCACCGGCGCGGCAGCCTGGGGCACTAATGTCGCGAGAATGTCCATGGTGTTCCTTAAAGGCCGCTGTCGAGGGTGGAAGGAAACGTCGCCGTGCGACGGCGTAACTGGCTGGCCATTTCATCGGACTGGCGTTGCTCGATACGCCCGACACGCACCTGCTCCTGCAACGCCCGCCGGTCTAGCAAAGCTTCAATCGAACTGACCTTGCGCCACTGCGCCATCCACGTGAGCTGGTGATGCGCCACTTGTTTGCGGTGGCGCTCCAGGCTTTTTTGCGCCCGTTCCACCGCCTCTTCCAGCGACTGCAAAAAGCCCCGGTAATTAGTGAGTGCCGAGGGGCTCATGCCGTCCTTGGCCAGTTCCAGTTGCAGGTTCTGGCGGTATTCCTGCTGGTACTGGTCCAGGGTGCGCAACTGGTTGATCACCTGCTGTTCGGCCGTGCGGCTTTGGGCCAGGGCACGGGCCGCGACGTCGCGGGCCTTGGCGGCGATTTCGATCAACAGGTGCAGGGATTGATTAGCCATCGATGCTTACTCGAAAAGGTCAGTTGCCCGGGAACAACAGATTGAGGCCATGCAAGGTTTCGTCGACGCTGGCACGGTCGTCGATGCGTTGTTGCAAGAAGCGCTCGATATGCGGGTACAAACCCACCGCCCGGTCCAGTTGCAGGTCGTGGCCCTGGGAATAGGCGCCGACGCTGATCAGGTCGCGGTTGCGCTGGTAACGGGACAGCGCCTGCTTGAGTTGGTTGGCCTTGCGCTGCTGGGCATCGCTGGCGATGGCGGTCATCGCCCGGCTGATGGACGCCTCGATGTCGATGGCCGGGTAGTGCCCGCTTTCCGCCAAGTGGCGCGACAGTACGATGTGCCCGTCGAGGATCGCCCGCGCCGAATCGGCAATCGGGTCTTGCTGGTCATCACCTTCGCTGAGCACCGTGTAGAACGCGGTGATCGAACCGCCACCGGGCGGGCCGTTGCCGGTGCGCTCCACCAGCTTGGGCAGCTTGGCGAACACCGACGGCGGGTAGCCTTTGGTGGCCGGCGGCTCACCGACGGCCAGGGCGATTTCCCGTTGGGCCATGGCGTAGCGGGTCAGGGAGTCCATGATCAACAGCACGTCCTTGCCCTGCTCGCGAAAATCCTCGGCCACCCGCGTGGCGTACAGCGCGCCTTGCAAGCGTTGCAACGGTGACGTGTCGGCAGGCGCTGCGACCACCACCGAACGGCGCAGGCCGTCTTCGCCGAGGATGTTGTCGATAAAGTCCTGCACCTCGCGGCCGCGCTCGCCGATCAACCCCACCACGATCACATCGGCCTGGGTGTAGCGCGCCATCATGCCCAGCAGCACCGACTTGCCCACACCGGAACCGGCAAACAGCCCCAAGCGCTGCCCGCGCCCCACACAGAGCAAGGCATTGATGGCGCGGATGCCCACGTCGATCTGGCGATCAATCGGCGCGCGCTTGAGGGGGTTGAGCGGCTGGGTATGCAAGCCTGCGTGATGGGCGCCCAACAACGGGCCACGCCCGTCCAGAGGCTGGCCGCCGCTGTCGAGCACGCGGCCGAGCAAGCCCATGCCGAGGGGAAAACTGCGGTTGCCATCGCCTTCGTCGGCGGCAAATACCCGTGCGCCCGGTTGCAGGCCGTGGATTTCCACCAAGGGCATCAAGTACAGGGTTTCCCCGGCAAAACCGACCACTTCGGCTTCGGCAAACACATCGGTGAGTTCAATGCGGCAGGCCGCCCCCAGCGGCAGGCGCAGGCCCACCGCTTCGAGCACCATGCCGGTGGCGCGGGTAATCCGCCCGCTGCGCAGGTGTGGTGCGATCCGCAATGGCTTGCCCTGGCAGGCGTCCAACACCCGGCTCCACCGAGTGATATGCGGGTTCACGGCAATTCATCCAGGGCGCGCTCGACGTTGCGCGTCAGCAGGGCAAGGCGTGATGGCCGCGTGGCGTCCAGTTCGCCGCTGGCGCTGGCCACCCGGCAACCGCCGGGCAGCATCGCGGTGTCGGCCTGCAACACCCAGCCCGCCGCTTCGACCTGTTCGCCAAGGCTGTCCTGCACGCGCTGCAAATCCTCGGGGTGCAGCCACAGCTTGGGTTTGCCGGTGAGCTCCAGGTCGCTGTCGAGCATGCCCTTTACCAGCGTCAGCACCTGCTCCGGCTGGGCGGTCAGCGCATCACCGGCCAATTGCCGGGCGGCGTCCAGGGCAATACGCACCAGTTGATGGGCGATGTGCTGGTCCATCGACTTGAGCGCGTCGTCGAAGTTGCGGCACAACTCCAGCAACGGTTGCAGGGCCTGCACCCGTTGTTGCTGCAACTCCACCGCAGCGGCCTGGCGCCCTTCGTCCAGGCCCTGTGCATAACCTTGTTCCACACCTTGGGCATGCCCAAGTTGCTGGGCCTCGCTGATGGTTTTCTCGCGCAGCACCTGCATTTCCAGCTTGTGCTGGAAGGCTTGCTTGCGCAGGCGCTCGCGGTGGGTGGTCTGGGGGTCGTCGTTGGGCGCGGCAGGGCTGCCCAACGGGTCCATCTGCCAGGGCTGCCAGCGGTCAGACATAGGTGTCGTTACCGCGCGCGGTCACAATATCGCCGCTGTCGGACAAGCGTCGCACCACCGCCAGGATGGCCTTCTGTTCGGTTTCGATCTGCGACATGCGGATCGGCCCGCGTGCTTCCATGTCTTCGCGGAACAACTGCCCGGCCCGCTGGGACATGTTGTGCAGGAAGCGCTCGAGCAACGCCGGTGGCGAGCCTTTGAGGGCGATGGCCAGGGAGTTTTGATCGACCTGTTGCAACAGGGTCTGGATACCACGGTCGTCCACGTCGATCAGGTTTTCGAACAGGAACATCTCGTCGAGGATCTTCTGCGCCAGGTCGTCGCTGTGTTCGCGCACGGTGCCGATGGCCAGTTCTTCGTGGGCCGAACTCATCAGGTTGAGGATCTCGGCCGCCGTGCGTACGCCGCCCATTTTGCTGCGCTTGAGGCTTTGGCCGTCGAGCATCACGCCCAGCACTTCGGTCAGCTCCTGCAACGCCACCGGCTGCACACCGCTGAAGGTGGCGATACGCAGGATGATGTCGTTGCGCAGGCGGTCCGGCAGCAGTTGCAGAATGTCCGAGGCCTGATGACGCTCCAAATGCACCAGGATGGTAGCGATGATCTGCGGGTGTTCGTCGCGGATCATCTCGGCCACCATCGAGGCTTCCATCAGGTTGAGCTTGTCGATGCCGGAGCCGGTGTTGGTGTTTTCCAGAATGTCGTCGATCAGGCTGGCGGCGCGCTCGCTGCCCAAGGCCTTGGTGAGCACGGCGCGGATATGGTCGCTGGTCTGGATATTGATGGCCGCGTATTGGTCGGTCTCATCCATGAACTCTTCCAGCACCAGGCGCATTTCTTCGTGGGACACCTGGCTCAGGCGTGCCATTTCCATGCTGATGGCTTCTACATCGCTGCTGGGCAAGAACTTGAACACTTCCGCCGCGCTGTCGGCGTCCAACGACAGCAGCAAGATCGCACTGCGGCGCGAGCCGGTCATTTTACTGGTCATTTTTCTTCATCCATCCGCGCACGATCATGGCCACCAGACGCGGGTCTTCGGCGGCAATCTGTTGCAGGCTCTGCATGTTCTGTTCATACACCGCCGACTTGCGCGGCAAGGTGTGCGGCGTGTTATCGCCACCGGCGACGACCATGGCGGTACTGCTGCTGGTCGGCACCAGCGCGGTGCCCGGCTCGGCAGTGGCCGCCAGCATCTGCGCCTGATGATGGGCGTTGCGTTTTTGCATCGGCCGCAGCACCCACCACCACAGCGCCAGCGCGGCAAAGGCCACCAGCAGGTAACGCAGGCCACTGCTCAGCAGGTTGTAGGCCTCGGGGGTTTTCCACCACGGCTGTTCGGTGACCGAAAGGTCTTCGGTCACAAACGGGCTGTTGATCACTTGCAAGGCATCGCCACGGCTTTCGGTAAAGCCCATGGCCTGGCGCACCAGGTTGTTGATGTTGTCCAGCTCTTCCTTGCTCAGCGGCTCGGTGGTCGCTGCGCCGTCCTTGAGCACCGTGCGGTAGTTAACGACCACGGCGGTGGTCAGGCGTTGGATCGTGCCCAGGCTCGACTTGACGTGCTCGACGTTGCGGTCGACTTCGTAGTTGATCATGCCCTCTGTTTGGGTGGCGCTCTTGGCCGCTTTGGCCTCGGTGGCCGCTGGCGCACCACCGGCCGGCGTCGGCGCGTTGGCCTTGGTCGGTGCTGGTGTGTTGGGCGGCGAATTGGTCAGCGCACCCGGCACGCCGCGACCGGCATCATCGCCTTGCACGACGTGTTCGGAGGTTTGCTTGCTGCGCACCGCTGCCGCATTCGAGTCCTGGTTGGGCGCGTAGCGTTCAGCGGTGCTTTCACGGGTGGAAAAATCCACCTGGGCGACCACCTGGGCATGCACGTTCTGGCTGCCGAGCAGTGGCGTGAGGATGTCCTCGATACGGCGCTGATAGGAGCGCTCGATCTCATGCACATAGTCGAGGTGCGTGCCGTCCGGGCCGTTGCTGTCGCCCTGGACCTGGGACAGCAGACGGCCGTTCTGATCGACAACCGTCACCGCATCCACGCTCAGTTCCGGCACGCTGGAGGTGACCAGGTGCACAATCGCGCTGGCCTGGCTCTGCCCCAGCTCGCGGCCGGGTTGCAGGGTGAGCACCACCGAAGCACGGGCGGCTTCACGGTCGCGCACAAACACCGATTGCTTGGCCATCACCAAATGCACCCGTGCCTTGGCCACCGGGCCGAGGGACTCGATGGTACGCGCCAACTCGCCTTCCAGGCCGCGCTGGTAGTTGAGGTGTTCAGCAAACTGGCTGACCCCGAAGGCCTGTTTGTCGAGCAACTCAAAGCCGACGCTGCCGCCCTTGGGCAAGCCCTGCTCGGCCAGTTGCAGGCGCAGGGCGCTCATTTTTTCGCTGGGCACCAGGATGGTGTTGCCACCTTCGCTCAGGCGATAGGGAATGGCGCGCTTGTCCAGCTCGCCAATGATCTGCCCGCCGTCCGCCTCGCTCAGGCCAGAAAACAACACGCGGTATTCCGGTTCACGCGCCCACAGCAACAACGCCACTACCACCGCAATCACGGTGGCGGCGGCCAGCAGCAAGGGCAACAGGGGCTGGTTGCGAAACAGCGTGGTCAACGCCTCCAACGGCTTGACCTTGGCGGGAGTCGCCAGATTCTTTTGCGCGCCTTTGGCCAGGACTGCGGTACTCACGAACACCTCGACAGCGAGGGTAGGGCCTGTACAAAAGACATTGCAGAGTCCGGTAACAGTAGTAAGGGCTTCATTCTGGCGAAAATGCCAAAAGCCAAACTCCGGAAAAGCCACCGCTTTTGTGCTCAATTGGGCGAATGTGCAGGCTGGCCCCCTTGGTAATCTGCTGGCCTGATCGCTGCCTATGAGGCCTGCACCATGAATTCGTCCGCCCTCACCAACGCCCTGCAACAACTGTCGCTACTGGCCGAACAGGCCGAAGGTGCCAGCAACGTGCGCATGGCCCCGGCCACCGGGTTTGCCGGCGAATTGCAGTCGTCGTTGCAGCGCATCAACCAGTTGCAGCAGACCGCGACCAGTCAGTCCAACGCCTTCCAGGCCGGCAGTGAGTCGGTGTCGTTGAGCGATGTGATGGCCGACTCGCAAAAAGCCAGCGTGGCCTTCCAGATGGGCGTGCAGGTGCGTAACCGCCTGCTCACGGCCTACAAAGACGTGATGGCGATGCAGGTTTAAAAAAGCCCTAAAGACGGGCTGCTCGTTTGCCGATGTTCGGTTCAAGCGCACAAACCAGGACAGGCACACATGGCAACCACTACCTCCAGCACGTCGACGGCAACCATCACATCCCTTGGGGTCGGCTCCGGCCTTGACCTGGACAGCATCCTGACCAGCCTGGAGGAATCCAAGGAAGCCAGCCTGCTGACGCCCATCACCAATCAGGAAACCTCGGTCAACGCCGAGATCACCGCCTACGGCACCCTGACCAGCGCCCTGACCAAATTGCAGACCGCCGCCGAAGCCCTAGCCGATTCCAGCCTGTACGATTCGTTGACCACCAGCCTGTCCGGCAGCGGAGTCACCGCCGCCACCACCAGCGACGCGGTGGCCGGCACCTACAAGCTGGAAGTGACCCAACTGGCCCAGGCCCAAAGCCTCACGACCGATGGCGTGGCCAGCAAAACCACGGCCCTGGGCACCGGCACCCTGACCCTGCAAGTGGGTTCCGAGGATGCCGTTTCGATCACCCTCACCAGCAGCAACAACACCCTGGAAGGCATTCGCACGGCGATCAATGCCTCCGGCGCCGGGGTCACCGCGTCCATCGTCAATGACGGCAGCGGCACGCCGTATCGCCTGGTACTCACCTCGGACAGCACCGGCACCGAGTCGGAAATGACCGTGAGCTACACCAGCGACGACAGCACCGATGCAGCCTCCAGCCTGTTCGGCTACGACGGCAGCACCGGCAACATGACCCAGACCGTGGAAGCCCTCGACGCCGAGCTGACCATCAACGGTATTTCCATCACCAGCCAGACCAACACCGTTGAAGATGCGCTGCAAGGGGTCACGCTGAACCTGACCGCGGTCGGCAGCTCCCAGACCCTGACCATTTCCCAGGACACCGACGCCATATACGACGCTGTTTCAGCGTTCGTCACCGCCTATAACAGCTACGTTTCCACCGTCGATACGCTGACCTCCTACGACGCAGATGCCGATACCGCAGGCGAATTGCTGGGCGACTCGACCACCCGACGCATCAGCACCAAGCTGAGCAGCGACCTGTACAGCGCCGTCGGCAGCGGCACCTTCAGCTACCTGTCGCAGCTGGGCATTTCCCTGGAAGTCGACGGCACCTTGTTGATCGACGAAGACACCCTCACCGCCGCCATCACCGACAACATCGACGCGGTCTCGGAGTTCTTTATCGGCACCGACGGTACCTCCGGTTTTATCGGCCAGATGACCACCGACCTCGACACCTACCTGGACGAAGACGACGGCCTGATCGTCGCCCGCACCGACAGCCTGGCCACCAAGCTTGAACAGCTGGAAGACCGTTACGAGGAAAAACAGGCGCTGATCGACTCCGAAATGGCGCGCTGGACCGAGCAATTCACCCAGCTCGACACCCTGATCGCGTCCCTCAGTTCCACCGCCGACTACCTCACCACCCAGTTCGATGCCCTCAACAGCAGCGACTGACGAACCACGCGGAGCACACTCAATGAATGCCTATCGGGACGCGAATGCCTACGCCAAGGTCGGCGTGGAAAGCGGCATTTTGGCGGCCTCACCCCACCAGCGCATCGTCATGCTGTTCGACAGCTACCAAGCCTCGATCCGCATCGCGCGCCTGCACCTGCAGGCTGGCAGCATCGCCGAAAAAGGCCAGGCCATTACCAAGGCAATCAACATCGTCAGCCAAGGTTTGCGGGCCTCGCTGAACCTGGAACAAGGAGGTGACATCGCCGTGCAACTGGACCAACTCTACGACTACGTGGTGCGCTTACTGCTGCGTGCCAACCTGAACAACGACGACACAGCACTGACCACGGCCGCCGCGTTGCTGGAAAATGTCGCCGCCGCCTGGCTGGCCATTGGATCGCACACCGAGGAAGAGCGGTAGCCATGATGCAAACACAATTGATCGCCGCTTACGAACAACTGCTCGAACAATCCCAGCGCTTGCTCGAGTGTGCCAAGAGGGCCGATTGGGATGGGATCTTCGCGTTAAAGTCCCAAGGACTGATCGACGCAGCTTACTTGCGCCGTGCGCAAGACCAAGTTGATCTCGATGCGAGCGGCCAACAATACAAACTTGAACTACTCAGCCAGATACTGGCCCTTGAAGAGCAAGTAAATTCGTTCTTGCATGCGCGACAAAATGACCTGGGCGAGTTGATGCAGATCAATCGCAAGAAGAGCAATTTGAATAACGCCTACCGCGCATCGTCGAATCAAGTGATACCAATAAGCCATTATTTGTATCGAAAGAAATAACAAGCACCTACACGCTGTCTCTACGCACGACACATTAGTGTGAAAATATCTTTGAGGTACGATAAATCACTGAAAACAGACAAGAAATAACACTCCTCAGTCTGTTATCGTACGGCGTTCTTGATACTTTAGAAAAAATTAAAAAAATCGGTATTCACGACCAGCTAGCGGATGGTCGGGAGCATGAATAACCGAATAACGCTACAAACAGGCACACGTTGTACAACCCTAAACGCCTGACTTTAGTACTTGTCGATTTGCAGCACTGTCTGCCAGAGGTCGTGCCATTAGGTGCGCCGAACTGTAGTACCCAACGGGAGGGGTAGAAAGTTGCCAAATACCAACACTGAGCTTGAAGACATCCAGGACCTGAATCTTTCGTATTTATTACTGGCCCAGAATCTATTGCGCAAAGATCGCGAGATCGCCATTTTCCGCCTGAAACTCAGCGAACAAATGGCCGACTTGTTGACCAAACTAAGCAGCAAGCAAATGACCCAACTGGCACGGGTCAACCAGTTGATTTGTCGACCGGTTTTCGAGGAAACCGAGCGCCTGTCCAAGGTGCTGGGCAATGCCCGCGAACTCGGCATGGTGGAGATCCATTCCGCCCTGCTGATGGCGGCCGCTGATCGCACAGGCGATTTGCGAATCGGGGAAGGCTGACCCATGTCAGACAAAAGCCTGGTCACCGAAATGCAGCAAGTGCAGCTGGCAATCGAACTGATTGAACTGGGTGCACGGCTGCAGGTGCTGGAAACGGAGACCTCACTGAGCCGGGGTCGCCTGATCCGTCTCTACAAGGAAGTGCGAGGCGCCTCGCCCCCCAAAGGCATGCTGCCCTTCTCCACTGACTGGTTCGTGACATGGCTGCCGAACATTCACTCGTCGCTGTTCTACGGTATCTACCGCAGCCTGATGGAAATCGGCGGGCATCGCATTGATGCGTTCGTCAAAGCCTATCGGCTGTACCTGGAACAAGTCGGCGACCAGGAAGGCGAACTGGTGCTGGGCCTCACAAGGGCCTGGACCTTGGTACGTTTTTTTGAAAGTGACATGTTGGAACTGATCCGGTGTTCGTGTTGCTCCGGCGAGTTCGTGGCGCACTCCCATGCGCCGGCGCAGCATTATGTATGCGGGATTTGCCAGCCGCCGTCGCGGGCGGGGAAGACCCTCAAGCGCAAAGATATCGACGCACAGTTGTTATTACGCAACGCTTGAGCCTTGCGGGGTCCAAATGTGGGAGCGGG
>NZ_JBKFTO010000041.1:0-8779 GCF_050432925.1 Pseudomonas sp. 18175 | reverse complement strand
CCCCCCCCCCCCCCCCCCCCCCCCCCCCCCCCCCCCCCCCCCCCCCCCCCCCCCCCCCCCCCCCCCCCCCCCCCCCCCCCCCCCCCCCGCTCCCACATTTGATTTGCGTCGCCTTGAATTCCCCCGTCCAAAAAAAGCCCTCAATTGCCCCCCCGCCGTTGCCGATATTCAGCAAGTCACCCATTGCTTGAATCTAAGGAACGACCACGTGCTCATCGTCTCCGGGCTTATCGTTGTACTGCTTTCCGTGTTCGGTGGCTTCGTCCTGTCCGGTGGCAGCCTTGGCCCGCTGTACCAGCCCACCGAATTGCTGATGATCGCCGGTGCCGGTGTCGGGGCCTTTATCGCCGCCAATAACGGCAAGGCCATCCGCGCCACCCTCACCGCCATTTCGCGCTTCAAGCGCAGCGCCAAGTACGACAAAACCCTGTACCTGGAATTGATGGGCATGCTCTATGCCCTGCTCAGCAAGGCCCGTCGCGAAGGCATGCTGAGCCTGGAGCGGGATATCGACGACCCCACGCAAAGCCCGATTTTTACCCAATACCCCCGCCTGGTCAGCGACCCGCTGATCATCCTGTTTATCACCGATTACCTGCGCCTGCTGGTGAGCAGCGCCATGCAGGCCCATGAGCTGGACGAGCTGATGCTGCACGAGATCGAGGGCTTCGAACATGAAGCGAACCTGCCGTCCGACGCCCTCTATAAAGTCAGCGATGCCCTGCCAGCATTCGGCATCGTCGCGGCGGTGATGGGGGTGGTCAAGGCGTTGAGTGCGGTGAACGTTGGGCCGGATTTGATGGGCCAGATGATTGCCCACGCGCTGGTCGGCACATTCCTCGGCATTTACCTGGCCTACGGGCTCGTCGCACCGCTGGCCAGTCGTATCGACCGCCAGGCCGCCGAGTCTGTGAAGATGCTGCAGTGCATCCGCGTCACGCTCTTGGCCAGTGTGCAAGGCTTGCCGCCGCAACTGGCGGTGGAGTTCGGCCGCAAGGCCTTGCACACCAGTGAACGCCCCGGCGCCCTGGAGCTGGAAACCTACGTACGCGGCAGCGGCGCATGAGCGACCGCCCGATCATCATCCGCCGCAAAAAAGCCGCCAAGCACGGCCACCACGGGGGTGCCTGGAAGATCGCCTTCGCCGACTTCATGACCGCTTTGATGGCGCTGTTCCTGGTGTTGTGGGTGCTGTCCAACGCCAGCAAAAACGACAAGGACGCGATTGCCGAGTACTTCAGCACCCCACTGCTGGCAGCCATGAGCAAAGGTGATCGCAACGCCAACAGCGCCAGCGCCATCCCCGGTGGCGGCCCGGACCCGCGCACCACCGAAGGTGAAAAAATACGCTACACCCCGCGCCTGTCCGGCGAAGAACGGCGCCACCTCGAATCCCTCAAGCAACGCTTGGACAACGCCGTGGACCGCGACCCGCAGCTGCGTGAGCTCAAGCAGCAGATCGCGATTGAACTGAGCCCCGAAGGCCTGCGCGTGCAACTGCTGGATACCGACAAGCGCCCGATGTTCGAACTGGGCAGCGCCAATGTGGCGCCGTACCTGCGCAAGCTGCTCAAGACCTTCGCCCCGGTGCTCAACGAATTGCCCAACCGCATCCAGATCAGCGGCCACACCGACAGCCACCCCTACCCTGGCGGTGATGCGGGCTACAACAACTGGGATTTGTCTGCCGACCGCGCCAAGGCCTCGCGCCAGGAACTGGTGGCCGGTGGGCTGGATTCCGACAAGCTGTTGCGGGTGTCGGGCATGGCCGACCGTATTCGCTTCCACGGTGCCGGGCCGTATGACGCGGCCAACCGGCGTATCGAGATCATCGTGCTCGACAAGCGCGTGGCCGAGCGCATTTTGNCCCCCCCCCCCCCCCCCCCCCCCCCCCCCCCCCCCCCCCCCCCCCCCCCCCCCCCCCCCCCCCCCCCCCCCCCCCCCCCCCCCCCCCCCCCCCCCCCCCCCCCCCCCCCCCCCCCCCCCCCCCCCCCCCCCCCCCCCCCCCCCCCCCCCCCCCCCCCCCCCCCCCCCCCCCCCCCCCCCCCCCCCCCCCCCCCCCCCCCCCCCCCCCCCCCCCCCCCCCCCCCCCCCCCCCCCCCCCCCCCCCCCCCCCCCACAACAAGCCCCCTCTCCACAACAAGCTCCCTTGCCACAGGTGCGGGGAATAGCGGGGGATTGTGGGTGATGTTCGCGCAATCGCCCGCCCTGGCGTCTACGCACAATACCGGCCATGGCCGAGACCAGCAGAGAAGACAAGACCGAAGCGGCGACCCCGCGACGAATAGAGAAGGCCCGCGAAGAAGGCCAAGTCGCCCGTTCCCGCGAAATGAACACCTTCGTCATGCTGCTGGGCGGCATCGGCGGGCTGTGGCTGCTCGGCGGCCATCTGTATGACGAGCTGGGCCAGGTGATGGAACAGGCGTTGCTGTTCGACCGCGCCCAACTGTTCGACACCGCGCGCATGCTCAGCACCCTGTGGACCCTGGCCCAGACCGCGCTGCTGGCCCTGGCGCCGTTTTTTGCGCTGATGGTCATGGCCGCCCTCGCCGCACCCGCGTTGCTTGGCGGGCTGGTGATCACCCTCAACGCCGTGCGCCCGCAGTTCTCGCGGGTCAACCCCATGAGCGGGCTGGCGCGGTTGTTCTCGGTGCAGGTGCTGGTGGAATTGGCCAAGGCGATTGCCAAGGCGAGCTTGATCGGCCTGGTTATTTATACCTTCCTGCGCAGCCATCTCGACCAATTGCTGACCCTGCCCCACATGCCCGCGCAAAAGGCCCTGGCCGCGATGATGAGCCTCACCGCCAGCGCCTGTGCGATGTGCGTGGCCTCGCTGATTATCGTGGTGGGCATGGACGTGCCCTACCAGCTGTGGACCTATGCCAAGAACCTGCGCATGTCCAAAGAGGAGCAACGCCAGGAACACAAGAATTCCGATGGCGACCCGCATATCAAAGCCAAGATCCGCCAGGTGCAACAGGCCCGCGCACGCCGCCGCATGATGAGCAAGGTACCCAAGGCCGATGTGATCGTGACCAACCCCAGCCACTTCGCCGTGGCTTTGTCGTACCAGAAAGAAAAAAACGGCGCGCCCCGCGTGGTCGCCAAGGGTGCCGATGACGTGGCCCTGCGCATCCGCGAGATCGCCACTGAGCATAACTTGCCGATTCTCGAGGCCCCACCGCTGGCGCGGGCCTTGTATTTCCACGTCGACCTCGACCGTGAAATCCCCCTTGAGCTGTACACCGTGGTCGCCGAAGTCGTCGCCTGGGCCATCCGCCTCAAGCGCGTCGGCGAACAAGGCGGCGACCTGCCGCCCACCCCGGTCAACCTGAACGTACCGCCCGGCATGGACCAGCGTGGCCCGCGCAACCCGACACCTGAGGATGAACCGAACACATGAAAGGCATGACCGATTTATTCGGCCCCGACTCTTGGCTGGCCAACACCGACTTGAAGGTCATGACCGGCCCCGTGCTGATCGTGCTCATCTTGTCGATGATGATTCTGCCGCTGCCCACCTTCATCCTCGACCTGTTGTTTACCTTCAACATTGCCCTGGCGATCATGGTGTTGATGGTCAGCATGCTCACGCAAAAGCCCCTGGATTTCTCGGCGTTCCCCTCGGTGCTGCTGTTTACCACCTTGTTGCGCCTGTCGCTGAACGTGGCGTCGACCCGGGTGATTCTGATGGAAGGCCACACCGGCGCGGATGCGGCGGGCAAGGTGATCGAGGCCTTCGGTGAGTTCCTGGTGGGCGGCAACTTTGCCGTGGGCCTGGCGCTGTTCCTGATTCTGGTGACCATCAACTTCATGGTGATCACCAAGGGCGCCGGGCGTATCGCCGAAGTGGGCGCGCGCTTCACCCTCGACTCGATGCCCGGCAAGCAAATGGCAATCGACGCCGACCTCAACGCTGGCCTGATCGGCGAACCGCAAGCCCGCCAGCGCCGCAAGGAAGTGGCCCAGGAAGCCGACTTTTTCGGCTCCATGGACGGCGCCAGCAAGTTCGTGCGCGGTGACGCCGTGGCGGGTTTGGTGATCATGGGCGTGTGCATCATCGGCGGCCTGGCCATCGGCATCCTGCAACACGGCATGGCGTTTTCGGACGCGGCGCACACCTACACCATGCTCACCATCGGCGATGGTTTGGTGGCGCAGATCCCGGGGCTGGTGATTTCGATTGCCGCGGGCGTGACCGTGTCCCGCGTCAACACCGAGCAGGACGTGGGCCAGCAGATGATGGGCCAGCTGTTCAGCCGCCCCAAGGTGCTGATGATGACCGCCGGGGTCATGGGCCTGCTGGGCCTGGTGCCGGGTATGCCGAACCTGGTGTTTTTGCTGCTCACCGGGCTGTTGGCGGGGTTAGGCTGGTGGTTTTCCAAACAGGAAGAGCTGGAGCCGGAAGGCTCGCCCACCCAGACGCTGTTGCCCAAATCCGCCTCCCAAGGCAGCGAAGCTTCGTGGGACGATGTGCAGTTGGTCGACACCCTCAGCCTGCGGGTCGGCCATCGGCTGATCCAACTGGTGGACGCGCGCCAGCAAGGCGAGCTGATCACCCGCATCAAGAGCCTGCGCAAAAAATTCGCCCAGGACATGGGCTTTCTGCCGCCGGTGGTGCATGTGCGCGACAAGCTGGAGCTGGCCGCCAATACCTACATCATCAGCCTCAAGGGTGTGGAGATCGGCCGTGGCGAGGTGTTCCCCGGCAAGTGGCTGGCGATCAACCCCGGCAAAGTCACCCATGAGTTGGAAGGCACCGCTGCGGTAGACCCGGCGTTCGGTCTGCCAGCGATCTGGATCGAACCCAACCTGCGTGAACACGGGCAGATCTACGGCTACACCGTGGTCGACGCCAGCACGGTCACCGCCACCCACCTCAACCACCTGCTTCACCAGCACGCCAAAGACATGCTCGGCCGTGGCGAAGTGCAGAAGCTGCTGGACAAGCTCGGCCCCGACAGCAAGGGCCTGATCGACGAAGTGGTGCCCAAGCTGGTGTCGCTCACGGTGCTTCAGCGGGTGCTGCAAAACCTGCTGGAAGAGAACGTGTCGATCCGCGACATGCGCACCATCCTCGATGCCCTCGCCGAACACGGCGGCGTACAGCAACCGCCGGATGTGCAGGAGCTGACCGCCGTGGTGCGCATCGCCCTGGGTCGCTCCATCGTCAACCAACTGTTCGGCAACAAGACCGAACTCAAAGTGATCGGCCTGGACTTCAACCTCGAACAAGTGCTGATGCAAGCGGTGGGCAACGGCGGCGCGCTGGAGCCAAGCCTGGCGGACAACCTGATGCAACAAACCACCTTGACCCTGCAACGCCAGGAACACAGCAGCGAGCCGCCGGTGTTGGTGGTGCCCAATAAGCTGCGGCCGGTGTTGTCGCGCTTCCTGCGTCGGCGTTTGCGCCAGCTCACGGTGATCGCCCTCAGTGAGATCCCTGACGACCGCACCCTGCGCATGACTAACGTGATCGGAGGCAAACCCAAGTGAGTGCGCAACGCTTTGTCGGCGCCAACAGCCGCGATGCCATGAACCAGGTGCGGGCGGCCCTCGGGGAAGATGCGTTGATCTTGTCCAGCCGCATGACCGATGACGGCGTGGAGATCATGGCCCAGGGCGAAGACGCCCCGAGCCCCCCGCCGCTGCTGGAATGGCTGCTGGAGGCGGGTTTTAGCAACACGTTCAGTGAAGAGCTGCTCGGCCGTGGGCCGGCGCAATTGCCCGATGCCACACCGGCCCGCCTCAAAGCCTGGTTGATGAACCGCCTCGACAGCCACCTCAGCCAATTGGCCGATGAAAGCGAGCTGTTCAAGGCGCCCACGGTGATCGCCCTGGTCGGCCCCACCGGTGTGGGCAAAACCACCACCACCGCCAAGCTGGCGGCGCGTTATGTGATGCGCCATGGCCCGGACAACGTGGCGCTGGTGACCACCGACAGCTTTCGGGTCGGCGCCCATGAACAATTGAATATCTATACTGGGTTGCTCGGCGTCGAACTGCATGCTCTTGGGCCGCAGGCAACCCTGGCTCCGCTGTTGAACCAGTTGGCCGGCAAACGTCTGGTGATCATCGACACCGTGGGCATGAGCCAGCGCGATCAACGCCTGCTCAGCCATATCCAGCAACTGAGCGGTGTACGCCTGATGCTGGTGCTCAACGCCGCCAGCCACGGCGACACCCTCGACGAAGTGGTGCACACCTACCGCGACGCCGCCCACGCCGCCGGTTGCAGGCTGGACGACTGCATCATCAGCAAGTGCGACGAAGCGGCGCGCATGGGGCCGGTGCTGGAGACGGTGATGCGTCACGGGCTGCGCCTGAACTATCTGTCGGTGGGCCAGCAAGTGCCGGAGGATTTGCAACTGCCGGGCAATTCGACGGTGTTGCAGCAGGCTGTGGATATCTCCCGGCCGTCGCGGTTTGCAGCGGCGCCCAGTAAGGTGACCCGCCCACATCTGGATGCACTGGTGCGCGGGCTGTTGGGGCAGCGCAAGGCGGTGTTCGCGCTGCGCGACAGCCTGATCACCCACGTCGAGGGCTTTGCCTTATTGGCGCAGGTCTGGCCGTTGATGGCCCAGCCGCAAGCGTGTTGGGACGGTTTTCTCAGCGAGCCGCCAACGCCGTTATCCACAACAGGGGTCACCCCAGCCAAGGCTGGCCATCGGGCGGTGCATAACACTGAGCGCCACCCACTCGGCACCCTCGCCAAACAGGCCCAAACCTTTGGCGTACGTGAACTGCGCTACCGCAACCGCCACGCGCGCATGAGCCTGAGCCACTTGCCGGTGACGTTCAAAGGCGCCGCCGTGCGCGCCTGGTTCGCCACCCTGCAAGACAGCCACAGCGGCCAACACTTGGGCCAACGCTATTGGCTGGTCGAAGAACAGCACGACCTGAACGAACAAGCCGCCGAACTGCTGCACCAAATGCAACAGACCGAACTGGCCAGCCTGACCGCACGCGGCTCAACCCTGTTGCTCGACCTGCACCCGCACCTGCACGCCGAACCGCGCCACTACCTGGCCGCGGGCCTTGCCGCCAGCGCCGTGCGCCTGTCCCAGTCCCGTGAAGACTGGGCATTCCAGGCGCGGGCGCAACTGCTGGGGCTGCTGCCGAAAAAACCACGCGGGCATGCAGGGGACATTCTTGAAGGTTTGCTGCACTTGTCCGCCGTGGTCGGCAGCTTCGAGCATGCATGACCAGGCGGCGGGGTTGCGCCAATGGGCCCAACTCAATCACCGCACGTTGATGCTGCTGGGCACTGCGCAGGAAGCTGTTTTGGCCCAAGAGACGCTGGAGCGCTGGCACTGCCAAGGACAGCGTTGGGTCGGTGACCCGACGCGTTGGCGCGTGCAGCCTGTGGATAAATATCAGCGCGACCACGCGCAATCGCGCTGGGGGATTTGGGTGGGCAGTGACCTCGATGGGTTTCGGCGGGCGTTCAATCATCTGAGTTCGCTGCGTGCCGGACCAACTCAAGTCTTGGCGCTGCATGCCGGCTTGCCCCAAGCAGGTCTGCTCAATAATTTGCGCGAAGCCGCCCAACGGTATCTGGCCATGCGCTTACTCCTAATCAACGAGACCTAATGTGGGAGCGGGCTTGCTCGCGAATGCGTTGGGTCAGTTTTAGATGTGCGAGCTGACACACCGCTTTCGCGAGCAAGCCCGCTCCCACAGGGGTTCTGTGTTGTTTGGCAGGGTTCATTTCAATCAGATCACATTGGGCTAAGCAGGGAACATGTGACTGGGCACACANGCTTGCTCGCGAATGCGTTGGGTCAGTTTTAGATGTGCGAGCTGACACACCGCTTTCGCGAGCAAGCCCGCTCCCACAGGGGTTCTGTGTTGTTTGGCAGGGTTCATTTCAATCAGATCACATTGGGCTAAGCAGGGAACATGTGACTGGGCACACAGCTGTTCTGCGCTTAATCCAGTAACCCCACCAGTAATAATCCCGTGGATTTTTTGTCTTTCGCAGGCGCGCACCATGTATACGGCACAGGGCAAGATTAACCAGCAAGAAGTGCTGCAGCAGTACCTACCCATGGTCCGGCGCCAGGCACTGGGGTTAAAGACCCGGCTGCCCGCCAATATCGAGCTGGACGACTTGATCCAGGCCGGTAGCATCGGCCTGCTCGATGCCATGACCCGCTATGACCTGAGTGTCGGCGCAACCTTCGCCACCTTCGCTTCCCAGCGTATTCGCGGGGCGATGATTGATGAGCTGCGCACCCGCGACTGGGTGCCACGCAGTGTGCGACGCAATGCGCGGGCGGTGGAAGATGCCATGCACCGCGTGGAACAAAGCCTGGGCCGCCCGGCCAAGGAACGCGAAGTGGCCTCGGCCATGGGCCTGACCCTCACCGAATACCAGAAGGTGCTCGACGACACCAACGGCAGCCAGATGCTGCCCTTCGACGACATCGACGAAGAACACAGCGAAGGTTCCAGCTCACGCCTGCAAACCCCGTTCGCCGAACTGCTCAACGACCGCAACCGCGCCAACCTCACCCGCGCCATCGACGCCCTGCCCGCCCGGGAGCGGCTGCTGCTTGCGTTGTGTCACCACGAAAAGCTGAATTTGCGGGAGATTGGCGTGGTGCTGGAGGTGAGTGAGTCGCGGGTGTGTCAGTTGCATGCCCAGGCGATTGCGCGGTTGCAGGTGAGCATGAGGGACTGACTCACCGCCGCACAAAAGACCACTGGAGATCAAATGTGGGAGCGGGCTTGCTCGCGAATGCGGTGTGTCAGTTAACACAACTGTGACTGAACC
>NZ_JBKFTO010000040.1:0-38344 GCF_050432925.1 Pseudomonas sp. 18175 | reverse complement strand
TGCGTTCGGGCACACCGAGCCTAGGCGAGGTGCCGAGTGGTGGGGCAAGAGCCCTTTGCTTACTTTGGGGCTTTTCCAAAGTGAGCCGCCGTAAGGGCGGAACCAATAGCGGCCGTTACCCAAATAACGGATATGTACTCCGACCAACCCCCTGTAGCGCCTGACACATAGCTATCGCAGGCAAGCCAGATCCCACATCAGGGTGACGTACACCCAATAAAAATCAGTCGCCTGACAGGCCGCCTTCGCGAGCAAGCCCGCTCCCACATTTGAACCGTATACACCCGATAGATTTTCGGTGGCCGGGTGGGTATGGCAGTTCCCACAGGTCCAGCGCAACACTCAAAGTTGTGTAGATACCTATGCCCCGATATCGGTATACCAGTCATACATGCGTTGGCTGTCACACCGCCATCGGGGGCAAGCCCCCTCCCACATTTTGATGTGTGTTCTGTCAGGTAAATTACCTATATTTGTAGGCTTTGCCTGATTTCATCGCAAGGCATTGATGCCCCCCACCCCAGCGCGCATGGTCGAAGTCCTTTCACTCTTTAAAGGACAACCGCCATGCTGGTCTTAAGCCGCGCCGTAGGCGAAGTTATCTCCATTGGCGATGACATCGCCGTGCATATCCTCGAACTGAACGGTACCCAGGTGAAATTCGGCGTCGAAGCGCCGGCCGGGGTGCATGTGCACCGTGCCGAGGTCTACCAGAAGATGCTTGAGCGTCAGGGCACCGTCACCCATCCGGTGCAGGTGCCCAACCTCTAGGCGTCAGTCAAACAGATGCTTGGGCACATCGTGCTTGAGCATCAATTGGCACTGTTCGCTTTCGGGGTCGAACACGATCAGTGCCTGGCCTTTGGTCAGTGCTTGGCGCACCCGCAGTACGCGGGTTTCCAGGGGCGTGTCGTCGCCGTTATCGGTGCCGTCACGGGTGACGAAGTCTTCGATGAGGCGCGTCAGGGTGTCGACTTCAAGTGCGTCGTAGGGAATCAGCATACAAGCCTCAGGTGTCAGGTCCCGGCGATGCTACTGCGCCGGGGCCCTTGTTACCAGCAGTTGCAAGCGTCAGGACTTCTGGCCGACCAGGCTGTCCACCGATGGCACCCGCGTGTCGCTCTCCATCTGCGTCTCATGTTCCAGCTGATGACTGAAGCGGTCCAGTGACCCCTGGGCAGGTTGCGCATCGCTGGCGAAGACGGGCGGGCTGAGGATATACGCACCCAGCAAGCGGCTCAGCGCTGCGAGGCTGTCGATGTGGGTGCGTTCGTAGCCGTGGGTGGCATCGCACCCGAACGCCAGCAGCGCAGTGCGGATATCGTGACCGGCGGTCACGGCCGAGTGGGCGTCGCTGAAGTAATAACGGAACAGGTCGCGGCGCACCGGCAGGTCGTTGTCCGCCGCCAGGCGCAACAAATGCCGGGACAGGTGATAGTCATACGGCCCGCCGGAATCCTGCATCGCCACGCTTACCGCATGCTCGCTGGAGTGTTGGCCAGGAGCCACTGGCGCAATGTCGATACCGACAAATTCGCTGACATCCCAGGGCAGGGCGGCGGCCGCGCCACTGCCGGTTTCCTCGGTGATGGTGAACAGCGGATGGCAGTCGATCAGCAACGGTTCGCCGCTGTCGACGATGGCTTTGAGCGCCGCGAGCAGGGCGGCCACACCGGCTTTGTCATCCAGGTGGCGGGCGCTGATATGGCCGCTCTCAGTGAACTCGGGGAGTGGGTCGAAGGCCACGTAGTCGCCCACGCTGATGCCTAAGGAATCACAGTCGGCACGGGTCGCGCAGTAGGCGTCCAGGCGCAGCTCCACATGGTCCCAGCTCACCGGCATTTCATCCACGGCGGTGTTGAACGCATGCCCGGAGGCCATCAATGGCAACACGCTGCCGCGAATCACGCCGTTGTCGGTGAACAGGCTGACGCGGCTGCCTTCGGCAAAACGGCTGGACCAGCAGCCCACCGGCGCCAGGGTCAGGCGGCCGTTGTCCTTGATGGCGCGCACGGCGGCGCCGATGGTGTCCAGGTGGGCGGACACGGCGCGGTCTGGGCTGTTTTTCTGGCCCTTCAAGGTGGCGCGAATGGTGCCGCGCCGGGTCATTTCAAACGGGATGCCCAGTTCTTCCAAACGCTCGGCGACGTAACGCACGATAGTGTCGGTAAACCCGGTGGGGCTGGGAATGGCGAGCATTTCCAGCAGCACTTTTTGCAGGTAGTTGAGGTCTGGTTCGGNTCAAGGTGGCGCGAATGGTGCCGCGCCGGGTCATTTCAAACGGGATGCCCAGTTCTTCCAAACGCTCGGCGACGTAACGCACGATAGTGTCGGTAAACCCGGTGGGGCTGGGAATGGCGAGCATTTCCAGCAGCACTTTTTGCAGGTAGTTGAGGTCTGGTTCGGGGATGGTTTGGCTCATAAAGACTCCTGTTGGCTTGGGTTAGACGGCTGCCAGTGCCGACGCCTTCGCGAGCAAGCCCGCTCCCACATGGGAATGCGGTCAACCTGTGGGAGCGGGCTTGCTCGCGAAGGCGCCGGGTCAGGCACCTCATTTCTCAAGCAATCAGCTAACTATGGGGAAACAACAAATCCACAAACCGCTCAGCCGTCGGCTGCGGTTCATGATTGGCCAAGCCGGCCCGTTCGTTGGCTTCGATAAACACATACTCGGGTTGGTCGGCGGCGGGCACCATCAGGTCCAGGCCCACCATGGGAATGTCCAGGGCGCGGGCGGCACGCACGGCGGCGTCCACCAGCGTGGGGTGCAGGATCGCGGTGACGTCTTCCAGGCAACCGCCGGTGTGCAGGTTGGCGGTGCGGCGCACGGCCAGGGTTTCGCCCCGTGGCAGGATGCTGTCGTAGCTGTAACCGGCGGCGTGCAGGGTGCGTTCGGTTTCGGCGTCCACCGGGATTTTGCTCTCGCCATCGGTGGCCGCTTGGCGGCGGCGGCTCTGGGCTTCGATCAGTTTGCCGATGGAATGATGGCCGTCACCGGTGACCTCGGCGGGGCGACGAATCGCGGCGGCAACCACCTCAAAACCGATCACCAGAATGCGCAAGTCCAGGCCTTCGTGGAAGCTTTCCAGCAACACCCGGCTGTCGAACTGGCGCGCGGCTTCTATCGCCTGCTGCACCTCTTCGATGCTCTGCAAATCTACCGCCACGCCTTGACCCTGCTCGCCATCCAGCGGCTTGACCACCACGCGCTGATGCTCGTCGAGGAACTCCAGGTTGTCATCGGCGCTGCCCGCCAATTGCTGCGCCGGCAGTTTCAATCCCGCTGCCTTGAGCACCTTGTGGGTCAGGCTCTTGTCCTGGCACAGGGTCATGCTGATGGCGCTGGTCAGGTCGCTCAACGACTCACGGCAACGCACGCGACGCCCGCCGTGACTGAGGGTGAACAGACCGGCATCGGCATCATCCACCTGCACATCGATGCCGCGACGATGGGCCTCCTCGACAATGATCCGCGCATAAGGGTTGAACCCCGCTTGCGGGCCTGGGCCGAGAAACAATGGCTGGTTGATGCCGTTCTTGCGCTTGATCGCAAAGGTGGTCAGCGCACGAAAACCGAGCTTGGCGTAGAGGTTCTTTGCTTGCCGGTTGTCGTGCAATACCGACAAGTCCAGGTAGCTCAAGCCACGGCTCATAAAGTGCTCCACCAAATGGCGCACCAGCACTTCACCCACACCGGGGCGGGTGCATTGTGGGTCCACCGCCAGGCACCACAGGCTGCAACCGTTTTCCGGATCGTGAAAGGCCTTCTGGTGGTTCAGGCCCATCACGCTGCCGATCACGGCGCCGCTGTCTTCATCTTCGGCCAGCCAATACACCGGGCCGCCTTGATGGCGCGGGGTGAGGCGTTCGGCATCCACCGGCAGCATGCCGCGCCCTTGGTAGAGCTGATTCACCGCCAGCCAGTCCGCCTCGCTTTGCACCCTGCGGATGCGAAAACCGCGGAATACACGCGTGGCGGGGCGGTAGTCGGTGAACCATAGGCGCAAGGTGTCGGACGGGTCGAGAAACAACTGTTGCGGGTCGATCCCCAGTATCTGCTGGGGCGCGGCCACATAGAGTGCGATATCCCGTTCACCGGCCTGCTCGTTGAGCAGTTCCTGGGCCAGGCTCGCCGGGTCGGGGAAGGTGTGGCCGATCAGCAATCGGCCCCAACCGCAATGCACGGCAATCGGGACTGCGCTCAATGGGCTGCCATCTTCGGCCAGCCGGGCTTGCAGACGCTCGTAGGAGGGCGCCTGGCCCTTGAGCAAGCGTTGGCTGTAAGCCGCTGCGAGGGGTTTCATTGATCAGATTCCTTGTTCGCTGAGCCACAGGTTCAGCGCCGCCAGTTGCCACAGCTTGGAGCCGCGCAACGGAGTCAATTGGCCTTGCGGGTCGGTGAGCAGGCGGTCGAGCATGGCCGGGTTGAACAGGCCGCGATCCTGGCTCGGGTCCAGCAGCAGTTCGCGCACCCAGTTGAGGGTGTCGCCCTGCAAATGCTTGAGGCCCGGCACCGGGAAATAGCCCTTTTTGCGGTCGATGACTTCGCTTGGAATGACCCGGCGCGCCGCTTCTTTCAACACTTGCTTGCCGCCATCGGGCAGCTTGAATTTGCCGGGCACACGGGCCGACAGTTCCACCAGGCGGTAGTCCAGGAACGGCGTACGCGCTTCCAGGCCCCAGGCCATGGTCATGTTGTCGACGCGTTTGACCGGGTCATCCACCAGCATCACCGTGCTGTCCAGGCGCAGGGCTTTATCCACCGCGGCATCGGCGCCGGGCATGGCGAAATGTTCGCGCACAAAGTCGCCTGCGGCGTCGTTGGCGGTCAGCCATTTAGGCGCGACGGTGGCCGCGTAGTCGTCGTAGCTGCGGTCGAAAAACGCCTCGCGGTAGGCGGCATATGGATCGCTGGCGCCGTCCACCTGCGGGTACCAGTGGTAACCGGCGAACAGTTCATCGGCGCCCTGGCCGCTCTGCACCACTTTGCAATGTTTGGCCACTTCCCGCGACAGCAGGTAGAAGGCGATGCAGTCATGGCTGACCATCGGCTCGCTCATGGCGCGGAACGCCGCTGGCAGTTGCTCGATGATCTCGCTCTCGGCGATCCGCAGTTGGTGGTGGCGCGTGCCGTAGTGCTTGGCGATCAGGTCCGAGTACTGGAACTCGTTGCCCGCCTCGCCGCCGGCATCTTCAAAGCCGATGGAAAAGGTCGACAAATCTTGCACGCCGACTTCCCGCAGCAGGCCCACGAGCATGCTCGAATCCACACCACCGGAGAGCAACACGCCCACGTCCACCGCCGCACGTTGGCGGATGGCTACGGCTTCGCGGGTGCTGTGCAGCACGCGGTCGGTCCAGTCTTCCAGCGTCAGGTTTTTTTCGTCGTCGTGTGGGCCGTAGGGCAGGGTCCACCAGGTTTTCTGTTCGGTCTTGCCGCTGGCGTCGATGCGCATCCAACTAGCGGGTGGCAGTTTTTCAATGCCCGCCAGCAAGGTACGCGGTGCCGGTACCACGGCGTGGAAATTCAAGTAATGGTTAAGCGCCACCGGATCGAGGATCGGGTTGATATCGCCGCCCTTGAGCAGTGCCGGCAGGCTCGATGCAAAGCGCAAACGCTGGCCAGTGCGTGAGAGGTACAACGGCTTCACACCCAGACGGTCACGGGCGATAAACAGGCGCTGGGCATCACGCTCCCAGATGGCAAACGCAAACATACCGTTGAGCTTGGGCAGCAGCGCTTCGCCCCAGGCGTGGTAGCCCTTGAGCAGCACTTCAGTGTCGCCGCCGGAATAGAAGGCGTAGCCCAGGGCTTCCAGCTCTTGCCGCAGTTCCGGGAAGTTGTAGATGGCGCCGTTGAACGCCAGTGACAGGCCTAAGTGGGCGTCGACCATGGGTTGGGCCGAGCCGTCCGACAGGTCCATGATTTTCAGGCGCCGGTGGCCCAGGGCAATCGGCCCTTGGGCATGGAAACCCCAGGCGTCGGGGCCACGGGGGGCCAAGTGATGGGTAATTCGTTCTATCGCTGCCAGGTCGGCAGGTTGGTGATCAAAACGTAACTCGCCAGCTAATCCGCACATAAATTCCTTACCGGTTTTTCCGTTGGGGAGGGGAAACACTCAATACGCCCCGAAGGGCGCGTACCCAGAAACTGACACGGGGCTATCGGTGGAGTTTTAGATCGATAAGTTATAAGGCACATAGCCGTAACCTTGCCACTGCTGCAAACGGCGCAGCGCGGGCTGCACGCCGGTGGCGGTAAAAAGCGCTGGGTTCAAGGCAAAATCTGCGGGTTTTCAGCGGCTGAACACCTTGGTATTTGAATCTTTTTTCGCCCCCGGCGGGCTTATCGTATCCAGCCATCATTGATTGCATCAGGATGGGTTGGAATGACTGACACACAAGGTTTGTATGAGGTTGCCGCGCCGGTGACCCGCGATGAACTGGATGCTGCGTTGCTCGATATGACCGGCGACATGGACAAGGTCAAGGTGCTACACGAGACGCTGCCCCATTGGATGCTCGACGCGCCCTCGGAGTCGCTGGCGGCCGTCGAGCAGGCTTACCTCGACAGCGCCGGCCCACGTCAACGCCTCGCGCAGCGCCTGGCCCGGTTGCAGCCGCTGGATAGCTTCTGCACGACAAAACTGCACGAATACCTGGTCGGCAAAGGGCATGCCAGCCTGAATGTGCGCCAGGACTATCTGGAGCGCCCCAGGAGCGAAGCGGTCGAAATTGCCCCCAACGTCACGGGTATCCCGATCTATTCAACCACCCTGGAAAAACACAGCCTGGTGCAGGCCGCCATGCAGAATTTTTCCGAAGACGAGGCCGAGCCCGATGGCCTGCCCAAAAAGGCCCTGATACGTCGGGGCGCTGACGACAGCGCCGAGCCCGGTCTCACCGCGCATCAATTCGTGGGTTATTGCCGCGACCTGGATCTGGGCAATGCCTACCAGGAGCACTTGCGCGAGGTCTTCGGCTTGCCTGCGCCGGGGGAGACGGCGCTGCCCCTGAGCTACAACGTCGCCGCACTGGATGTGGGCCGCGGCAAGCGCGCCGATATGCTGACGGAGTTGCACCTGGCCCTGGCCCGGCAAGACATCAGCCAGGCCAACCACGCGCGCGTGCTCAAGTTGATCAAGGCCGACCTGCCGGCCGAAAAACATGCCGACTCGCAGTTCACCCAGAAACGCCTGATCTGGCAGGGCCTGAACCTGGACAAGGCGTGCCTGTGGAGTGTGTTGGTGTTTTCCGAGGCACAGCCCGGTGAATTGGTGGACGACACCCTGATCGTTTATATGCCCAATGAACCCGAGCGTCCCTGGTACGAGTACGCGACCCTGGAGGCCTTCAAGCAGTACCTCACGCTCAAATTGAAAACGTCGTCCTACCGCGAGGCGTTCGCGCGCTACCTGGATGAGTCCGAGCGTGTGGATTTTCTCAACCGCTTTGATACCAGTGCCGCGCTGGGAGCGCTGCAAGCGATACCGGTGAACGATAACTTCAGCGATTTTTTCTTTCGCGCCTGTGTCGGCAAGGTCCAGTTGGACGCCCAGGTGCTCGCCGTGCCCAAGGCCCAGGTGGATGAAGAGGCCCGTCAACAGCGCCTGTTGGACTACGTCAACTTCGGGCTGGATATCTTCAATGTCGCCGCCTTTGTGGTGCCGGTACTGGGGCAGTTGATGATGGGCGTTGCCATCGGCCAACTGCTGGGGGAAGTGTTCGATGGCGTTCAGGACTGGAGCCATGGCGACAACGCCGAGGCGCTCAAGCATCTGAGCAATGTGGCGCAGAACCTTGCCGCCATGGTGCTGTTCGCAGCGGGCGGGCGCGTGGTGGGGTCGCTCAAGCGCAAGCTGGCTTCGTCAGCGGAGTTTTTCGACAAGGTCGAGGCGGTCAAGCTTCACGACGCGCGGCCAAGGCTCTGGCGGCCGCGGCTGGGGGCTTATCGTCATTCGCTTGAAATAGCCGAATCGGCGGCGCGCAACTCGCGGGGCGTTTACCAGGTCAACGGAGGCATCTATATCCAATTGGCAGGTGAGTGGTACGCCATCGTCTTTGATACCAACATCGGCCAGTGGCGCATCACGCACCCTAAACGGCCGGGTGCCTATCGCCCACCGTTGCGCCATAACTTCCAGGGCGGCTGGCAACATGAATTTGAACGGCCGCAGGAGTGGACGGAACCGCTGAGCACCCTGCATCGCATCGACCCGGGTTTGGCGACCGTGCCGTCGGCCGACCTGCAAAGTATTGCCGCCATCAATCAGCTGGACTTGCCCGCGCTGCGCCGTCTTGCGCAGGCGCACAAAGCTTTGCCCGAACGCTTCCAGGACGCCGTGGCGAAGTTTCGCCAACACCGCACAGTGCTCGATCTGATCCAGGCGCTGGAGAGCGGGCAGCCGCTGACGCCGGCCACCGCCCGCAGCCAAATGCTGGCCTTGCCGCTGATGCCCAGTTGGCCTGAAGGGCGCTTTTTTGAGTTGCTGGACCCGCAGGGCAACCTGCTGGAAAGCCACCCGAACCTGGCGCCCTTCGACTATGAAGACCTGAGCGTGCATATCACCGAACAGCAACTCAAGGACGGCCAGGTGATGGACACCTTGCTGCAAGCCTTGAGCGAGGAAGAACGCAGCACCTTGCTCGGCAAAAACGTTGCGCTCAAGGACGCCGAGGCGCTGCTCAAACAGCGTTTGTTGGTGACGGTGAAGGCTGAACATCGCGCCCTGTATAGCAAGTTGTATGACGAATACAACGGGGTGGTCACCGGTGACCTGGCACCGTTGTGCGTACGTTTTCCGCGCTTGCCGCGCCGATTTGCCTGGGAGCAGTTGTCGGATGCGCGCACCTTGGATCGTCGCTATTTGCGCAAGAACGGTCGGTTGTCGCTGACGCTGGAACAGCGCTGTCGCGAAGCGATCGAACAGATGGACGAAGACGAAGCCCTGATGGGCTTGTACTGGCCGCCCCTGGCCGGTGCCGGAACGCGGCGGGTGATCTTCGGCTTGCTCGGGCGCCTGGCGCATTGGCCACAGGACCTGTTGGTGCAGGTGCGTAAAGGTGGCGTGACCGGGGACGTTCTGGAGCAGGTGGGGCCTCCCAACGCGTCGGTGCGCCGCAGCATTGTGCGCAGCGACCAGGGCTTTCAAGCCTTCGATGAGCAGGGCAAGGATCTGAATACTCGCGTGAGCGGGCCGGATGCGCTACTCCAGGCGGTGGTGGATTGCCTGTCGCCGGCGCAAAAAAAGCACATGGGCCTGACGGTCGCGCAGCCTGTAGACCGTCTGCGCAGCCAGTTACGCTTCAAGAGCCAGGACGAGCGCCCTCGCATCCGCCGCTACCTGGGTACGGAGCAGCCGGCCATGGAAGAACAACTGACGCCCTGTGCGCCCGCCCAGGTTCAGGAACAGGCCGCTCCGGTACTTTCGAACTTTTCAACGGCGCTGGTGCGCAAAGTCAGAAAACTCTACCCGGCAATGAATGGCGCGCAAGTCCTGCATTTCCTGCAGGACGCGGGCGCAGACCATTTGAGCCGGGCCAAGGCGGTCATGGCGCTGGAACAGGAATTCAAGGCATTGCAGCAAGCGCTTAAACGCTGGGTCAGTGACCGTACAGACTATGTGCCGGAGCTCACCCCCTTTTGGGACTACCGCCTCAGCCGTACCCAGGTGCGCGAGGCCATCGAGCGCAGTTGGCGTGGGCTGACAACCCTCAGAGACCCAGAGCAGCGCAGTGTCCAAAGCCTGGCGTTAGACGCGATGGCCATTGGGAAATTGCCCACCTTGCCCGCCCAGGTACGCTTCGAACAGGTGAAGCAGTTGTCCTTGCGCAACATGGGCTTGAACGATGAGGCTGCGTACTTTCTCAAGCACTTCAACAACCTGCACACCCTTGACCTGTCGGACAACCAACTGACGCGCTTGCCCGAAGCCCTGTCGTTGATGCCGGACCTGACGTATCTGTACCTGCCGCGCAACCGCTTGCAGCTCACCGAACATACGCGCAAGAAGCTCGGTGAGCTGCGCCAGTTGAAAACCCTGGATCTGGCCGATAACCCCTTGCTCAACGCCCCGCACGTCACGCAACTGCATGATCTGCGTGGGTTGCTGTTGCGCGATTGTGGGCTCAAGGAGTTTCCCGTCGGCGTCGGTGGCTTGCACTACCTGGAGCGCGTGGATTTGCGCGGCAATCAGATCACCACATTGCCCGACTGGCTGCTGCAATTGCCCCGCCGCGCCGCGCAGGCGTACGACCTGCGCCTTAACCCGTTGTCGAGCGAAAGCGTCGATGCGCTGGAGGTCTATCTCGACCGCGTCGGTGTGGGCATGGGGTTTCGCGAGGACGACACGCCCCGTTTGAACGAGCAGCGGGCGCGGGAGAATTGGTTGGCCGATGAGCGAGTCGCAGACTATGCCGCGAAGAGTCGGGTATGGACCGGGCTAAAGCACGAGCCCGGCAGTAGGGCGCTGTTTAATTTGCTCGCCGAATTGGTCAATACCGCCGATGCCAGGACGGTGCGTGATGATTTGGAACGGCGGGTATGGCGCGTGCTCAATGCCACGGCCGCCCATGCAGCGCTTCGCAAAGAGGTATTTGAGCGGGCCGGTGCGCCGTTTAACTGCGACGATTCGACGGCGGTGAATTTCAGCGACCTTGAGGTGTTGGTGGAGATCGACGAGGTGTCCCGCGAGAGCACCAGCGGGCCATTGGCCGCCCGCTCCCGATTGAAAGTGGCCAAGGGGCTTTTTCGCCTCGATCAACTGCGCCAGATGGCCGGTCGTCACAGCAGCGCAAACCCGGCCCTTGACCCATTGGAAGTAGAGTTGGCCTTTCGCACGGGGCTCACGAGCCGGGTCTATTTGCCGGGCCAGCCGCAGGGCATGTTGTACCGGGATCTGGCGGGGGTCACCCTTACCCAGCTCAACCAGGCGGAACTGGATATCAAGAATGCCGAGTTGTCCCCGCAGTTGCTGGCTTACATCGTCAAGCTGCCGTTTTGGGAACGCTACTTGAAACTCGCCTTTGCCAGCCGTTTTGACACGTTGAATGCGCCCTTCAACCAACGCGCCGATAAGGTCTACGACAAACGTGAAGACCTGTCGAGCGGCGAGTACCACGGGCAGCTGAACACAATTCGGCTGGAGCGGGAGCAGGTCGAAGTCGCCGAAATCGAACGGTTGACCAAGGACGCCATACGTCAGGACGACCAGCACGTGTGCGAAGCCCCGGCGGGTTGATCAACGGGCCGGCACCTTGGCGCGGATCAATGCACGCAAGGCGAACCGGTTCGGGTGACACGCCTGCGCCACGCTGGCGGGCAGCGGCAGCGGTTCATCGTTGAGCCAGGCCGCCAGCAGTTCGCCGCACAACGGCGCGGTGATCAGCCCGCGTGAACCGTGGCCGCTGTTGATATACAGGCCGGGCAGCCAGGGGCAGGGCGTATCCGGCACCTGTCGGGCATCCTTGCTCAATGTGGCATAGGCCTGGTTGAACGCGGTGAGATCGGCCAAAGGGCCGACGATGGGCAGGTAATCGGGGCTGGTGCAGCGGAACGCGGCGCGGCCTTGCATCTGGTCGGGCGCCAGTTGATCGGCGCCCAGGCGGTGCAGCAAGTCTTCGGAGATTTCCCGCAGCATCTCCAGGTTGCCTGCATGTTCGGCGGCGGTGGGCGTCAGGTCGCAGCTTTTAAAGTCGAAACTGGCACCGAGGGTGTGTTCGCCCAGGCGCGCTGGGGCGACATAGCCTTCGGCGCAGACCACGGTGGCCAGTGCTGCGCTCGCGGGCGTCTGGGCCAGGCGGGTGATCTGCCCGCGAATGCGTTTGAGGGGCAGCTCGGCACTCGCCGGGAAGTGCTTGATATCGGCGGCGCCCGCCAGCACCACGACGCTGGCACTGGCCAGCACGGTGTCGGCGTCGCGGGCTTGCCACTGGTTGTCGACGCGGTGCAGTTCAACGGCGTTGTGGTGGGTGAGCACCTTGATCAACGGGTGCGTGGTTTGCCATTGGCACAGCGCTGGCGGGTGGACCCAGCCGCCGTCGGGGAAAAACAGCCCGCCCTGCGCCAGTTCAATCCCTGCCTGCTGTTGAGCCTGGGTTTGGTCAAGCAGGTGCAGCAGTTCCGGCGCGAAGGCATCGGCCAATTGCGCCTGGCGCTCGGCTTCCTTGGCATCGAACGCCAGTTGCAACACGCCGCAGCCATCCCAGTCGACACCCCGGTGCAAGTGTTCCAGTAGGCGTCGAGTGTGACCAAAACCACTCAAGATCAACTGCGACAATGCCGTGCCATGGGCCGATAACTTGAGGTACAGCACGCCTTGCGGGTTGCCCGACGCCTCCTGGGCCAGCGCGGCGTGGCGTTCCAGCAGGCTGACGCGCCAACCCCGGGCGGCAAGGCTGGCGGCGGTGGCGCAACCGGCCAGGCCGCCGCCGATGACCATGGCGTGGCGCTCGCCGTCGATGGCCGCAGGCCGGCCGAACCAGGGTTTGGCAGCCGACGGTGCGGGTGTCTCCTTGGGCCAACCGAGGAATTCACCGCGCAGGATCTCCCACTTGTGACCGATGCCCGGTGTGCGCTTCATCTTAAAGCCCGCCGCATTGATCAAGCGGCGTACCCAGCCGGTGCTGGTGAACGTGCTAATGGTCGAGCCGGGAGCGGCCAGGCGCGCCAGTTCGGCAAACAGCTCGGCGGTCCACATGTCCGGATTTTTCGCCGGGGCGAAACCGTCGAGGAACCACGCATCAATCTGCGCGTCCAGTTGCGGCAGTTGCTCCAGGGCATCGCCGATCAACAGCGTCAGGGTCACGCGGCCGTTATCCAGCACCAGGCGCTGGAAGCCCTGGTGGATGGCGATGTAGTGCTTGAGCAGTTGCTCGGCAAACGGCTGCAATTGAGGCCAGAGGGCGAGGGCGCGTTGCAGGTCGGCGTGGCTCAGCGGGTACTTTTCCACGCTGACAAAATGCAGGCACGCACCGGCCACGGCGTGTTGTTCGAACAACTGCCAGGCACACAGGAAATTCAACCCGGTGCCAAACCCCGTTTCGCCAATCACCAATCGCCCATCCGCCGGCAGCGCGGCAAAGCGCTCCTGCAAGCGGTTCTGTTCAAGGAACACATAGCGGGTTTCTTCAAGGCCAGACTGGTCGGAAAAGTACACGTCGTCGAACACCCGCGAGTGCGGGCGG
The DNA here is from genome assembly GCF_050432925.1 of Pseudomonas sp. 18175. NCBI lineage: Bacteria > Pseudomonadati > Pseudomonadota > Gammaproteobacteria > Pseudomonadales > Pseudomonadaceae > Pseudomonas > Pseudomonas sp. 18175. Next base: position 25,159 of record NZ_JBKFTO010000040.1, on the reverse strand, counting down.
CCTTGGTCGTCCCAGTCGAGCTGGGCGTGGGTGATGGGGTTCATGGGCGGCTCATAATATGAAGCAGGTAAAAACAAGGCCGCCATTCTAGCCGATCAACAGGCATTGAATTGACCCACGGCAAGTGCAGATGGAATTTCCTCCCGCGTGTCGGTGCCCAATCCGCTAGTCTTGAGCCATCTTGAAATGGAGCTGCCCATGTTCGAATCCGCCGAAATCGGTCACGCCATCGACAAAGACACCTACGACGCCGAAGTGCCGGCCCTGCGCGAGGCCCTGCTGGAAGTGCAGTACGAGCTGCAACAGCAGAAGCGCTTCCCGGTGATTGTGCTGATCAACGGCATCGAAGGCGCTGGCAAGGGCGAGACCGTCAAGTTGCTCAGCGAGTGGATGGACCCGCGCCTGATCGAAGTGCGCACGTTTGATCAGCAGACTGATGAAGAACTGGCCCGGCCGCCCGCATGGCGGTATTGGCGGCAACTGCCCGCCAAGGGCCGCATGGGGATTTTCTTCGGCAACTGGTACAGCCAGATGCTGCAGAGCCGGGTCCATGGGCAGATCAAGAACGCCCGTCTCGACCAGGCCATTGCCGGCGCCGAGCGCCTGGAGAAGATGCTGTGCGATGAAGGCGCGCTGATCTTCAAGTTCTGGTTCCACCTCTCCAAGAAACAGATGAAGGCACGCCTCAAGGCCTTGGCCGATGACCCGTTGCACAGCTGGCGCATCAGCCCGCTGGACTGGCAGCAGTCCAAGACCTACGACACGTTCGTGCATTTCGGCGAGCGCGTGCTGCGCCGCACCAGCCGCGACTATGCGCCTTGGCATGTGATCGAAGGCGTGGACAGCAATTACCGTGAGCTCACCGTGGGCAAGCTGCTGCTCGAAGGCATGCAAAACGCCCTCAAATTGCCCAAGGGCAAAGCCAGTGGCATGAACCCCGCGCCGTTGATTGCCTCGGTGGACCAGAAGAACCTGCTCGACAGCCTCGACCTGAGCCAGCGCCTGGACAAGGACGATTACGAAGAACAGCTGATCACCGAGCAGGCGCGCTTCTCTGGCCTGATGCGTGACAAACGCATGCGCAAGCACGCGCTGATCACGGTGTTCGAAGGCAACGACGCGGCGGGCAAGGGCGGCGCGATTCGTCGGGTGGCAGCGGCGCTGGACCCGCGCCAGTACCATATCGTGCCGATTGCCGCGCCCAGCGAAGACGAGCGCGCGCAACCTTACCTGTGGCGCTTCTGGCAGAAGATCCCAGCGCGGGGCATGTTCACCGTGTTCGACCGCTCCTGGTACGGCCGGGTGCTGGTGGAGCGCATCGAAGGTTTCTGCACCCCGGCGGACTGGATGCGCGCCTATGGCGAGATCAATGATTTCGAAGAACAACTGCGCGACGCGGGCGTGATCGTGGTCAAGTTCTGGCTGGCCATCGACAAACAGACTCAACTGGAACGCTTCCAGGCCCGTGAAGAAATCCCCTTCAAACGCTTCAAGATCACCGAAGACGATTGGCGCAACCGCGAAAAGTGGGACGATTACCGCGCTGCCGTGGGCGATATGGTCGACCGCACCAGCACCGAGATCGCGCCCTGGACCTTGGTCGAGGCCAATGACAAGCGCTGGGCGCGGGTGAAGGTGTTGCGCACCATCAACCTGGCATTGGAGGAGGCGTTTGCCAAGTCCGACAAACACGCCAAAAAGAAGAAATAACCTCGCTCCATGTGGCGAGGGAGCTTGCTCCCGCTGGGTGGCGAAGCCGCCCCAACCCAGTCACAGCGTAAATACATGACACACCGAGGCGTCTTTATTAGGGCTGCTGCGCAGCCCAGCGGGAGCAAGCTCCCTCGCCACAACAAGCCCCGCTCACCACAGGGGGCCATGTTTTCGCATACGCCAGGTGAATGATCATCGCGGTTGCAATCACCAGGATCTATCCTCGATTTATCTCCCAACAACAAGATCGAGGTAGCCCATGCGTGAAGTAGTGATCGTCGACAGCGTGCGAACCGGCTTGGCCAAATCCGTTCGCGGCAAGTTCAACCAGACCCGCCCGGATGACATGGCGGCCCACTGCGTCAACGCGCTGCTGAGCCGCAACGGCATTGACCCGGCGACAGTGGAAGACTGCATCGTCGGCGCGGGCTCCAACGAGGGTGCCCAGGGTTACAACATCGGGCGCAACGTGGCGGTGTTGTCGCAATTGGGCACTGGCACGGCGGGCATGACCCTCAACCGTTTCTGCTCCTCGGGCTTGCAGGCGATTGCCATTGCCGCGAACCAGATTGCCTCGGGGTGCAGTGACATCATCGTCGCCGGTGGCGTGGAGTCCATCAGCCTGACCATGAAAAGCGTCAACACCGACCACCTGATCAACCCGCTGCTTAAAGAGCAGGTGCCGGGTATCTATTTCCCAATGGGCCAGACCGCCGAAATCGTCGCCCGTCGCTACCACGTCAGCCGCGAAGAACAGGACCTGTACGCCCTGCAAAGCCAACAGCGCACCGCCCAGGCCCAGGCTGATGGTTTGTTCAACGACGAAATCGTGCCGATGGCGGTCAAGTACAAGGTCGAGGATAAAAACAGCGGTGAAGTCCAGGTACTCGACGGCGTGGTCGATCGCGACGACTGCAACCGCCCCGACACCACCCTGGCCAGCCTGCAAGGCTTGAAGCCGGTGTTTGCCGAAGACGGTTCGGTGACGGCGGGTAACTCGTCGCAACTCTCCGACGGCGCGTCAATGACCTTGGTGATGAGTCTGGAAAAAGCCCTGGAATTGGGGCTCAAGCCCAAGGCGTTTTTCCGTGGCTTTACCGTGGCCGGTTGTGAGCCGGACGAGATGGGCATCGGCCCGGTGTTCTCGGTGCCCAAACTGCTCAAGGCCAAGGGCTTGCAGGTGGCGGATATCGATCTGTGGGAGCTGAACGAGGCGTTTGCGTCCCAGTGCCTGTATGCGCGTAATCGGCTGGAGATCGATAACGTGAAGTACAACGTCAACGGCGGCTCGATCTCCATCGGGCACCCGTTCGGCATGACCGGGTCGCGGCAGGTGGGGCATTTGGTGCGGGAGCTGCAACGGCGCAATCTGCGCTATGGCATCGTGACCATGTGCGTGGGTGGTGGCATGGGGGCGACGGGGCTGTTCGAAGCCGTGCGCTAAATCCCACTGAAGAAANCCCCCCCCCCCCCCCCCCCCCCCCCCCCCCCCCCCCCCCCCCCCCCCCCCCCCCCCCCCCCCCCCCCCCCCCCCCCCCCCCCCCCCCCCCCCCCCCCCCCCCCCCCCCCCCCCCCCCCCCCCCCCCCCCCCCCCCCCCCCCCCCCCCCCCCCCCCCCCCCCCCCCCCCCCCCCCCCCCCCCCCCCCCCCCCCCCCCCCCCCCCCCCCCCCCCCCCCCCCCCCCCCCCCCCCCCCCCCCCCGCTCCCACATTTGAACTGTGTCGTATCGCGAATCGTGCGCTTACCCCTAGAATGCCCGCACAACTTCCTCCGGCTTTTTGGGGCACTCATGCACATCTCTTCCGGCCGCTGGGTCTACGGTTTTCTCCTGACCCTGCTGACCGCGTTTCTCTGGGGCATCCTGCCGATCAAACTCAAGCAGGTGCTGCAGGTGATGGACCCGATCACCGTCACCTGGTTTCGCCTGACCGTCGCCGGCGGATGCTTGTTCATCTACCTGGCACTGACCAAACGCCTGCCCAGCCGCAAAGTGCTCGGCCCCAAGGGCGGCTGGCTGGTGGCTATGGCGGTGTGCGGCTTGGTGGGCAATTACGTGCTGTACCTGGTGGGCCTGCAAATGCTCAGCCCCGGTACTGCGCAGTTGGTGGTGCAGATGGGCCCGATCTTTTTGATGATCGCCAGTGTGTTTGTGTTCAAGGAGCGGTTTAGCCTGGGGCAAGTACTGGGGCTGGTAGTGTTGGTCGCAGGTTTCGGCCTGTTCTTCAACCAGCGCCTGACGGAATTGCTCACGTCCCTGGGCACCTATACCGCTGGCGTACTGACGATTTTGCTCGCCACGTCCATTTGGGTGTTCTACGCCCTGGGCCAGAAGCAATTGCTGACGGTTTGGAATTCGTTGCAAGTGATGATGGTGATCTACCTGTGCTGCGCCGTATTGCTCACGCCCTGGGCGCACCCGCTGGAAGCGCTGGACCTGAGCCCAACGCAAGGCTGGCTGTTGCTGGCATGCTGCATGAACACCCTGGTGGCCTATGGCGCGTTTGCCGAAGCGCTCGCCCACTGGGAGGCCTCGCGGGTCAGTGCGACCCTGGCGCTCACGCCGTTGGTGACCTTTGTCGCCGTGGCCCTGGCGGCGTGGCTGTGGCCGGACTATGTGCAGGCTGAAGACATCAACGCCCTGGGCTATGCCGGGGCGTTGGTGGTGGTGTTGGGCTCGGCGACCGTGGCGCTGGCGCCGTCGTTGATGGCCGGGCTCAAGGCCCGGCGGTTGCGCATGGCGTCCTAGGCGCCGAGCATGTTTTCCGGGCGCACCCACTGGTCGAATTCTGCGTCCGTGAGGTAGCCCAGTTGCAGTGCCGCTTCCCGTAGCGTCAACCCTTCGGCGTAGGCCTTCTTGGCGATTTCCGCGGACTTGTCGTAGCCGATATGCGGGTTGAGGGCGGTCACCAGCATCAGCCCGCGCTCCAGGTGCTCGGCCATTTGCACGGCGTCGGGCTCAAGGCCGGCCACGCAGTGTTCCTGGAAGTTGTTGCAGCCATCGGCCAGCAAACGGATTGATTCCAGCAGGTTGTGGATGATCACCGGCTTGTACACGTTGAGCTGCAAGTGGCCTTGGCTGGACGCGATGCCGATGGTCACGTCATTGCCCAATACCTGGCAGGCCAGCATCGACAGCGCTTCGCACTGCGTGGGATTAACCTTGCCCGGCATGATCGAGCTGCCCGGCTCGTTGGCCGGCAACTTGACCTCAGCGAGCCCAGCACGCGGGCCGGAGCCCAGTAGGCGCAGGTCATTGGCGATTTTTATCAGGGCCACGGCCAGGGTTTTCAGGGCGCCGTGCAGGGTCACCAGGGGTTCGTGGCCGGAGAGGGCGGCAAATTTGTTCGGTGCGGTGACGAACGGCAGGCCCGACAGCGCCGCCAGCTCAGAGGCAATCGCCTCGCCAAAACCGTGGGGCGCATTGAGCCCGGTGCCGACCGCCGTACCGCCCTGGGCCAACTCGCACACGGCGGGCAGGGCGCTGCGCACGGCGCGTTCGGCGTAGTCGAGTTGGGCGATAAAGGCTGAGAGTTCCTGGCCGAAGGTGATCGGCGTGGCGTCCATCATGTGGGTACGCCCGGTTTTCACCAGCTTCATATGGCGTGCGGCCAATTCAGCCAAACCGCCAGACAGGGTGGCGATGGCCGGCAGCAAGCGTTGATGCACCGCCTGCACCGCCGCGATGCTCATGGCGGTAGGGAAGCAGTCGTTGGAACTCTGGGAGCGGTTCACATGATCGTTGGGGTGCACCGGGCTTTTGCCGCCTCGCGCGTTGCCTGCCAGTTCATTGGCGCGGCCGGCGATCACTTCATTGGCGTTCATGTTGCTTTGGGTGCCGCTGCCGGTCTGCCAGACCACTAGGGGGAACTGGTCGTCATGTTGGCCGGCCAGCACTTCGTCGGCGGCCTGTTCGATCAGGCGGGCGATGTCGGCGGGCAAGTCGCCATTACGGTCGTTGACCCGTGCCGCGGCTTTCTTGATCAGGGCCAGGGCGTGCAGTACCGCGAGCGGCATGCGTTGCTCGCCGATGGCGAAGTTCACCAGTGAGCGTTGGGTCTGGGCGCCCCAGTAAGCGTCATCCGGGACATTCACTTCTCCCAGGCTGTCGGTTTCGATACGGCTCATCGGGCACTCTCCTTGAAGTCGGTTTGCGCAGTTTAGGCCGTGATCGGCCGGGTGGGTTCCGTAAAAGACTTTTCATCGGATTCATCTGGCTCAAAATCCTTTCCCTACAAGGCCCGGGGTTGAGCCTTAAGGTTTTTTAGGCGCAGAATGGGCGCCCTTGGGGTCTTACCTCGCCTGCTAGAAAAGGAAACTCGATGACTCGTCTTCGTGCCATCTGTACCGCGGTTGCTCTGGTTTGCGCCAGCGGCCAGGTTCTTGCCGATACCGCCAGCCACAACGCCAGTGCCGAAGCCTTCCTTACCCTGGCCCATGCCGACAAGCTGGGTACCCCGGTGTACATGCAAGTGCAGCAAATGTTCGCCCAGCGTTTCGAACAGACCAAGGCGCCTGCCGCCAAGCAGTCCGTACTGGACAGCTATCAGGCCAAGGCCAACGCCGCCCTGGACCAGGCCATTGGCTGGCCGAAGCTGAAACCGGACATGGTCAAGCTCTACACCACCAACTTCAGCGAATCGGAACTCAAGGACCTGGTTGCCTTCTACCAGTCGCCACTGGGCAAGAAAGTCTTGGAAAAAATGCCGCAACTGACCCAGCAATCGGCCCAGATGACCCAGGCCAAGCTGGAAAGCGCCGTGCCGGTGGTGAACAAGCTGTTGGAAGACATGACCAACGAGCTGGCGCCTAAAGCCGCCGCCCCGGCCAAGAAGAAGTAAGCAGGAATGACCATGCAACAGCGTATCGAAACGGCGCTTGCCGCCCTGGGCACCGACCATTTGAGCGTGCTGGATGAAAGCCACATGCACAGCCGTGGGTTGCAGACCCACTTCAAGGCCGTGCTGGTCAGCCCGCAGTTTGAGGGGCTCAACCGCGTCAAGCGCCACCAGAAGGTCTACGCCACCCTGGGCGACCTGATGAGCGAGTTTCATGCGCTGGCGCTGCATACCTACACGCCCGAAGAGTGGGCGAAAATCGACGCAGCCCCGGCCTCGCCGACCTGCGCCGGCGGACATTGACGGGGTATCCCTGATAGAATCCGCAACGCGCCGCTTAGCCGGCGCGTTTTTTTTGCATCCGGTTCACCCTTTACGAGGGTAGCCACCTGGAGAGAACACCCATGACTCAACCGATTGTCGTGGCGGCACTGTATAAGTTCGTCACCCTCGAAGATTACGTCGCCCTGCGTGAGCCACTGCTGCAGGCGATGGTCGACAACGGCATCAAAGGCACCTTGCTGATCGCCGAAGAAGGCATCAACGGCACCGTTTCCGGCAGCCGCGAAGGCATTGATGGCCTGATGGCCTGGCTGAAGAACGACCCGCGCATGGTCGACATCGACCACAAAGAATCCTATTGCGACGACCAGCCGTTCTACCGCACCAAGGTCAAGCTCAAGAAAGAGATCGTGACCCTGGGCGTTGAAGGCGTCGACCCGAACAAAAAAGTCGGCACCTACGTCGACCCGCAGGACTGGAACGCACTGATCAGCGATCCGGAAGTGCTGCTGATCGACACCCGTAACGACTACGAAGTGTCCATCGGCACCTTTGAAGGCGCGATCGACCCGAAAACCACCAGTTTTCGCGAATTTCCCGACTATATCAAAGCCAACTTCGACCCGGCTGTGCACAAGAAAGTCGCCATGTTCTGCACCGGTGGCATTCGGTGCGAGAAAGCGTCGAGCTACATGCTCAGTGAAGGTTATGGTGAGGTTTACCACCTTAAGGGCGGCATCCTGAAGTACCTCGAAGAGGTGCCGCAGGAAGAGACCAAATGGCAGGGCGACTGCTTTGTTTTTGATAATCGCGTGACCGTGCGCCACGACTTGAGCGAAGGCGACTACGATCAATGTCATGCCTGCCGTACGCCGATCAGCGTCGAAGACCGCACATCCGAGCACTATGTCGCCGGCATCAGTTGCCCGCACTGCTGGGACAAACTGCCGGAGAAGACCCGTCGCAGCGCCATCGACCGCCAAAAGCAGATCGAACTGGCCAAGGCGCGCAACATGCCGCACCCGATTGGCTTCAACTACAAGCAATCTCCTTCCGAGGCCTGAGCCATGTCTGCGCGCCTGCTCTATGTAATGGACCCGATGTGTTCCTGGTGCTGGGGCTTTGCCCCGGTGGCCGAGGCGTTGGTGGCACAGGCCCAGGCGGCCGGCGTGGAGCTGCACCTGGTGGTGGGCGGCTTGCGCACCGGCAGCGGCGCGGCGTTGGAGCCGACCACACGGCGCTACATTTTGGAGCACTGGCAGGCGGTCACCGAAGCCACCGGCCAACCGTTCAAGCGCGAAGGCGCGTTGCCCGACGGTTTTGTGTACGACACCGAGCCGGCCTGTCGCGCCATCGTGACGGCGCGCAGCCTGGCGCCAGATTGTGCGTGGACGCTGCTGGGGCTGATCCAGCGGGCGTTTTATGTCGAGGGGCGCGATGTGACCCTCGCCAGCGTGCTGGTGGAACTGGCCGAGGAGGCGGGCATTCCGCGTATCGAGTTTGCCGGCGCCTTTGACCGCGCCGAGCAGCATGCGGCCACCGCGGCTGATTTTACGTGGGTTCAGGATTTGGGCATCGCCGGTTTCCCGACGTTGTTGGCCGAACGCAACGGCCAGTTGGCGTTGCTGACCAACGGCTACCAACCGTTGTCTGAACTGTCGCCTTTACTGGGGCGATGGCTGGAGCGGGCAAGCTGTGCATGAACCCGTCCAACGCACTGATCGACTGACCTGGGCAGAAATCCGCCGCCTGGCCCTGCGCCACAAAAAGTCCCTGTGGATCGCCAATGGCGTCGCCGTGCTGGCAACCCTGTGCAGCGTGCCAATCCCCCTGCTGTTGCCGTTGCTGGTAGACGAAGTGCTGCTGGGCCATGGCGATGCTGCGCTCAAAGTGATGAACCACGCCTTGCCGTTGGGCTGGCAGAAAGCCGCCGGTTACATCGGCCTGATGCTGCTGGTGACCTTGTGCCTGCGCTGCGGCGCCCTGGTGTTCAACGTGGTGCAGGCGCGGCTGTTTGCGCGCTTGGCCAAGGACATCGTGTACCGCATCCGTGTGCGCCTGATCGAACGGCTCAAACGGATTTCCCTCGGCGAGTACGAAAGCCTGGGCAGTGGCACCGTCACCACGCACCTGGTCACCGACCTCGACACCCTGGACAAATTCGTCGGCGAAACCCTCAGCCGTTTCCTGGTGGCCATGCTGACCCTGGTGGGCACCTCGGCCATTTTGGTGTGGATGCATTGGCAACTGGCGCTGTTGATTTTGCTGTTCAACCCCTTGGTGATCTACGCCACGGTGCAGTTGGGCAAGCGCGTCAAACACCTGAAAAAACTGGAAAACGACAGTACTTCGCGCTTTACCCAGGCGCTGACCGAGACCCTGGATGCGATCCAGGAAGTGCGCGCCGGCAACCGTCAGGGCTTCTTCCTCGGGCGCCTTGGTCAGCGCGCCCAGGAAGTGCGCGATTACGCCATCCACTCGCAATGGAAAACCGACGCCTCCAGTCGCGCCAGTGGCTTGCTGTTCCAGTTCGGCATCGACATCTTCCGTGCGGCAGCCATGCTCACGGTGCTGTTCTCGGACCTGTCCATCGGCCAGATGCTCGCGGTGTTCAGCTACCTGTGGTTCATGATCGGCCCGGTGGAGCAACTGCTGAACCTGCAATACGCCTACTACGCGGCGGGCGGGGCGCTGACGCGGATCAACGAGTTGCTGGCGCGTGCCGATGAACCTCAATACGCCGGGGGTGAAGACCCATTCACCGGGCACGAGACCGTGGGTATCGAAGTGCGCGGCCTCAATTTCGGTTATGGCGAAGACCTGGTCCTCGACCAACTGAACCTGGCTATCGCACCGGGCGAGAAGGTTGCGATTGTCGGTGCCAGTGGCGGCGGCAAAAGTACCCTGGTGCAACTGCTGCTCGGGTTGTATACACCCCAGGCCGGGAGCATTCGTTTCGGCGGTGCAACCCAGCAGGAAATCGGCCTGGAGACCATCCGCGAAAACGTCGCGGTGGTGCTGCAGCACCCGGCGCTGTTCAACGACACCGTACGCGCCAACCTGACCATGGGGCGTGAGCGCAGCGACCTGGCCTGCTGGCAGGCACTGGAAATTGCCCAACTGGATGCTACCGTCAAAGCGCTGCCCTTGGGCCTGGACAGTGTGGTGGGGCGTTCCGGCGTGCGTTTTTCCGGCGGGCAGCGCCAACGCCTGGCGATTGCGCGGATGGTGTTGGCCGAGCCCAAGGTGGTCATCCTTGATGAAGCCACTTCCGCACTGGATGCCGCCACCGAGTACAACCTGCACCAGGCGCTGGCGCGGTTTCTCAGTGGGCGTACTACACTGATCATCGCCCACCGCTTGTCGGCGGTTAAGCAAGCAGATCGAGTATTGGTGTTCGACGGCGGTCACATTGCAGAGGATGGCGACCATCAGCAGTTGATTGCCGATGGCGGCCTTTACGCCAAGCTGTATGGACACTTGCAACAAGTGCGTTGATCTGGCCTAGGCTGAGCGATCAGAAGCGGATTTTCGCGTGCGTATCCAGCAGTGCATGTGCAAGGGACTTCATGAAGCAAAAGCGGACTCTCGGAACGCCTCGGCTGTTGGGCATTGTGTGGCCCTTTATCGCCGTCGTGCTGTTCCAGGCATTGTTGGGCTGCGTCAGTCTCTACGTGCTTTCGGCCGTGCGTGGCTACGTGGCCGGCGAAAGCCTGTGGTCCAAGGGCCAGAAAGACGCCATCTATTATTTGACGCTCTACGCCGATAACCGCGACGAAGCCACTTACCTCAAATACCAGCAAGCGATTGCCGTGCCTCAGGGCGGGCATGAACTGCGTATCGCCCTTGATCATCCAACCCCGGACCTGGCGGCTGCACGCCTGGGCATCCTCAAGGGCGGCAACCATCCCGATGACGTGTCCAGCCTGATCTGGCTGTACCTCAATTTTCGCCATTTCAGTTACCTGGAAAAGGCCATTGAGCTGTGGACCGTGGGCGATGGCTACCTGGTGCAGCTCGATGACCTGGCCCAGGAGATGCACCAGTCAATCACCCGTGACCAGGTCAGCGCCAACGACGTGCGCCAATGGAAAGCCCATATCATTGCCATCAACGATGGCGTGACCCCCGCCGCCAAGGCGTTCAGCGATGCGCTGGGTGAAGGCTCGCGGATGATCCTGCGGTTGCTGTTGATCACCAACCTGGCCACGGCCTTGGGCCTGATCGTGTTGGCACTGTTGCGCACTCACAAGCTGCTGACCCAGCGCCATGCGTTCGCCGACGCTTTGCAGGAGGAGAAGGAGCGGGCACAGATCACCCTGGAGTCGATTGGCGATGGGGTGATCACCACCGACGTTGACGGCGCCATTACCTATATGAACCCGGCGGCCGAGGCGCTGACCCACTGGAACTCGGCCCAGGCCCAAGGCTTGCCCCTGGCGGCGCTGTTCAACCTGCTCGATGACAATGCCCAGCCCGATGGCTTTACCCTGATTGAACATATCGTCAAGGGCCGGCTTGGAGGCGGCAGCGAGCATTCCAAAACCATCCAGCGGCTGGACGGCAGCACGGTCTCGGTGACCCTGGTGGGGGCACCGATCCGCAGTGCCGGCAAGGTCAGCGGCGCGGTGTTGGTACTGCACGACATGACCCAGGAACGCCAATACATCGCCAACCTCTCTTGGCAGGCCACGCACGATGCGTTGACCGGCCTGGCCAACCGTCGTGAGTTCGAGTATCGCCTGGAGCAAGTGTTGCACCCGGCGGGGCTTGCCCAAGGCGGTCGGCATGCCTTGATGTTCCTTGACCTGGACCAGTTCAAGCTGGTCAACGACACCTGCGGGCATGCGGCGGGCGACGAGCTGCTGCGCCATATCTGCGCGCTGTTGCAATCGGACCTGCGCGAAGGCGACACCCTGGCGCGCCTGGGCGGCGATGAGTTCGGCATCCTGCTGGAGAACTGCCCGGCAGCAGTGGCGGAAAAAATCGCCGAAAGCCTGCGTCATACCGTGCAAAGCCTGCACTTTGTGTGGAAGGGGCGGCCGTTCATGACCACCGTCAGCATTGGTCTGGTGCATATCTCCCACGCCCCGACCACCCTGGAAACCTCGCTGCGCGCCGCCGACATGGCGTGCTACATGGCCAAGGAAAAAGGTCGCAACCGCGTGCAGGTGTACCACGCCGACGACTCGGAGCTGTCCTTGCGGTTTGGTGAAATGGCCTGGGTGCAGCGTTTGCACATGGCCTTGGAAGAGAATCGGTTCTGCCTGTATGCCCAGGAGATCTCACCCTTGGGGCATACGGATGGCGGCAGCGGGCATATTGAGATTCTATTGCGCCTTCACGACGAAGCCGGTCGGATCATCCTGCCAGACAGCTTTATACCTGCCGCCGAGCGTTACGGTTTGATGACGTCATTGGATCGCTGGGTGGTGGAAAACGTCTTCAGGATCATCGCCCAGTGCATGCAGGATCGTCCCGGTCGATCCATGGCGATGTGTGCGATCAATCTGTCAGGCATCACCATTGGCGATGAAGACTTTCTTGGGTTCTTGCGTGAGAAATTTGAGACTTACAACATCCCCCCAACGATGATTTGTTTCGAAATTACTGAAACCAGCGCGATTGCCAACTTGGGCAGTGCGATTCGCTTTATTAATGAACTCAAAGCCTTAGGGTGTCATTTCTCTCTGGATGACTTTTGTGCCGGTATGTCCTCATTCGCTTATCTGAAACATTTACCTGTAGACTTCCTGAAGATCGATGGAAGTTTCGTAAAGGATATGCTGGACGACCCGATTAACCGCGCGATGGTCGAAGTGATCAACCACATTGGCCACGTCATGGGTAAGCGCACAATTGCAGAGTTTGTCGAGACACCGCAGATCGAACAGGCGTTACTCGAGATTGGTGTGGATTACGCTCAGGGCTACCTGATTGAACGACCGCAATTGTTTACCTTTGATAGTTTGCAGTGTCGACCTGTGCGACCGCAGCCGTTGCTGTTCAAGGCGCCCGGCACATTCCGCTGAAACATTTGCTGGTCTGTACAATCACACTTAAAAAGGAGCCTTAACAGTGATCGACACATTCATCAGAACCGGCCCGCTTATGGAAGCCTCGAGTTACCCCGCCTGGGCGCAACAATTGATCCAGGACTGTAGTGAGAGCAAGCGTCGCGTTGTCGAACACGAACTGTACCAGCGCATGCGCGATAACACGCTCAGCGCCAAGACCATGCGCCACTACCTCATCGGTGGCTGGCCCGTGGTTGAACAGTTTGCCTTGTACATGGCACAAAACCTCACCAAGACCAAATTTGCCCGCCATCCTGGGGAGGACATGGCGCGCCGCTGGCTGATGCGCAATATTCGCGTGGAACTGAACCACGCCGACTATTGGGTGCATTGGGCCCGCGCCCACGGGGTCAGCCTGGAAGAGTTGCAGGCCCAGAACGTGCCGCCGGAATTGCACGCACTGAGTCACTGGTGCTGGCATACAAGCTCGGCCGATTCGCTGATCGTGGCCATTGCCGCGACCAACTATGCAATCGAGGGGGCGACGGGGGAATGGTCTGCCGTGGTGTGTTCCACCGGCGTCTACGCGGCAGCCTTCCCCGAGGAAGACCGCAAGCGTGCAATGAAGTGGTTGAAGATGCACGCGCAGTACGATGATGCCCACCCATGGGAAGCCCTGGAAATCATCTGCACCCTGGCCGGAATGAACCCCACCAAGCAGTTGCAGGCAGAGTTGCGCCAGGCCGTGACCAAGAGCTACGACTACATGTACCTGTTCCTGGAAAGCTGCATGCGCCTGGAGAAAGACAAAGCCCCCGTCGCGGTGCGTGAGCGCCAACGGGTTGCCAGCGAAGCGTAACAGTCGATAACGTGTGGCGAGGGAGCTTGCTCCCGCTGGGCTGCGTAGCGGCCCCAAAAAGCTGGGGGGCGCTTCGCACTCCAGCGGGAGCAAGCTCCCTCGCCACAGTTGCAGCGGCTGTTCCCGTATTACCCCGCCATTGCCAAGCGGTTGCGGCCTTCGCGCTTGGCCACGTACAGGGCACTGTCGGCGCGGCGCAGCAGGCTTTCGGCAGACTCGGCAGCCAGCAACGTCGAGCAGCCCAGACTTACCGTCAACTCGATCCGTGTGCCATCCGCCCAATAATCCTGGGCCTGTGCCGCTTGGCGCAGGCGCTCGCCGACCATGGCCGCCGCATCGCGGCCGGTGTTGGACAGCAGGATCAGAAACTCTTCCCCGCCAAACCGAAACACCATGTCCACGTTACGCAACTGGCGCTTGATTGCCGAGGCGACGGCGCGCAATACGCTATCGCCGGCGGCATGGCCGTAGGTGTCGTTGATGACTTTGAAGTGGTCGATGTCCAGCATCAGCAAGGACAACGGGTTCAGGTGCCGACGCGCCATGTCGATTTCCCGTTGCAGGGTCTGGTCCATGGCGATGCGGTTGCCGGTCTCGGTCAGCGGGTCGCGCAGGGCGCTACGGGTCGCCGCGCGGTAGAGCAGGGCGTTGCGCATCGGGTACAGCAGGGTGGCCAGCAGCGACTCAAGCTGGCCGAGTTCTTCTTCGGCCAGGCGCTGGTTGCGCCGAAAGATCAACTCGCCCAGGTGTTCGCCCTCATGGCTCAGGCTGTAGCTGACCGAGTGATGGCCACGATGACCGAACTCCAGGCGCAAGTCGCTGGCTTCATGGCGGTATTGCAGGGCGTCCAGTGGCACCAAGCGCTGTATTTCACGGAAAAACACCCCGAGAATGCGCTCCGGTTCCAGGCTGGTCTGCAGTTGCATGCCCAATTGCTGACGCAGTTGGGTGATGGTGGTGGGGCGGTGCGGAAGGAGGGATGGCTGACCAAACCCCAGGCGTTGCAATTTGGCACTGTCAAAGTCAATTGCGTTGGTCTGGGTTGGTGTTTTCATAAGCAAACGGCCTCTAAGCACATAGCTGTCTTACAGGCTCGATGAGAGTGGCAAGTGCCAAGCGTCTAACTGTTCCTTCAGTTCCGTAAAACATTGGTTACAGTTTAGACCGCTTTGCAATGGGTTATAACCCCTGGGCACTGCCGCACGTCTTGTCATCGCTTAACCTGCTTGAACAGCGTTAGAGCGAGATTCATGCCAATGCCGTTAATTCAGATAAAACTCCTTTTAAATCAATCGACTGCTTTTATCGCTAAAAACAGTCGCTGAACGATGGCGCCGGTTATTTGGCAAGTCGGCAGGGGTAGACTTACTGTTTTTGCGGGTCGAATTGTTTATCGCGAATAAACAACGCCGGAATCACGCCGCAAATAAAGTACGCACCGCCCATTACCAAAAAGCCCATGCCGATGGAGCCATGGGACGCCAGGAACCCGATGGCCGCGGGTGCCACCGCCGCACCAATACGGCCGATGTTGTAGGCGCCGCCCACGGCCGAGCCACGGAATTTCGCCTCGAAACTTTCGGTCATGTACGTCGCGTTTACGCCATAGGGGATCCCGTACAGGAAGCCGAACACCACCAGCATCCACAGGATGTTCTCGGGGCTCTGGAACAACACGATTACCGGCAAAAACACCGCCGTACCCAGAGCGCCGAACGCAAATACCACGCGGCGACCCAGGCGGTCTGCGGCCAGGCCAGCGAGGATCTTGCCGAAGATCATCGCTGCGTAGGTGCCGACCATGTAGCTGGTCATCGACTTGAAGTTCATCCCCAGTTCGCTTTCCAGATACGACGGCATCCAGTTGTTCACGCCGTAGTAGCCAAATTGCAGGAAGCCTGCGGTCAGGGCCCAGAGCAGGAACATGCGGCTGGCCTTCGGGTCGCTGAAGATCAGCTTGAACATGCCGTCGGGCTTTTTCTTGAGCGTGGTGCCGGTGCCGCTGGCTTTGTGTTTTGCACGCTCGGCCTGGGCGGTGACCCAGGCCTGGGGTTCTGGCACCAAACGCTGCATCAGTACGGCGAGGATCACGGGGATGAGCGCCACGTAGAACAACCAGCGCCAGCCGTGTTCCGGCAGGATCCAGCCCGCCAGCAACGTGGCGACGATATAGCCCACCGACCAACCGGCCTGCAGGGTGCCCAGCACCGTGGTGCGGTAGCGAGTCGGCACGTACTCCGCCATCAGGGTATTGCACGCCACATACAGCGCGCCCAAGCCCAGGGAGGCGAAAAACCGCGTGCTCGCGAACTGCCAATAGCTGTGGGTCATGCCCAGTACGGCGGTGCCGACGGAAAACAGCACGATGCTCCACACCACGGTTTTTACCCGGCCGAAACGGTCACAGGCCCAGCCACCGTAGATGCCACCGATGGCCATGCCGGCGAGGGTGAAGCTGCCCAGGCTGCCGGCTTCGACACTGGTCAAGCCGAACTCGGCCTTGAGGCTGCTGAGGCTGTAGGACAGCAACATCAGGTCTGCACCGTCGATCAACAGCCCGAGGAAGCAGAAGATGAACACGACAATCCACAATTTGCTGTTTGCAGGCGACAACGCGCCCGCCGATGCGGCGACTTCCATAGCGATACCTTGTTGTAGTTGTTAGGGCATTGGGTATGGGTGGAGCGGTGAGGCCTAGCGTTGCGCCGCGCGGATCATGTTGCGGGCAATCACCAACTGCTGGATCTGCGTGGTGCCTTCATACAGGCGGAACAGGCGCACATCCCGGTAAAAACGTTCGATGGCGTACTCGCTGATATAGCCAGCGCCGCCATGGATCTGCACACAACGGTCGGCGACCCGGCCGCACATCTCAGTGGCGAACATCTTCGAGCAGGAAGCTTCGGTGCCGATGTCATGGCCGTCGTCACGCTTGCGCGCTGCGTCCAGCACCATGCAGCGGGCGGCGTAGATCTCGGCCTTGCTGTCGGCGAGCATGGCCTGGATCAGTTGGAACTCAGCAATCGGTTGGCCGAACTGCTTGCGGTCGATGGCGTAGTGCAGGGCGTCGTGCAACATGCGTTCGGCCGCGCCCACGCTGACGGCCGCGATGTGCAGGCGGCCTTTGTCGAGCACCTTCATGGCGGTCTTGAAGCCCACGCCTTCGACGCCGCCGATCAACTGAGCAGCGGGGATGCGCACATTGTCGAAGATCACGTCGCTGGTATGGGCGCCTTGCTGGCCCATCTTGTGGTCGCGCTTGCCCAGGGACAGGCCGGGGGTGTCGCGCTCGACAATAAACGCGCTGATGCCCGCCGAGCCACGGATCGCCGGGTCGGTGCGCGCCATCACGGTGAAAATCCCGGCGTGGGGCGCGTTGGTGATAAAGCGCTTGGTGCCGTTGATCACGTAGTGGTCGCCATCGCGCACGGCGGTGGTTTTCAGTGAGGCAGCGTCTGAGCCGGAGTTGGGCTCGGTGAGGCAGAACGAGCTGAGCAACTCACCGCTGGCCAGCAACGGCAGGTAGTGTTCCTTCTGCGCATCGGTGCCGTCCAGCAGGATGCCGATGGAGCCGATGCCATTGTTGGTGCCGAAGTAGGAGCGAAAGGCCGGGGAGGTGCGCCCCAGCTCGAAGGCGATGGTCACCTCTTCTTCCATGGTCAGGCCCAGGCCGCCGTAGGCTTCGGGAATGGTCAGGCCGAACAGGCCCATGTCCTGGAACTGGCTGACAATGTCTGCCGGGATTTCATCGGTCTCGGCGACTTCGTTTTCCCGTGGGATCAGCGCTTCGTCGACGAACTGCGCAATGGCGTCCACCAGGATATGAAGCGTTTGTGCGTCTCGGATCATGTGCATTCCTCAGCGGCCCGTTGAGCGGGCCTGTTATCGTCAATCTGCCGAGGCCGTGCACGTGTCCAGCTAGCGGGCGGCGGCCTCGATATTGTTCACCATGTGCTTGAGGCGTGGGCCGATGTCGTCTTCGAGTTTCTCCCGGGAGAGGTGAAAACTCGGTCCGCCACAGTTGAACGCCAGCAAGCCGTGTTGTGCGTGCAGCAGCGGTACGGCGATGGCGTTGACATCGCGGTGCCACTCACCGATCGACATGCAATAGCCGAAGTCGGTGTAGTCCCGGAAGGCGCGTTCCAGCCCCTTGCGGATGGTCGGCCAGTCCTCCAGATGGCGCTGGCGGATGTGGTCGAGGATGAACTCCCGCTCGTTTTCCGGCATCGCGGCCAGGCAGGCGCGGCCTGCGGAACTCAAGTGCAACGGCAAGCGCGTACCCACCTGGCGGCGCATGGTCATGTTTGCTTCGCCCTGGACCACGTCCAGGTACACCGCGTCCAGGCGGTCCCGGGTGGCCATCGCTACGGCCGCCTGGGCGTACTTGGCCATGGTCTCCATCAGCGGGTGAGCCACGGCCCGTACCGACAGGTTCGACAACATGGCGTAACCGAAGGCCATCACGCCCACGTCCAACTGGTACCGGCCCGACTGCGGCAGGTGCTTGAGGTAACCCAGCCGTGTGAGGGTGTGGGTCATGCGGGTGATCGTCGGCTTTGGCAGCCCGGTCTTGCGCGCCAGGTCCTGGTTGCCCAGTACGCTCTCGCTCGGCGTGAAACAACGCAGCAACTCCAGGCCGCGGGCCAGGGCGGTGACGAACTGGCGGTCTTTATCCTCTTCCTCATCGTTGTTCATCGGGTCAATCAACAAATGCTCGAAGGCGTTGTTGCCTGCAGGGACTTCGGTGTTGTCCGTGTCCGCGTTTCGACGGCGCATGTTAAGCCTCATTTTTTTATAAAATCAACAAAACAAAATCATATTCCGCACAGCGAAACTAAGCAACTTTTTGAGAAACGATTTTGTGGTTGGATAAAGTCCAATAAAACAGTGAGTTAGTGCCTGTTTTTCGCAAGAGTTGGGTTTTTACGTTTACACCTGCCAAGTCGAAACTTATGATCATGGCTAAATACGGAATGTTGTTTCGCATAGCGAAACTTACAATAGTCCCACTAACAAGAACAGTGCACCAGGAGTGAACGTGACCAGCGCAGACCCATCCGTGGTAACCCTCGACGTCCAGGACAATGGCGTGGCCGTGGTGCGTATCCACCGCCCCGAGGTGAAAAACGCTCTTAATGCCCAGGTTCGCGAAGCGCTGGCCGAGCACTTCCGTGCACTGGCCAGGCGCCGGGATGTGCGCGCCATCGTGTTGACCGGCGGCGAGCAATGCTTTGTGGCCGGTGCGGATATCAAGGAGTTCGCCAGCGCCGGTGCAATCGATATGTACCGGCGCCACACCGAATACTTGTGGGAAGCCATCAGCCGCTGCCCCAAGCCGGTGATTGCAGCGGTCAACGGGTTTGCCCTCGGGGGCGGCTGCGAGTTGGCGATGCACTGCGACTTGATCGTGGCGGGCGAGTCGGCGCGGTTTGCCCAGCCGGAAGTGAAGCTGGGCTTGATGCCTGGCGCGGGCGGCACCCAACGCTTGATTCGTGCGGTGGGTAAATTCCAGGCCATGCGCATCGCACTCACCGGTTGCATGGTCAGCGCGAACGAAGCCCTGGCTATCGGCATGCTCAGCGAAGTGGTCAGCGATGACCAGACGCTGCCGCGTGCCCTGGAGCTGGCTGCGCAGATCGCCGCGCTGCCGCCGTTGGCGGTGGAACAGATCAAGGAAGTGATGCTGGCCGGTGCCGACCTGCCGTTGGAAAGTGCCCTGGTGCTGGAGCGCAAGGCGTTCCAATTGCTGTTCGATTCCAAGGACCAGAAGGAGGGCGCCGCGGCGTTCTTCGAGAAGCGCAAGCCTGACTATCGAGGAGAATAGGTATGACCGACACCCTTAGCACCTTGGGTTTGGTGGGCACCGGCGTGATGGGCGCAGGCATCGCGCAGATTTTCGCCCAGGCCGGTGTGACGGTGCGCTTGTTCGATGCGCGCGTCGGGGCGGCACAAACCGCCTGCGACGGCCTTGCCGCTACGTTTGCCAAGCTGGTGGCCAAGGGCAAGATAGGCCAGCCGGCGATGGACGCGGCGCTGGCCAATGTGCACGTCATCGACACCATTGAAGGTTTGGAAGGCTGCGATCTGGTTGTCGAAGCCATCGTCGAAAACCTCGACGCCAAGCGCGGCCTGCTGCAACAACTTGAAGGCATCGTCAGCCCGACGTGCATCCTCGCCACTAACACGTCGTCACTGTCGATCACGGCCATTGCTGCTGGCTCGCGGCACCCGGAGCGCGTAGCCGGGCTGCACTTTTTCAACCCGGTGCCGTTGATGCGCGTAGTGGAAGTGATCGACGGCCTGGCCACCGCGCCAGCCGTCGGCGATGCCCTATTGGGGCTGGTGGCGCGCACCGGCCATCGCGGCGTGCGCGCCAAGGACACCCCGGGGTTTATCGTCAACCACGCCGGGCGTGCCTATGGCACCGAAGCCCTGAAGATGCTCGACGAGGGCATCGCCGAGCCCGGCGATATCGACCGCATCCTGCGCGACGGCGCTGGGTTTCGCATGGGGCCGCTGGAGCTGTTGGACCTCACTGGCCTGGACGTGTCGCACCCGGTGATGGAGTCAATCTACAACCAGTTCTACCAGGAGCCGCGCTACAAACCGTCGCCCCTGACCCGGCAGATGCTGCTGGGCGGGCGTTTCGGGCGCAAGAGCGGCCACGGTTTTTATCAGTATGAAAATGGCCAGCTCATTCATGGCCCGCAGCCTCAGCCAGTGCCGTTGGTGCAAGCCATGCCGCCGGTGTGGATCGCCACCGAAAACAGTGAAGACTACGAGCGCCTGAGCCGCCTGGTGATAGACCTCGGCGCCCACCTGGAAAGCGCGGCACAGCCGTCTTCCCAGGCGCTGTGCCTGCTGGCGCCGTACGGCCGCGACGCCACCAGCGCCTGCGTACGCTTTGACACCGATCCCGCGCGTACGCTGTGCATCGACCTGCTGACGGACCTGTCGCGCCATCGCACCTTGATGCAAAACCCACTCACATCCCCCGTCATGCGTGACGCGGCCCATGCCTTGCTGGCGGCTGACGGTGTGGGGGTGACGGTTATCGGCGACAGCGTCGGTTTTGTCGCCCAGCGCACCCTGGCGATGGTGGTCAACCTCGCCTGCGACATTGCCCAGCAGCGCATCGCCAGCGTCGACGATATTGACCAGGCGGTGCACCTGGGGCTGGGCTACCCACACGGCCCGCTGGCCTGGGGCGATGCCCTCGGGCCACGGCGCATCCTCACGATTTTGCAGCGCATGAGCGAACTCACCCACGACCCGCGTTACCGCCCCAGCCCCTGGTTGCGCCGGCGAGCGATGCTGGGGATTTCCCTGCGCCATGAAGAGCCGCAAGTCGGCTGATTTCCCCACCTCACAGGATAAGAACAATGGGTGCATTGACAGGTTTGCGGGTATTGGATTTAAGCCGTGTGCTGGCCGGCCCCTGGTGCGGGCAAGTGTTGGCCGACCTCGGTGCCGAAGTGATCAAGATCGAACGCCCAACCAGCGGCGACGACACCCGTGGCTGGGGGCCGCCCTGGATGAAGACCGACGCGGGCGATTCGTCCGGCGAGGCCTCTTATTATCAGTCCACCAATCGCGGCAAGTTATCGGTGGCGATCGACCTGGCCAGCCCCGAGGGCCAGGAATTGGTGCGGGCATTGGCCGCCAGTTCTGATGTGTTGATCGAGAACTACAAGGCCGGCTCCCTGGCGCGCTATGGCCTGGATTACGCAACCTTGGCCGAGATCAACCCGCGCCTGGTCTATTGCTCGATCACCGGGTTCGGCCAGACCGGCCCGCGTGCCGAAGAACCCGGCTACGACTTCATCATCCAGGGCATCGGCGGCTTGATGAGCATCACCGGCGAGCGCGATGACTTGCCCGGCGGCGGCCCGCAAAAAGTCGGCGTGGCGTTTTCCGACCTGATGACCGGCCTGTATTCCACCGTGGCGATCCAGGCTGCGTTGCTCAGCCGTGAGCGTACCGGCGTGGGTCAGTATATTGATATGGCGTTGCTGGATGTGCAGGTCGCGACGCTGGCGAACCAAAGCATGAACTACCTGGCCTCGGGCAAGGTGCCCCAGCGCTATGGCAATGCCCACGCCAATATCGTGCCGTACCAGGTGTTCCGCGCCGCCGACCGTGACTTCATCATCGCCTGTGGCAACGACAGCCAGTTTATCGCCCTGTGCCAGAGCATCGGCTTGCCGCACTTGCCGGATGACCCGCGCTTTCGGCGTAACGCTGACCGCGTGGCCCATCGCGAAGAGATCGTCGCAGTGCTCTCGGCGCATTTTCTCGGGCGCAGCGCGGATGAGTGGGTGGCGTGCATTCACGCTTCGAAGGTGCCGGTGGGGGCGATCAATTCCATCGCCCAATCGTTGGAAGAGCCCCAAGTGATTGCGCGCAACCTGATGGTGAACATCCCCCATCCGCAGAACCCGGATTTCGCCATGGTCGGCAGCCCGATCAAGATGTCCGGCACGCCGGTGGAGTACGTGCGGCCCGCGCCCATGCTGGGGCAGCACACCGACGATATCCTTGGGCAACGGTTGGGCCTGTCAGCGGAGCAACTGGCCCAACTCAAGGCGCGTGGGATCGTCGAGCAGAAGGCTTAGACCAGGGTCGAGCGGTCGATCTGCGCGATGGAGGTGACCCCGGTGAGGGTCATGGCCACGCGCATTTCCTTGGCGAAGATGTCCAGCAGGTTTTCCACGCCGTGCTGGCCGTCGGCGGCCAATGCGTAAGCGGTGGCGCGCCCCAGCAGGCAGGCCTTGGCACCCAGGGCGAGCATGCGCACCACGTCGAGCCCTGAGCGAATGCCCGAATCCACCAGCACCGTGAGGTCATCGCCTACCGCTTCGGCAATTGCCGGCAAGGCTTTGGCGGTGGACAGCACGCCGTCCAACTGACGGCCGCCATGGTTGGAAACCACGATGCCATCGGCGCCGAAACTCACGGCGTCCTTGGCGTCCTGGGGGTCGAGGATGCCCTTGATGATCATCGGGCCTTTCCAGAAGTCGCGGATCCACTCCAAGTCTTTCCAACTGATGGACGCGTCGAAATTATTCGCCAGCCAGCCGATGTAGTCTTCCAGATGGGTGGGTTTGCCCAGGTACTTGGAGATATTGCCCAAGTCGTGGGGGCGGCCCATCAAGCCCACATCGAACGCCCATTGCGGCTTGGTGACGGCTTGCAGCATGCGTCGCTGTGCCGCGAACGGCCCGGACATGCCCGAGTGTGCGTCACGATAGCGTGCGCCCGGCGTGGGCATGTCCACGGTAAACACCAGCGTGGTCACCCCGGCAGCCTGGGCACGTTCCAGCGCATTGCGCATAAAGCCACGGTCCTTGAGCACATACAGCTGGAACCAGATGGCCTGGGCGCTTTGCGAGGCCACTTCTTCAATCGGGCACACCGACACCGTCGACAGGCAGAACGGAATACCTTTGTTCGCCGCCGCCTTGGCCGCCTGCACTTCACCGCGTCGCGCGTACATGCCCGTCAGGCCCACGGGGCTCAGGATCACCGGCATGTCCAGTTCCTGGCCAAACAGCGTGGTCTTGAGGCTCAGGCTGTCGACATTGCGCAGGATGCGCTGGCGCAGGCTGATCTCGGCCAAGTCCGAACTGTTCGCCCGCATCGTGTGTTCGGCGTAGGCGCCGCCATCGATGTAGTCGAACAGAAAGCGCGGCAGCTTGCGCTTGGCGGCTGCGCGGTAGTCGGAGGCGGACGAGATGATCATGAACGGTATCTCCACAAGGCAGGGCGGGTCAGGATAGGTAAAAATCTGGCATGATAAAAACAACTTTTATCGCTAGCAGCCAGTCGCAAAAGGAATACGGATGAACCTCAGAACATTACGCGCCTTTGTCGAGGTGGTGCGCCAGGGTGGTTTCTCCCAGGCGGCCGAGGTGGTGTCCCTGACCCAATCCACCGTGAGCAAGGCGGTCAAGACCCTGGAAGACGAACTGGGCACGCCGTTGCTCAACCGCCTTGGCCACCGCAACGAACTGACCGCCGCGGGCGAAATCGCCTACCGCCGCGCCCAGGTGCTGCTGGCTGAACACAACGACCTGGTGGCCGAGATCAACGACCTGCGCGGCCTCAAGCGCGGTCAACTGCGCATCGGCCTGCCTCCGGTGGGTTGTGGCGTGTTGTTCGCGACCATGTTCGCCACTTACCGCAGCCGCTACCCGGACATCGATATTGAACTGACCGAATACGGCAGCAAAAAACTGCGTGAATGCCTGGAGGCGGGGGAGGTGGATCTCGCGGCGCTGTTATTGCCAGTGGATGAAGGTTTTGACTACCAACCTGTACGCAATGAACCCCTGATAGCCGTGCTACCCATCCAGCACCCCTTGGCCCAGCGCGAGCGCATCGACTTCACCGACCTTGCGGATTCACCCTTCATCCTGTTCGAGGCGGGGTTTGCCCTCAACGCCAAGATCCTCGCGGCCTGTGAGCGCAAAGGCGTCACGCCCCGCGTCGCCGCCCGCAGCGGGCAGATCGACTTTATCGTCGACCTGGTGACCGCCGGCCTTGGCGTTGCCTTCCTTCCCCGGATGCTCGCGCACAAACACCAGCACGCTGGCATCGCCCTGATCCCCCTCGACGAACCCCACACCGACTGGCACATCGCCCTGGCCTGGCGCGCCGGCGCCCACCTACCACCGGCGGCACTGGCCTGGCTGGAATTGGCTAAAGAACAACAACTTGCAACCGGAAGGCCGCTTTAAACGCACTGATTGCCGGAGAAAGCTTGACTTCCCCTTTTTAATCAGTAACATACGGCGCATTCCGCGATAGCTCAGTTGGTAGAGCAAATGACTGTTAATCATTGGGTCCCTGGTTCGAGTCCAGGTCGTGGAGCCAGATAGCGATACAAAGAGAAGCCTGCAGCGATGCAGGCTTTTTTTTGCCTTGGATTTGGCCAGGGTGATCGAAGCGCGCAGCGTGACGCGCATGAAGACGTCTCTAAATCCTACGATTCAGAGGTAAGCCCCATGAAAGTCACTGCAGTCGGTTCAACCAAAGGCGGGCCGGGTAAAATCACGGTTGGCGCTAATCTGGGCGCGTTTTGCGCCGATGCAGGTGTTCGGACCCTGCTTATCGATCTGGATAATCAGCCGTCGCTGTCCTCGTTTTACAACCTGTCGCACGAGGTACCTGGCGGCACCTATCAGTTGATCACGAGTAATGAGATGCGGCCTGATCAGATCATTTATCAGACCTGTATCCCCAATCTGTCGCTGATCAAGTCAAATGATCCGTTCAATCTGTTGAGTAATTTGCTGCTGCACGCTGCTGACGGCCGCCTGCGTCTCAAGAATTTGATGCCAGCCTTCGCGCGGCGTTTTTCAAGGTAGTTGTCGCGTCCACCGTCGTGCTACGCGACTTTTATCACTACGGTCAGCTCCCTTTCAGGGTTCAAGTACACCGTCCCGATAGGGT
>NZ_JBKFTO010000039.1:0-38717 GCF_050432925.1 Pseudomonas sp. 18175 | reverse complement strand
GGCCCACGGATTCAAGCCGGAGAGAGGGCACACCGAGCCTAGGCGAGGTGCCGAGTGGTGGGGCAAGAGCCCTTTGGTTACTTTGGGGCTCTTTTCCAAAGTGACCCGCCGTAAGGGCGGAACCCTAAGTAGCCGTTACCCAAATAACGGATATGCACTCCGACCAAAAAGCTTCAGCGCCATACAAAAAGCTATCGGGGGCAAGCCCCCTCCCACAGTTGATTCGATTCACAACCCAACAAACTTAGTCGCCCGTCAGGCCGCCACGGGAGCAGGCTGCCTCACACATTGAAGCCTCGGCAGATCCGAACGAACGTCTGTAGCTGGCAGCAGTCTGATATAACACTCGAGCACGGGTAGCGTCACATCAACGCCAAGTCAATGAAATCTTGGGTTTTTTTTATGTGCGCAAAAAACGCCCGATCTAACTGTAGGCCTTGTAAACC
The DNA here is from genome assembly GCF_050432925.1 of Pseudomonas sp. 18175. Classification (NCBI taxonomy): domain Bacteria; kingdom Pseudomonadati; phylum Pseudomonadota; class Gammaproteobacteria; order Pseudomonadales; family Pseudomonadaceae; genus Pseudomonas; species Pseudomonas sp. 18175. Next base: position 38,271 of record NZ_JBKFTO010000039.1, on the reverse strand, counting down.
GTGGCTTTCAGCCTGCAAAACAGGCTCTGTTCACAAGGTTATCCACAATTTGTGTGGATAACATTTTCTACCGCCTGGAACTGGAGCGACGAATGAAACCACCCTTCAATTTCACCCGTTTCCTGCCCATGGCCGCTCGCTTGCTCGGCCGTGGCCGTTTGCCAACCCTGCTCTTCGCCGTGGCCGCCAAAGGCTCAAGCCAGGGCAACCGGCTAGGCAGGCTCAAGGATGATCTCAAGCTACTGCAGGCGCTGTGCCTGGCCTACTGGCGCGGCGAATATCGAGCTATTAGCCCTAAGGCGTTGATCTCGGTGGTGGCCGGGTTGATGTATTTTCTTAGCCCAATTGATGCGATACCGGACTTTATCCCCATGTTCGGCATGCTCGATGACATCGCCGTACTGGCGTGGGTCATGAAGACCCTGGACGGCGAACTGAGCGCCTTTCGCGCCTGGCGCGAGGCGCAGCGCCCGGAAAAGCTCGCCGTGGTCGAACGCTTGCCTGCCACACCCGCGTTGTTAGCCAAGGAAAACCCGCAAAAAAATGCATGACGCGGATATCCCCCTGCGACCTTTGTGGCTGTTAGGATTACACTCCTAAGGAAAGAGCTTACTCAGTAAGTGCAGTTATCCTACGGGGCAGTCATGGATATTCAGATCATTTCACGCAATGGCGAACCCGAATACGCGGTGTTGCCATGGGACCAGTACCAGGCGCTGCTAAAAGCTGCCGGTCAGCAACAACAGACTTCACCTCCTACTTCTCCCCCTGCCCAAGCCGCACCCGCCCAGGATCTGCGCCCGCTTGCAGAGCTGCGTGGCCTGCGCGAAGCCAAGGGCCTGGCGATTGAAACCCTGGCCCGTACGGTGGGCATCAGCCCGTCGTACCTCGGTTTGATTGAAAGTGGTGAACGCCAGCCGGATGCCGCGATCCGCCGCAGCCTGGCCTGGGAATTGGGCGTTGCAGGTTGGAGGGATGAATCTTGAGCCTACGTATCAGCCGTCAACATTGGGATGGGTTACTCAACGAACTGGACCAGGCGCGTCGCCAGCGCCATCTGCTGACTTACCGTGCGCTCTTGGAGCGCTTGCAGTTCCCCACGCCGGCCATGCAAACCTTGGCCGCGGCCCTGGAACACCTGGCGGCGCTGGACGCCAAGGCCGAGCAGCCGTTGCGCAGTTCCCTGGTGATCAGCCAGGGCGCCAGCCGCCTGCCACGTACGGGGTTCTTCGAATGTGTGGAGCGCCTGGGGCGTTTCAGCGGGCCATCCGATGGCGTGGCCGCCGCGTCCTGGCACGCCTCCGAGGTGGTGCGGGTGTTCGAGTACGAATACCCGGAATCCGCCGAGGCTTAAACAGGCAGGCTATCCATACTGTCGATCACATGGATGCTGTAACCAGCCATGTCCTTGGCATGGTGCTTGGCTTGTGAGGCCAATTCCGCCAACTGGCTGGCATCGAGTTGTCCACAGGCCTGTGGATATAAATGCACCACGCCGATGGACAGCGACAGCAATGCAAACTCCTGGCGCACGCCCTGGCGGTTCAATGCCACGAAGCAGCCGGCCTCGAGGTGTTCGGCGCGATAGAAACGCCGGCATTGGGTGTGGAAGTCGTCCAGTAACTGGTTGAGCCGCTTGCGCCAATCCTGCGGGCCCAACACCAGCAAGAAATCATCACCGCCGATATGCCCGACAAAGTCGCGGCTGGGGTCTACGCGGTCGTTCAGGCACTGTGCCAGGCACAGCAACACCTCATCCCCACGGCCATAGCCGTAGATATCGTTAAACGGCTTGAAGCTGTCGATATCCACGTAGCAGATCACCGACTCCCGTTGTTGCTGCAACAGCCGCGTCAGGCACTGCTGGATCGGCACGTTGCCCGGTAGCAGGGTGAGTGGGTTGGCGTAGCGGGCTTGTTGGATTTTCAGCTCGGTAATCAGCTTGAGCACATCGATCACCCGACCCAGGCCCAGATAGTCGCCGTTGAGTGTGATGATGAAATCTTCTTCGATACGTTGTCGTGCCCGGCTGGTGAGCAACCGACTGACCTGCTGCAGCGACTGGCTCAGTTCCACCGCCAGGAAGTCGGTGCTCATCAGGCGGCTGATGGGCTTGCGTGCAAACAGGTCGGTGGCAAACGGTTTGAGTAGCGCATCCGACAACGAATGCCGGTGCACGATACCCACCGGCTGGCCGCGCCCATCCAATACCGCCAGGGAATTGAGGTTGGCCTGGCGCCGGAACGCTTCCAGCACTTGGGCGGTGGCGGTGTCCTGGTCCATCGCCGGTTGCTCGTTGAGCAGGGCGCTGAGGTCGCTGGCTTCTTCGCTGAGGGCCACGTTGGCGTTATCAGGCTTGGGCAGCATCTGCCGCGCTTCCTGCGGCGGATGTTCCTGTGGACGACAGAGCAGGTAGCCCTGGACCAGGTCCACCCCCATCTCCGTCAACACCGCGAGTTCCTCGGGCAATTCAATGCCTTCGGCTATCACCTGGGCGCGCGAGGCCTTGGCGATTTGCAGGATAGAGCCGACAAACTCGCGCTTGAGTGCATCCTGGTGGATGCCGTCGATAAAGTGCCGGTCGATCTTCACGTAATCCGGGCGTAACTCCGACCACAAGCGCAGGCTGGAATAACCGGCGCCCAAGTCATCCAGCGCAATCGAGAAACCCATGTTGCGGTAATGGTGCAGGGCGGTTTGCAGCAGGTTGAAATCGTCGGTGGGGGTTTGTTCGGTGAGTTCGATCACCACCTGGCTCGGCGGGATACCGTAGTCATGCAGCAATTGCAGGGTGCGCCCCGGTTGGTGTGCGGTTTCCATCAAGGATTCCGGCGAGACATTCAAGAACAACTTGCCCGGCAGTTTTTGGTCGCTGAAGCGTCGGCAGGCGCTTTCGCGGCAGGCCATTTCCAGCTCACTGAGGCGTCCCGCCTGGCTGGCCACCGAGAACAAGGCGATGGGGGAGTGCAATGGGCTGTTGGAAGGGCCGCGGCTGAGGGCTTCGTAGCCAAGAATGCGCCGTTCGGACAGGCAGANCTGAGGCGTCCCGCCTGGCTGGCCACCGAGAACAAGGCGATGGGGGAGTGCAATGGGCTGTTGGAAGGGCCGCGGCTGAGGGCTTCGTAGCCAAGAATGCGCCGTTCGGACAGGCAGATGATCGGTTGGAACAGGCTGTGCAAACTGCCTTGAGCCAGGATAGAGCCCAATGCATTCAGCTGTTCGGTCATGGTCATGGCGATCTCGATCGAAAAAAAAGGACCGCAGGCGGTGAGCCTGCGGTCCTTCATTTCACGACAGAATGATGTCTATATGATGACAGCTTGCTTAGCAGTCACATTAAATCGCCATCATTTACTGCTTGGCCACCTGCTTGGTGATCTTCAGGTAGTCCAGCAGGATCCGGCCTGTCTCGGCCAGGTAGGCGTCGTCTTCCGGCTTGGTTTTGTCCGCTTCGGTCGGCAGCGCATCTTCATCTTCTTTCTTCAGCTCTTTGAGCGGTTCTTCGCCCTTGGCCTTGCGGCGGGCGTTCTCCAGCACAAGCTGCTGATTCTCGATGTCGGCGTGCTGCTTACGACGGTCTACTTCATTGAGGCTGACGGATTTTTCTTCCATCAGCTTCTTGGCCAGGGCCAGTTTGTCGCGGATAAACACGAACTCGGCATCCTTGGCGGAGCGGGTGTCGTGGTCAGCCTTCAACTGCGCCAGGAACGGCTTGAACGGGTCCGACGCGGGCTTGATCGCAGGGCGGATGGTGTCCCACGGCATGGCTTCGGGCAGGGCGCTTTCGCCGATTTCCTTGGTGTCGATGATCGACGGGAAATCAATGTCCGGCAGTACGCCCTGGTGCTGGGTGCTCTGCCCGGAAACCCGGTAGAACTTGGCGAGGGTCAGCTTGAGTTCGCCATGGTTCAGCGGCTGGATGGTCTGCACGGTGCCTTTGCCGAAGGTCTGGCCACCAATGATCATCGCGCGGTGATAGTCCTGCATGGCGCCGGCGAAAATCTCCGAAGCCGAGGCCGAGAGGCGATTGACCAGCAGCGCCATCGGGCCTTTGTAGAAGGCGCCTGGGTTTTCGTCTTCCAGCACGTCGACACGGCCGTCAGCGTTGCGTACCAACACGGTCGGACCCTTGTCGATAAACAGGCTGGTCAGCTCGGTGGCTTCCTGCAGGGAACCGCCGCCGTTGTTGCGCAGGTCGATGACCACGCCGTCGACTTTTTCCTTCTGCAGCTCTGTCAGGATCTTCTTAACGTCGCGGGTGGTGCTCTTGTAGTCCGGGTCGCCAGCGCGGAACGCCTTGAAGTCCAGGTAGAAGGCCGGGATCTCAATCACGCCCAGCTTGTAGTCCTTGCCATCCTGCTTGAGGTTGAGGACTTTCTTCTGCACGGCCTGGTCTTCGAGCTTCACCGCTTCACGGGTGATGGACACGATCTTGCTGGTCTGGTCGTTCGGCGCATTGGTGTGCGGGATCACTTCCAGACGCACCACGCTGCCTTTAGGGCCACGGATCAGCTTGACCACTTCGTCCAGACGCCAGCCGACCACATCGACCATCTCTTTGTCGGCCTGGGCCACGCCGATGATCTTGTCTGCCGGGGCAACCTGCTTGGTCTTGTCTGCCGGACCTGCCGGCACCAGGCGCACGATCTTAACTTGGTCATTGTCGCTTTGCAGGACGGCACCGATGCCTTCCAGGGACAGACTCATGTTGATATCGAAGTTTTCCGCGTTATCTGGCGACAGATAGTTGGTGTGCGGGTCGTAGGACATCGCGAAGGTGTTGATGTAGGCCTGGAAGATATCTTCGGCACGGGTCTGGTCCAGGCGCGCCAGTTGATTCTTGTAGCGCTTGGTCAGCAGCTCTTGGATCGCCTTTGGCTCTTTGCCTGCGATTTTCAAGCGCAGCACTTCGTCCTTGACGCGTTTGCGCCACAGGTCGTCGAGGGCAGCGGTGCTGGTCAGCCAAGGGGCGTCCTTGCGGTCCACCAGAAGGGTTTCCTTCTCGGTGAAGTCGAGCTTGTCGACGCCTTTGTTCAGCTCAGCCAAGGCGAAATCCAGACGCGCTTTGACGCGGTCAAGGTAACGCTTGTAGATGGTGAAGCCGGGCTGTAGGTCGCCGCTCTTGAGGAAGTCGTCGAACTGGGTTTTCCACTTGTCGAACTCAGCGATATCGCTGGCCAGGAAGTAGCTGCGCGACGGGTCCAGCAGCTTGAGGTAGCTGTCGTAGATGATCACCGAGCGCGCGTCGTCCAGCGGCGGCTTGCTGTAGTGATGGCGCTTGAGCAACTCGACAACGTTAAGGCTGGCAATCACCTCATCGCGATCCGGCTGAAGGTTGTCCCAGCTGTTGGCTGCGAACGTATTGGTCGACATCGACGCGAAGCCGAGACCAATGAAAAAAGCGAGGGCGGTGCTGGGGAACAAATGCTTCATGCTGATTCGACGCGGGGGCAATTGATAACGCATATTAGGCCGTCTTTGAGGGAGCCGGTTCCATATGGTCCGGTCGCATAATGCAAAAAGCCCGGCGATACAGCTACGGGCTCAGTCCAGACTCACTATGGAGGCACTGTGAAAGCATTGCAAGGCGTTGACGGTCATGTGGAGTGGTTGGATGAAGCAAGTCCTACATGTGATGTAGGCCAAGTTCGCATTCGGGTGTCGGCAGCTGGCCTTAATCGCGCCGATTTATTACAGCGTGCGGGGCTTTATCCACCTCCACCGGGCGCCAGCCATGTGCTCGGCCTGGAGTGTTCCGGGGTGATCAGCGAAGTGGGTGCCGGGTCGTCCTGGCAAGTGGGCGACCGTGTGTGCGCGCTGCTGGCCGGTGGCGGCATGGCCGAAGAGGTGGTGGTGGATGCGCGGCATGTGCTGCCGGTGCCGGAAGGCCTGTCGCTGATCGAAGCAGCGGCCTTGCCTGAGGTGTACAGCACGGCGTGGCTGAATTTGTTCCAGCTGGCGGGCCTCAAGCCTGGCGAGAAAGTGCTGTTGCATGCTGGTGCGAGCGGTGTGGGCTCGGCGGCAATTCAATTGTGCAAGGCGTTTGGCAGCCCGTGCTGGGTCAGCGTCGGTTCGCCAGAGCGCTTGGCATACTGCGAAGCGCTGGGCGCCCAGGGCGGCGTGGTACGTACCGACGGCATCGAGGCGCTGCGGGATTTCGGGCCGTTTGATGTGATCCTCGACCCGGTGGGCGGCGACTATGCGGCGCTGGACCTCAAGCTGCTGGCCTTGGACGGGCGCTGGGTGTTGATTGGTTTGATGGGCGGGCGCGAGGCCAAGCTGGACTTGGCGCAGGTGCTGGGCAAGCGCATTCAGTTGCTGGGTTCGACCTTGCGCAGCCGCAGTGATCAGTTCAAGGCCGATTTGCTCAGTGATTTGAGCCAGCATGTGTGGCCGTTGTTTGTTGAAGGGCGCCTGAGCCCGCAGTTGGCCAAGACGTTTGCGATCAAGGATGCCGAGGCGGCGTTTGCGGAGTTGGCGACCAATCAGATTTCCGGGAAGCTTGTCTTGGTGATCGACGAGAGCCTCACCTGATTTCAGCTTGAAATACAGTCAAAATGTGGGAGCGGGCTTGCTCGCGAATGCGGTGTGTCAGTGAAGAATATTTCATCTGACACACCGCATTCGCGAGCAAGTCGAATCGTCGCACCGCCGCTCCCACATTTGGATCTAGGTTGAATCAGATCCAGTGGTGGATCGGCCAGCCAGCCTGTTCAGCATGGGCACGAAGTACCGGATCAGGGTTCACCACCTGCGGATGATCCACCTTCAACAGCAACGGCAAGTCATTGCGCGAATCCGAATAGAAATACGCCCCCTCCAACGTCTCGCCTTCCTGCTCCAACCACTCCAGCAACCGGGTGATCTTGCCTTCGCGATAAGTCAGCACACCCACGGTACGCCCGCTGTACACGCCATGGCTGACGTCGAGCTCAATTCCCAGCACTTCATCAATGCCGATCCGTGCTGCAATCGGCTTCACCAAATGAGTACCCGAAGCCGAAATCACCAGGATCCGATCGCCATTGGCCCGGTGGCGAGCGATGGTCTTGGTGGCGTCGCTGTAGATCAGCGGCTCGATCACGTCCTCGACCCACGGCTCCACCAAGTGATCGATCTCCTCCGGGGTGCGGCCGATCATCGGCTCCAGGCTGAAGTCCATGAAGTCTTCCATCTTCAGCTTGCCCTGGCTGTAGGCGTCCATCAGTTCATTGTTCTTGCGCATGAACGACTCAGGGTCGACCCAGCCCAGGCGGCCCATTTGCTCGCTCCACAGGGTGGCGCAGTCGCCGTGGATCAAGGTGTCGTCCAGATCAAAAATTACCAATGCCATCGGTCAGGCTCTCTCATTAAAACGTTGCGTCAGGCTACTTCACACAGGGCGCTTGGGTCGATGGAAAGTGCCAGGCGCTGGCCATCTGCGTGCAGGTCGTCGGCCGAACGGTTGAGCACGTCCACCACCAGTTCCACGCCGCGGGCTTCGATGCGGTAGCGGATCACGTTGCCCAACAGGCTGTGGCTGCGTACCAGGGCGTCCAGTTCACCGCTGCGGCTTAGTTCGATGGCTTCCGGGCGAATCGCGATGCGGCTGTTGATCGGGCGTTGCAGCAGTTGGGTGGCTTTGTCGGCGTCCAGCAGGTTGTAGTTGCCGATAAAACCGGCAGCAAACACATCCACGGGTGCGGTATAGAGCGTCTCGGCATCGCCGCTCTGCACGATCTTGCCCTGGTTCATCAGGAAGATGCGGTCACTCATGGTCAGCGCTTCTTCCTGGTCATGGGTCACGAAGATCGTGGTCAGGCCCAGCTCGCGCTGGATCTGGCGGATCTGTTCGCGCAGGTGCTTGCGAATCCTTGCGTCCAGTGCCGACAGCGGTTCGTCCAGCAACAGCAGGCGCGGGCGCGTTACCAGCGAGCGGGCAAGGGCCACGCGTTGGCATTGGCCACCGGACATCTGGTGCGGATAGCGGCCGGCGAGATCCTTTAGTTCCACCAGTTGCAGCACTTCCTGCACGCGTTTGCGGCTGTCGTCGGCGTTGACCTTTTGCATGCGCAGGCCGAAGGCGACGTTCTGTTCCACAGTCATGTTGGGGAACAGCGCGTAGCTCTGGAACACCATGCCGATGTTACGTTTCTGTGGGCTCACCGGGACAATGTCCTGGCCATCCAGCAGAATTTTCCCACTGTCCACCGAGGTCAGCCCGGCAATGCAGCGCAGCAGGGTGGACTTGCCGCAACCCGAAGGACCGAGCAGGGTCACGAACTCGCCCTTGGCGATCTCGCAATTGATATCACTGAACACCGGGGTGCCGGCGTAGCCTTTTTGCAGGTGTTGGACGCTGACGAAGCTCATTGGCTTTTGTCCTTGTTCAAGATATTGGCGGCCCAGGTCAGCACCAGCACAAAGAAGAAGTAGGAAATCACGACGGCACTGGTGAAGTGGCCGCTGCTGTTGCGCATGTTGTTCAGGTACACCTGCAGGGTCTCGTAGCGGGTGCCCACCAGGATATTGGCGAACACGAACTCACCGAACAGGAACGAGAACGACAGCAGCAACGCCACCATCAAGCCTTTGCGCAGGTTCGGCAGCACCACCAGGATCGCCGCCTGCCAGGTGCTGGCGCCGAGTAACTGGGAGGCATCCATCAGGTCGCGCAGGTTGATGGCTTGCAGGTTGTTGGTGATCGCCCGGTACATGAACGGCAGTGCCACGGTGAAGTAGCAACCGATCAGAATCCACGGCGTCCCCACCATCGCAAACGGCCCGGAACCGTAGAGTTGCAGCAGGCCCACCGACGACACCACCGGCGGCACCGCAAAGGGCAGCAGGATCAGGATATTCATCAGCGCATCAAGCTTGGGGAAGTGGTAATGCACCACAAACAGCAGCGGCAAAATCAGCACCACGGAGAGGATCAGCGCGCCGACGCACACCAGCAGCGACTGCCCGAAGGCCATCAAGAAGCGTGGGTCGCTCCACAGCTGCACGTACCACTTCACGGTAAAACCGGCGGGCAGGATGGTCGCCGACCAACTGCTGGCAATGGAGTAGACAAAGGTGCCTACCAGCGGCAGTACCAGGATCGCAAACAATACGTACACCACTACCCGATGGTAGAGGGACGCCGGGCCGGCTTCAGCGCGAGACATGGTAGCTCCTCTTGAGCAGCAGTTGATGGACCACAGTGACCACGGTCATCAGCGCCACCAGCACCACGGCCAGGGCGCTGGCCATGTTCGGGTCCAGGGACACATCGCCGGAGACCAGGCCCGCAATGCGGATCGGCAGCACGTTGAAGTTGCCAGTGGTCAGCGCATACACCGTGGCATAGGCGCCAAGGGCGTTGGCCAGCAGGATCGCAAAGGTGCCCAGCAGCGCTGGCGTAAGCACCGGCAGGCCGATGTGCCGCCAGAACTGCCAGCCGTTGGCGCCGAGCAGGGCGGCCGACTCGCGCCAGTCTTCGCGCAGCGCATCGAAGGCCGGGTACAGCAGCAGCACGCCGAGGGGAATCTGGAAGTAGGTGTAGAGAATGATCAAGCCGGTTTTGGAGTACAGGTTGAAGTCCTGGATGATCCCGGCCTGCTTGAGCATGAGCGTGATGCTGCCGTTGAACCCCAGCAGGATGATGAACGCAAAGGCCAATGGCACACCGGCAAAGTTGCTGGTCATGTTGGCGAAGGCGGTGACGAAATTGCGCAGCGGCGAATCCACCCGGCGCAGTGAGTAGCTGCCCAGGGTGGCGATGATGATGCCGAAGATGCTGGAGTAGAAGCTGATTTCCAAGCTGAACTGGATGGCTTGCAGGTAGAACTTGGAGCTGAAAATACGTGTGAAATTTTCCAGGCCCCAGCCGGCTTCTTCGGTTTGCAGGCTGTTGATCAGTACCCACACCAGCGGGGCAATTTCGAACACGATAAAGAACAGCGCGAACGGCACCAGGCACAAGAGTGCCAGCCATTTACCACGGGTCATTTCAACAGCTCCCGGCATACAGGTTTGTCGTGGGGCACGCCCAGCAGTTCGCAGACGGTGCCGCATAAATCGGTCTGTTTGGGTGCGGCATTCGGGTCCAGACTGAATGCATCGCCGAGCACGAACAGCGGCACTTCACGTTCTTCGGGCAGCAGGCCGTTGTGGGAGCGGTCGTTGTTCATGCCATGGTCGGCGGTCACCAGTACCTGATAGCCGGCGTCGAGCCAGCCTTGCAGGTAGTCGGCCAGGATGATGTCGGCCGAACGTGCGCTGTTGCGGTACTGCGCAGTGTCGAGGCCGTGCTTGTGGCCGGCGTCGTCGATGTTCATCGGGTGCACCACCAGAAAGTTCGGCGCGTGTTTGAGGCGCAGGCTTTCGGCATCGGCGAACAGGTGGGAATCGGGGTAGTGGTCATTCCAGTAGAAATGCCCGTGCTGGATCGCCAGCGTCTTGTCGTCGGTATGACGATCCCGCGCGGCAAGGAAGGGCGTGCGGTTATACAGCTCGCTCACCCAGTGATACGCCGCCGCTGCCGTGGTGAGGCCTGCGTCGGTGGCGTAATGGAAAATGCTGCGCTGGTTGGAGAGGCGCGAGACGTTGTTGTGCACGATACCGCTCTGGATCGGCGGCACGCCGGTCAGGATGCATTCATACAGCGGGCGGGACAGGGCGGGCAGTTCGCATTCCAGCGTGTAGAGGGCTGCGCGTCCTGCGCCGACATAGGCCTGCAAATGCCCCATGGCGAGCCTCGCAACCTCGAAGTTCAGGCCGTCGAGCACCACTAGGATGACGTTGTGCTTCATGGGGGGAGGGTGCTCCGCAACAGATGGGCTTGAATCTCTTTATCTGGAAAAACAGGGATCAAGTGTGGGAGGGGGCTTGCTCCCGATAGCAGTGTGTCATTCAACACATTCATTGACTGATCCACCGCCATCGGGAGCAAGCCCCCTCCCACATTGGACCTCCAGTGGAGCTCCAATGTGGGTTGTAGGCTTACTTCATCTCTACGATGACCTGCTCATTCCACAATTGCGGCAGCTTCTTGGACGTGGCTTCCCAGGCATCGGCATCCTTGATCGGCTGCGGGTTGGCCTTGGTGTACTGCTCGCCCGGGATCAGGTTCTTGGCGATTTCAGCCGGCAGTTTCAGGTCGGTTTCCGCACGGATAGGGCGTGCATTGCCCTTGGCCAGGTTGAGTTGGCCGGCATCGCTGAAGATGTATTCGCGGGTCAGCTTGGCGGCGTTCGGGTGCTTGGCGTATTTGTTGATGATGGTGGTATAGCCGGATTTTACCGAGCCGTCCGATGGGATCAGCACCACGTAGTCATCCGGGTTGGCCATCTTGGCCTTGTAGCTCAGGCCGTTGAAGTCCCAGACCACACCTACTTCGACTTCGCCTTTTTCCATGGTGGCGATGGTCGGGTTGGACAGTGAGAGGCGGCCTTGCTGGGCGATCTTGGTGAAGAACTGCAGGCCTGGGGCGATGTTCTTCTCGTCGCCTTTATTGGCGATGGCCGCCGCCAATACGCCGTTGGCCGCTTGGGCGGCGGTGCTTACGTCGCCGATGGAAACCTTGTATTTGCCGCTTTGCAGGTCAGCCCAACTGGTGGGGACTTCGGAACCGTGCAGCAGCTTCTTGTTGACGATAAACGCAATGGTGCCGGTGTAGGCGAGTGCCCAATGGCCGTCTTTGTCTTTTGCCCAATCCGGCACCTGGGCCCAGGTGGACGGTTTGTAAGGCTGGGTCACGTCCTGCTTCACCGCAATCGGGCCGAACGCCGCGCCGACGTCGCCGATGTCGGCGCTGGCATTGTCTTTTTCCGCTTTGAACTTGGCGATTTCCTGGGCCGAGCTCATGTCGGTGTCGATGTGCTTGAGGCCGTGGATCTTGGCCAGGTCTTCCCAGGTGCCTTTCCAGTTGGCCCAGTCATCGGGCATGCCGACGCTGTTTACGGCGCCTTCTGCCTTGGCGGCAGCTTCAAGGGTTTTTAAATCGGTATCAGCGGCCATGGCGGCGGTGCACATGGCAATGGTCGAGCCTAACAGTGATGCCAGGAAAAGCTGTTTCATCCGAAGCTCCTATGGGCGTGTTCAACGCTGCGTTTTATATCGACGTTTGCGGTGTTATTGGTCTAGGTCAGCAATACCTGAGCCAATCTAGGCTCGATGGATGACAGTTTCGTGTCGATGTCGTTTTTAAATCGCTGATGTCGCAAGACGCAGAGTGAGCGTAGACCATGCCCAAGTGCCCGTAACAGCTGGACTTGGCCGATGTATTGCAGGGTGTGCTGCGGGGGCTGGACACGGACTGTCATCTGTCGGTCATCTGTAATGCCTAGGCTGGCACGCATTAGTAGAAGCCCAAATACAGCGCGGTTTGTGCACCTGATCGGTGCTGGTCTAGTCCAGATAGGTAACATTGATGCGTGATGAGGCAATCAAGGCAGTTACTTCCATTGGCCTGGCGCTGCAAGAGCAGATCGACCACGGCCTGTTGCCGCCTGCAAGCAAACTGCCCGCTGAACGCAAGCTCAGCGAGTTGTTTGGTACCACTCGAATTACCGTGCGGGAAGCCTTGTTACAGCTGGAAGCCCAGGGGCAGATTTACCGAGAGGAGCGCCGTGGCTGGTTTGTCTCGCCGCCACGGCTGGCCTACAACCTGATGCAGCGTAGCCACTTTCACGCGATGGTCAGCGACCAGGGGCGGGTGCCGTCCACCGAAGTGATTTCGGCGCGGCTGCAACCGGCGTCGGCGGCAGTGTGTGCGTGGTTGCAGTTGCCGGCGTTGTCCAGCGTGATCCAGATCTGCCGGGGTCGGCGGATCGATGGGCGGTTGGTGCTGTATGTGGAGCATTACCTGAACCCGCAGTATTTTCCGGGGATCCTGGACTGCGACCTTAACCAGTCGATGACCGAGTTGTATGCCCGCAAGTACGACTTGCACTACGGGCGGGTGCGCTTCGAGATTGTGCCGACCTCATTGCCGGTGGAGGCCGCTGGCGCCTTGCGCGTGTCGGTGGGCAGCCCGGGCTTGCGCATCGCCCGGGTCAACTATGACCAGCATCAGCGCCTGATCGATTGTGACCTGGAGTTCTGGCGGCATGATGCCATCCATGTCGGCGTGGATGTGGTTTAACCTTTGTGGCGAGGGAGCTTGTTGTGGCGAGGGAGCTTGCTCCCGTTCGACAGCGAAGCTGGCGTCGGCATTTTGGGGCCGCTGCGCAGCCCAGCGGGAGCAAGCTCCCTCGCCACAGTTGGATTTAGGGGGTGAGCGCCTTGATCACTTGATCCACATTGGTTTCCAGCTCTGCCACCGGGTCGGCGCCATCAACGTTTAACACCAGCAATTGCGATCCGCCCTCCGTCACCGCCGCCTTCACGGCCTCGCTCGGCTGGCGGTGATGCAGCACCACGGCCACGTCGTTGTCCTTCAACTGCGCACTGAGTTTTTGCAAGTCCTCAGCCGTCCAATCAGCATCCGGCCGTGCATCGGTGCTGACCACTTCCAGGTTCAGGCTGCTGACCAGGTACGCGAAGTGATCGCTCAAACTGACCACGCTGAGGTTATCCGCCTTGGCCAGTCGCGCTTCGCTGTCGGCGGTGAGCTTGAGCAGGCGCTGCTTGAGGGCGGCGAGGTTGGCGTCGATCTTCGGTTTGGCATCGGGTGCCAGGCGGCTCAGGTCGGCGGCCAGCACATCGGCCATGCGGCCCATGTTGTTGCTCGATTGCCACGGCTGGCTGTTCAGGCCATCGGTGACGCCCGGTTGCACGGCAATACCCGGCAGGCCGCCGTCCACCGGGCGTGCGGCGTCAACTTCAACGATACGAATGTTGCTGCGTCGCGCCACCGGGTACAGCGGGTCATCCGCCCACAGGGAGCGCAGGCCGATGGCGGCGTCGGCGTCTTCGGCCAGCTTGCTCAGCGCCGGGGCGCCACGGCCGGTGAAGTAGGACACCTGCCGCGAGCCGGGCAGGTTGGCCGGCGCGGCGCGTTCAAGTTGCACGTCGCTGCCTTTGAGCAATACCTCGGCCAAACCGTAGGTGATCGGCAACGAGGCCAGCACTTTGACCGGCTTGATCGACTTGGCCTTGCTCAGCGCCGCGTGGCCCAGGCCATGGTTGGTTTTGAAATCATTGGCCGCAAAACCATCGACAGCCAGCGCCGAGGTACTGATCAAGCAAGCCATAGCCAGGGCTAGCGGGCGTAAAACGGGGCGTATCATCCAATATTCCCTTTGAGGCTGGGCACAATGCCGCGTGCAATGGCAGCGAAGGCGAAGGCGATGCCGGCCATCAGAATGATCGCGGCACCGGACGGAATAGGCAGGTCGAAGATGATCGGCAGCAGGATTCCGCACAGGGTGCTGACGGTGGCAATCACCACCGAGACCCAGAAGAACCCTTTGAGCGACTGGCTCAACAGGCGTGCCGCAGCGGCCGGGATCACCAGCAGTGCGCCTACCAGGATCGCGCCGATCACCTTGACCGCGGCCACCGTGATCAGTGTCACCAGGATCACGAACAAGTAGTCCAGGGTCTTCACCGCCACGCCGCGTACCGCTGCCAGTTGTGGGTTAAAGCTGGCGAGCATGATGCGGTTGTACAGCGGCAACGCCAGGGCCATCACCAGCGAGCCGACAATCGCCAGCACCAGCAGGTCATTGCCGTTGACCGTCAGTACCGAACCGAACAGCACGTTTTCGAGGATATGTACGTTGATCTTGCCCGCCAGGATCAGCAGCAAGCTCGCACCCAGCGCCAGGGACACCGAGAGGAACACGCCGATCAAGGTGTCCGGCGCCAAGCCGGTACGGTTGCGCAGGTAGTTGAGCAGGATGCCGAACAACAGGCAGTAGCCGAACAGCGCGCCATACGGCCCGGTGTAGGGCTCACCCAGCAGAATGCCCACGGCCACGCCGGTGAGCGCCGCATGGCCGACCGCTTCGGAGAAGAACGCAAAGCGCTTAACCACCACCAACGTGCCCAAACCGCCCAGTACCGGGCCGATCAACAGGCCGGCGAGCAGGGCGTTGACCACAAAACCATAGGCCAGCGCCTCCGGCAAATAGCCGGAAGAGGCCCAGCCCTGGACCATCAAGCGAAACGCTTCATAACTCATTGCGCTGGGCTCCGAGGGTGGGTGGAGAACAGGGTCAGCAGGCGGTCCGGCGTCAGCGCTTCTTTTGGCGTAGCGTCGAACAACACGTGGCGGTTAAGGCCGGTAACGCGGTCGGCCAGGCGGCCCACGGCTTCCAGGTCATGTTCGATCCACAGCACGGTGATCCCGGCCAGGCGCCAATCATTGAGCAGGCGTTCGAACACTTGGATACCGGCTTCATCGAGAGCCGACATCGGTTCGTCCAGTACCAGCAATTGCGGTGCGGGGATCAGGCCTTGGGCCAGCAGCACGCGCTGACGCTCACCGCCGGACAACGCACCCATGCGCCGCTTGCGCTTGTCCTGCATGCCCACCCGTTCCAGCGCATCGCCAATCGCACGGGCGTAGTGCTTGGACAGGCCAAGAAACGCCGGGCGCCGCTGGCACATGGCGGCCATGAAGTCATCGACGGTCATCGGCAAGCCCCGGTCAAACTCCAGCGCCTGGGGTACATAGCCGATGGTGCCCACGGTCGTCGGCCAGTGCAGGCGCAATTGCCCCTGGTGCGGCGTTTGCCCCAACAGCGTCTTGATCAGCGAGCTTTTGCCGCCGCCATTGGGGCCGACCAGCGCGTGGATGCTGCCCGGTTCCACCTGAAAACTCACGCCATCGAGGATCGCCGTGCGGCCTAGGGTCAGGCACACCTTGTCGAACTCGATCGTGGGGCCAATGCTGGCTATTTTCAGTTGTTCTGCCGCCGTCATGCCCCTGACTCCTGGATCGCCCGGACCACGGTGTTGAGGTTGCCGGTCATTTCCACTTCGTACTTCTCGGGCGTGTATTCGCCGTAGGAAATATGCGACAGCGGGTACAGCTTGACCCCGGATTCACGTTGGATGGTCTCGACGTAGGTGGACGGGAAATCCATCTCCGAGAAGATCACCTTCACGTCCAGGGCGCGCAGTTCGTCGATGGTTTTTTTCAACTGGCTGGGGCTGGGCTCGATGCCGTGGGCCGGTTCGACCACGGCGGTGACTTCCAGGCCAAACTCGCGCAGCAGGTAGTCATAGGCGGCGTGTACGGTGGCGACGCGCAGGTCCGGGTTGGGGGCGCTGGTCAGCTTGGCCAGGGCGTCGGCACGCATCTGGCGCAGGCGCTTGCCGTAGGCGCGGGCGTTCTGGGTGTAGGTCTTGGCGTTGTCCGGGTCGAGCTTGCCCAGTTCGCGGGCGATGTTATTGACCTGGGCAATCGAGGCGCTGATCGACAGGAACGTGTGCGGGTTGACCACCTTGCCCGCACCGCGCGCGGCATTGCCGGTGGCGGCCAGCAGCGGCACGTTGGCGTTGGCTTCGATCACCGGGATGTCCGGGCGCTCGCTGGTGGCGATCATGCGGTCGGCGAAATCATCATGGCCCACGCCGTTGAGCACGATCACGTCCAGGCTGCCGATGCGCTTGATATCGTCGGCGCGCGGCTCGTAGGCGTGGGGGTTGAAACCAGCGGGAATCAGCGGCACCACCTCGGCCTTGTCGCCGACGATATTGCTCACGTAGCTGTAATAGGGGTGCAGGGTGATGCCGATACGCAGGCGTTTGGCCGCCTCAGCATTGGCCAGGGGTGCGAGCATCAGGCTGAACAGACCAACCAACAACAGGCGCAACAGGGGCGATGAAATAGACATGGGCAATCGGTCTTCTCGTTCAGTGACGGTGCTGGCGGGTCACGCCGGCATCAAATTGCGCGACCACCTGCTGCCAGCCGGCTGCAATCAGCGCCTGGTCAGAGAGGTCGGAGGGGGCGGCCAGGTTCGCGCTGCGGTTGAGCCAGATATCCGGTTCGGCGCCTTGCATGCGCATCAGCAGCGAGCCGCTGGTGCTGGGGGACTGGCTCAAACCCAGGTAGGCCGAGGGCTCCAGGACCTGCCAGCGGTGGTCGCCACGGCTGACCGAACTGGCGTCCTGGGCAAATGGCGCAAAACCTTCCTCGGCCAGTTGCTCAGGCGTTGGCAACCCGCTGTGTTCCTGCTGCAACAACTGGATTTCATCCAGGGTCACCCGCAGGTCGGCGTAGATGCCTTGCTCGGCGGCATTCAGGTCGCGGCGGGCATCCAGCTGATGGCTGGGCACGGCGGCCACTTCTTGGGGCTCACCGTGCAGCGCGATCACCGAGCCTGCCACCGCGAGGATGATCAGGCACAGCAGCAGGACGTAGAGGGTTTCGTGCCCGGCACCGGCGGGGCGTACAACCTGTGTGGTACTCATTGCGGCTGGATGTCCGCTTGGTCGATTTCCACGACGTGGCCGGGGCCCGCATCAAACAGTACGTAGAACTCGGCGGAGGGCTTCTTGAAGGTCAGTGTCGAGTCCTGGCCCAGCTTGCCGGGCACCAGGATGGTTTCGTCGTAGCCGATCACATCCAGGGTCACGCCGGGGGCGCCGCTGCCGTCGGAGAAACCGCCGGTGCACTGGATCTGTTCGCCGGGGATTTCCTTGCATTCGCACATCGGGTTGTGGGCCAGGGCAATGGTACTGAAACCGGCGCCCATCAACAGTACGGCGCTGGTGCGCATCAGGCGAATCAACGTCATGGTTTAACTCCTTGCTTGTTCAGCCAGGCAATAGTGGCAGGCGAGGCCTGGCTCAGCGGGATGGAACCCTGGTGCATGCTGCCGTCCCAGCCTTCCATGGTGACCCACACTTCGGCGTCCACCGGAGTGCGCTCGGGTACCGGCAGTGCGGCGCCCATGCGGTACGGCGTACCAAAGAAGATCACCCCGGCCGCCCGCAGGCTGCGCGGTTTGCCGATACGCAGGTAAGTGGCCTTGACCTGGTCGGCGCAGGTGTCGCACAGGGCGGCGTTGAAGAACTTCATTGGGCCGGCCGGGTCGGGGGTTGGGCCTTCGTTGCGAAACTCGGCAAGGGTCAGGCTCCAGGGGCCGACCTGCACTTGGCCGGCTACCCGCTCGCCAATACCGGTATCACCGCGAAACAGCGCGGCATCGGCAAAGTACTTGGGCATAAAACCCAGGGGCACCAGCAGCAGCAGGATATTGATGTGGAAGCGCCATTTGAGCCAAAAGGCCCGCAGTGGCGAAGGCGGTACAGCGGCAGCGACCTTGCTCATCGGTTGCTCTCCGTGGTTTCAGCCTGCAGGGCAGGGATGGGGGCTGGCTGGCGGGGCGCCTTGTTGCTGCGCTTAAGTGCGTTGAGGCTGGCCAGGGCAGTGCGTTTGGTCCAGATTAGTAGGCCGCTCAATACCATCATGCTCAGTACCAGGCCGAAGAACGCCCAGATCAGTTTGATCCAGATGCCGCCGAAGTCCCCGGTGTGCAGCGGGCGCATGGATTCTGTGACGAACTCCAGGGTGGTGCGGTCGGACAGCATGTGCGAGACGGCGATTTCACCGTCATACGGGTTCAGTTGGGCGGTCTGGAACATCAGCGGATACCAGCCTCGACCACCAATCGTCACATGGCTGTAGGCGTTGAGGGGCAGGAACACAAAACTGGCTTCCAGCCCGGGAATGCGCTGGGTGGCGATTTCAATCGCTTGATCCAGCCCAATCATCGGCGCGGGTACGCCAGGTGCCGACAGCGGGACTTTTTCCCGAGCGACCACAGGCACCACGGGCTCGCTGGAAATCGAGATCTGGTTATCGCCCAGAATCGCCTGGATCAGAAACCAGGTGCCAGTGATGGAAATGACGGCGATAAACCAGATCGACCAGATACCGCTCAGACGGTGGAAGTCACCCCAAAAGATCCGTGCACCATGGCGGATACGCAGGGTTGGCTTGAGAAAGCCCTTCCAGAAGCGCTTGTACACCACAAGCCCTGTGACCAGGGACGCCAGCATTGGCAAACCCAGCAGTGAGACCAGGTACCAGCCCCAACTGTAGCCATTGGTAAACGGCACCAGCCACCAGCCGTGCAGGGCGCGGGTGAACTGCTGGAAGTCGAACGAGGGGCTGATGCCCTGGATGGCCCCGGTGTACGGGTTGGCGTAGGCCGAAACGGCACGCCCGTCGGGGTAGGTGAGGCGTACCGTCAAGGCGAAATGGGATTCGTCGGGGCGAAGGATCGCTCGCACGATCACCTTGGGGTCTTCGCGCTTGATGGCGGCAATGACCTGCTCGAAGCTCAACGGCTCGGCATCATCCGAGGGCTTGCTCGCCCGGATATCCGGGTTGGCCAACCAGACGATTTCCTGGCTGACCACCGCCAGGGTGCCGGTAAAACAGACGATCAGTACAAAGAACCAGATGGGCAATGCCAGCCAGCTATGTACGAGAAACCAGAGTTTTGAGCGTGACTTCTTCGACATGTGAATGCGGGTCTTGATCGGAGGGGGGCAATGGAGGCCCGGAAAAGGCCGGTCGTAGCTTTTGTTGACGCGACGGGCTGTATCTAAGTTAAGACGGATGAGAATGGGAAATCCCTAATCCGCATATGAAAGAAAATGTTTCAGGTTCACATTCCGACCAGTTTAAAGCTGGGCTCGAACACGAAACATGTTCCACGTCATCACTCCGGCGCCATTGAATTTCGCGGCTCCACCGTCGACGGGCTGAGCGTCGAGGCGCGCATGACCCTCTGCAATATGGCGGTGGAAGCCGGTGCGCGGGGTGCCTTCATGGCGCCGGACGAAAAAGTCTTCGCCTACCTCAATGGCAAGCCCCGTGCGCCCAAGGGTGAGTTGTGGGAACAGGCACTCGTCGGCTGGCGGCAATTGCATTCGGATGCCGCCACCTGCAAGCCAACCCGTGGCTTACCTGACCCCACTCAGAACAAAATGTGGGAGGGGGCTTGCTCCCGATAGCAGTGTGCCAGTCAGCTTATCGGTAGCTGACTCACCGCAATCGGGAGCAAGCCCCCTCCCACATTTTTGATTGGGTTTGCAGATCAACACTGCTGTTAAATCGACAGTCCCTTGAAATGCTCCTGCAAAAACTCCACACACGCCCGTAGCTTTCCGGAATACGCCAACCGTGTCGGGTACACCGCCCACACATTGGCGCTCTGGGTGTAATCATGCAGCACCTGCACCCACTTGCCTTGCTCCAGCAATGGTTTCACATCCCACATTGAGCGCAGCAATACGCCGCGCCCATCCAGTGCCCACTGCAACACGATCTCGCCGTTGTTCGAAGACAGCGGCCCGTGTACTCGTGCGCTTTCCTGGGCTCCACTGCGCTCCAGGTTCCAGATGCCAAAGGCGTTGTCGCGTTTCTTGATGACCAGGCAGTCGTGTTGTTCCAGGTCGCTCAATAGCTGTGGTGTACCGCGCCGCTTTAGGTAAGCCGGCGCGGCGCACAGCACGCGGCGATTGCTGACGCCGGCTGGTGCGATGCAGCAGGCGGGTGCCCAGGGTGGTCTCCAGAATCTGGATGCGCTTGCTGACGTAAGCGGGCGACAACCCCAGCTCATCGGCGGCCGCCCCAAAGCCAGCCTTGCGGATCACGGTCAGGAACACCCGCAGGTCTTCGGGTAATGGCACGGTATCTTTCTTATTCGTCATCAGAAACAAGGCTGGCGGCATGAGCCGCCAGAATAGCACTCAGCGCAAGAAGGCCAGGACCTCTTCCAGCAACAACTCGGGCACTTCCTCGGCAATGTAATGGCCCGCCGGCAGGGCCTTGCCACGCACGTGTGTGGCGACTTTTTGCCATTCCTTGAGGGGCTCGAAACAGCGGCCGACGGTGCCTTCGGCGCCCCACATCACCAGCAACGGCAAGTCGAGGTGACGTCCTGCGTCGATATCCGCCTGGTCGTGTTCCAGGTCGATACCGGCGGCCGCGCGGTAGTCTTCGCAGATGCCGGTGGCGGCACCTGGCAGTTTCAGGCAACGCAGGTATTCGGCGAACGCCTCGTCGGTGAATGGCTTGAGCCCGGCGCTACGGCTGCCCATCACGCTGCGCAGGTACAGCTCGGGGTTGCTCTCGATCAAGGCTTCCGGCAGCGGCGCCGGGCGTATCAGGAAGAACCAGTGCCAGTAGGCGCGGGCGAAGGCTTCGTCGGTTTGCGCATACATCGACAGGGTGGGGGCGATATCCAGCAGCACCATGCGTTGCACGGCAGCGGGGTGGTCCAGGGCCAGGCGGTGCGCCACCCGGGCACCACGGTCGTGGGCCAGCACCGAGAACGTGTCAAAGCCCAGGGCTTGCATCAACTCGACGCCGTCCCGGGCCATTTCCCGTTTTGAGTAGTGGGTGTGATGGTCATTGGCCGGCGGCTTGCTGCTGTCGCCATAACCGCGCAGGTCGGCGGCAACCACGGTGAAGTGCTCGGCCAATTGTTCGGCGACTTTGTGCCAGATCACGTGGGTCTGCGGGTGCCCGTGCAGCAGGAGCAGGCCGGGACCCGCGCCACCTTTGCGGTAGCTGATGCTGACGCCATTGACGTGGCATTGGTCTTTTTGGAAACCGGCGAACATGGAATGACTCCTTGTGATGATTGCCTGCATCCTGGAATCCCCCGGCCTGCGGGGCAAGGGGGAAAACGTGGAGGGGTTGTTCATGAAGTGTGTAGAGGGGGGCTGGCTCGACATAGCCTTTAAGTCGCACCGCCGCTCCCACATTTTGATTGGGTTTTCAGTTCAAGCTTATGTCGTGGGCTCCAACAGTTGAGCCCCTGGCCCACGCTCACCCAACTGATCATCCTGATTGCGCAACGGGCACGCCTCCATCGACAAACACCCACAGCCAATGCAGCCATTGAGTTTGTCCCGCAACAGCAACAATTTGTTGATGCGCTCATCCAGGTCTTCCCGCCACAACGCCGACAAACGCTCCCAATCCTTGGCGGTGGGCGTGCGCCCATCCGGCAGTGTCTGTAGCGCTTCGCCAATGGTTGCCAATGGAATGCCCAAGCGTTGGGCGATCTTGATCACCACCACTCGCCGCAATACGTCCCGTGGATACCGCCGCTGGTTGCCGGCATTGCGATTGCTCTTGATCAGCCCCTTGGTCTCGTAGAAGTGCAACGCCGTGACCGCCACACCACTGCGGGCCGCCAACTGGCCGACGGTAAGTTCTTTGTTCAGCATGAAAAGCTCCGAAACAGCGCTTGACCTTGACTTAACTAGAGGTTTTACCCTGCGTGGCATCGAATCGCAAGATTCTGCCTACAGAGAAAGGGGAGTGTTCATGCAGGTATCAGAGAAGAATCGCAGCTTCACTCAACTGATCGAATTTCACATCGAACCCCATCAGCAACTGGCCCTGGTGGCGGCGCTGTCCTCCCAGAGCGAGCGTCTGGCCGCTGGGCATGGCGGTTTTTTGAGTGCAAGCGTGCAGGTCAGCGATGACGGGCGGCGGGTGCTCAATTACCTGCAATGGCAATCCCGCGAGGATGGCGAGGCGGCGTTCCAGCGCATCGAGCAGGGCGAGGACGATTTTTGGATGCTGATTCGTGCCCACCAGGCCACGGCGGTGACCTTTGGTTCGTTCCAGATGCTGCGCAGTTTTGAGCGCAGCCATGACAACGCGTTGCACTGCCGCCTAAATGGATAGGTGCAGCATGCGCTCGCCCTGTAGGTTTTCGCCTGGACGGCGTTTGTTCACCGCCAGCTCGCCGATCTTGATCAGGCGCGTGCGCGTGACGTTGCGGCTCAGGCCCAGCAGGTTGGCAGTGTGCACCTGGTTGTAATGGCTGAAGCGGTAGGCGGCACGCAGTAATGCATCCTCGACTTTCTCGTGCAGGGCCCCAGCCTGTTCCTCGAACAGCTTTTGGAAGGCACGTTCCAGCAGGGCTTCGGCGCTGTTGTCGGTGCTGTGCTGGCTGTCGTCCTGACGCTCGATGCGCATGTTCGACAAGCGCAGATCGTCCCGTTCGATCACGCCATTGCGGCAGATCAACAGGGTGTGGTGGATCACGTTTTCCAGCTCGCGGATATTGCCCGGCCAGCTATAGCTTTTGAGCTTGTGCTCGGCCTCGCGGCTGATGGTGATCGGGCCGTAGCCCAGGCGTTGGCTGTAGGCTTCGATGAAGTGCCGGGTCAGCGGCAGGATATCGCCGGGGCGTTCGCGCAAGGGGCTGAGCTCCAGGCTGACCACGTCGAGGCGGTAGTAGAGGTCTTCGCGAAAGTGCCCGGCGTTGATGGCTTTTTCCAGTTGTACGTTGGTCGCGGCCAGTACGCGCACATCAATCGGAATGCTCTTACGCGACCCCAGCCGCACCACTTCGCGTTCTTGTAGGACGCGCAGCAACTTGACCTGGATCGCCATCGGCAAGTCGCCGATCTCGTCCAGGAACAACGTGCCGCCGTCGGCTTCTTCGAACCAACCGGCCTTGGCACTGAGGGCGCCGGTAAAGGCGCCTTTTTCATGGCCGAACAGTTCGGCTTCCACCAGGGATTCGGAGAACGCGCCGCAGTTCACCGCCACAAAGGGGCGGTTGCGCCGCGCGCTGAGGTTGTGGATATGGCGTGCCACCAGCTCTTTACCGGTCCCGGTCTCGCCGATGATCAACACGCTGGCTTCGCTGGGCGCCACTTGCTGGATATGGTCGAGCAACGCTTGGGATTTGGGGTCTTCAAACACCTGGGCCGTGGCGCGGATCGACGTCGCAAGGGCGGGCGAGGGCGGTAGGGTTAACAGCTGCATGGGCACCTCTGCTTAGGAATAGAACGTCGGAGTCGGCAGGGATTGGTTCAACGCCCAATCCCCCAGTTCGTGGAGTTTGTAGTCCACCGGATCGTGCAGGGTTTGCGTGCGCAGGTTGCGCCAGTGGCGGTCCAGGCGCAGCGATGCGTGGGTGGAGCGCGCGCCGGTCACTTCAAACAGGCGACTGCACAGCTCCAGGCCCTGGCGGGTGGCGGCGACTTTGGCGGTCGCAATGGCGATGGCCAGTTGGCCGCGCTCGTGCTCACTGAGGTTGGGACCTTTGGCCCAGGCCTGGTCGAGCAGCTCGGCGGCGCGCTCCACCAGCAGACGAACGCCTTCCAACGCTACCCAGAACTCGCCGTAGTGATGCAGCACGTAGGGGTCGTTGCGTACCTCGATGGCGCTGGATTTATGCCAGGCGCGGGTCTCGGTCAGGGTGTAGTTGCGGGCTTCCTCAAAGGCGCCTTCGGCAATCCCGAGAAACATATGGGTGAAGGTCAACTGCGCGATCAGCGGGCGCAGGCAGGCAAATGGGGTACTGAGTGGGCCTGGGTCGAGCAGCAGTTCCGATTCTTCGACACGCACCCGTTCGAAGCTGGCGCTGCCGCTGTCGGTCTGGCGCTGGCCGATATTGTTCCAATCGTTGTGCAGGGTGATGCCGCTACGGCCGCTGGGGATCGCGGCGATCAGCAGTTTGCCGCCGGCGGTTTCATCCACCGCCGAAGCGATCAGCATCTCCGAATCACTGGCGCCGGAGCAGAAGCTCTTCTTGCCGGAGAACTCGCGCCAGCCGCCGAAATCCTTGACCACGGTGCGTGTGTCCAGCGGGTTAAGGGCGTTGCCCCAGAACCAGTTTTTGCGGGCCGTCTGTTCGAACCAGGGCTGCCATTGGTCAGGGCGCGAAAACAGGCGCACGGTGGCGAGCATCAGGTGGTGAAAGCCGAAGACGTGGGCGATGGAACTGTCCACTTTGGCGAACTCGCGCACGATGCCGAGGGTGTCACTCCAGCGTGCGCCGAGGCCACCGTATTGGGTGGGAATACTTAGGGCCAGCAGGCCGCTCTGGCGCAAGGCGTCACGTTCGGCCTTGGGGGTGCCACCGCGCTCATCGCGTTCGACGGCGGTGAGGGCGAATTCGGCGGCCAGCAGTTTGGCGGTCTGCAGGGGAGAGGGCAGGACGCTGTGGGGTTTGGCTGTCACGCGGTGTTCCTCATTTTTTATCTGACAATGAAGGCCAAGTGTGGGAGCGGGCTTGCTCGCGAATGCGGTCTTTCAGTCGATACACATTTCACTGACCCTCCGCATTCGCGAGCAAGCCCGCTCCCACATAAAGCCGATCTCACTGCCCTCAGGCCTTTGTTGTGGGCAGCACATCGTTGGCAATCATTTCGCCAAACGGACCGGTGAGGTTGGTGATGCCACGCCCGGCAAGGCTGGCGTAGGGCTCTGGCAGCAGCGGGAACACCAGCTCTGCAAACCGATACGCTTCTTCCAGGTGCGGATAGCCGGAGAAGATGAAGCTCTCGATACCCAGGTCGGCGTATTCCTTGATGCGCTCGGCCACTTGTTGCGGGTTGCCCACCAACGCTGTACCGGCACCGCCGCGTACCAGGCCGACGCCGGCCCAGAGGTTGGGGGCGATCTCCAGGTTGTCGCGGCGCCCATCGTGCAGGGCGGCCATGCGGCGCTGGCCTTCGGAGTCAAAACGCGAGAAGGATTTTTGCGCAGCGGCGATGGTGTCGTCGCTGATGTGCTCGATCAGTTTGTCGGCGGCCTTCCAGGCGTCTTCTTCGGTTTCACGCACGATCACATGCAGGCGAATACCGAACTTCACAGTACGGCCGTGGCGGGCGGCGCGTTCGCGCACATCGGCGAGCTTTTCTGCGACGGCGGCAGGCGGTTCGCCCCAGGTCAGGTACACGTCCACCTGTTCAGCGGCAAGATCGTGGGCAGCATCGGACGAACCGCCGAAGTACAGCGGTGGATAAGGCTTTTGTACCGGTGGGTAAAGGGCCTTGGCGTTCTGTACGCGCAGGTGCTTGCCTTCGAAATCTACCGATTCGCCCTGCAACACACGGCGCCAGATCTTGAGGAATTCGTCGGAGACTTCGTAGCGTTCACTGTGGTCGAGGAAGCTGCCGTCGCCACGGTTTTCATCGGGGTCGCCGCCGGTCACCACGTTGATCAGCAGGCGGCCATTGGACAGGCGGTCCAGGGTGGCGGCCATGCGCGCGGACACCGTGGGCGAGATGATCCCCGGACGAATCGCCACGAGGTAACGCAAGCGTTCGGTCAGGGGCACCAGTGCCGAGGCGATGACCCAGGAGTCTTCGCACGAACGCCCGGTAGGAATCAACACGCCGTGGTAACCCAGGCTGTCAGCCGCTTGGGCGACTTGTTTCAGGTAATTGAGGGTGACCGGTCGCGCACCTTGGGTGGTGCCCAAGTAATGACCGTCGCCGTGCGTAGGAAGGAACCAGAAAACATCCATGACAAATCCTTAAGCGATTTTCAGCAGAGAGGGGGAGTGCGCAGCAAACAAAGGTGCTGCGCGTTCTGCCGCAAGACGAATACGGCCCTTCAAGAGCTCACTGGTTATTTGGTAGTCGGTGAAATCGGCTTCGGTGGCGTACACACCAATCGGCAAGGTCAATGCCTGGAAGAAGCTGAACAGTGGGCGCAGTTGGTGATCGAGAACCAACGCGTGGCGTTCGCTGCCGCCGGTGGCAGCCAGCAAGATCGGCGTGTTGATCAGCGCGTTAAGGCCAACCAGGTCAAACAGGTGCTTGAGCAGGCCCGGGTAAGAACCGCGATAGACCGGCGCGGCGACGATCAGCAGGTCGGCCTGTTCAATGGCCAACAGTTGGGATTCGACTTCTGCGGGTAGCTCATCGCGTGACAGTGCACCACCCAATGGGCGGGCGATGTCGCCCAACTCGATCACCGTGCTCTGGATCGGCAACAAGGTGGCCAGTTCGGCCAGCACCGCCTGGGTCAGCACCAGGGTACGGGATGGGCGCCAGGTTCCGCCGGAGAGGGCAACGACATTCAGGGGACGGGTCATGAACAGTTCCTTTTTCAACAGTGGTTGATTGCAGGTGTGGTGCATGCTGTTGAGCAAGAGCTGTACCAACGGGCGCAGGCCTTGATCGGCGTGGGTTGCGGGTTCACTGCTGAAAAGTGCGGCTGTTGGCTGCCTGTGTATTTGTTGAATGACTGTTGCCTGGGCAACAGTTGCGTGGCGAACAGTGTGGGTTCGTGTGGAGCCAGTTATAGAGGGTTATGGTTATTCCGTAAACGAACGTATTTCCATATTTATAGATCATATGGAAATATGTGGCGGTCGCTATCGAAGGTGTCTCGGCGGTTGATAGCAACTATCACGGGAGGTGATTTTTCACTGCGAAGAGGCGGGAGTAGCCTGTGTTCATTGACTTGAACCTACTTCGCAGAGCCGCCGCCATGACCCGACTCCTTACTGTTTCCTTATTGCTTGCCATCTCCGTCCTCGCTGGGTGTGCGACTCATCCTTCGCCTGAATTGCGTCCCTATACGGCGGAAGAAACCAAGCAGTTGGCGTTGGAAGCGCTGGGGCGTCGCGGGTTGTCGTTTGATGAGTATCAACGCCAACGCGCCGAGTTGACCGGCCAGCCACAGAAGGCGTTTGGTTTTGACCAACAGGCTGAGATGAACGCGCAACGTGCGGCCCAGCGCAGTGGTCGTCCGAGCTGAAACCTGTTGGAAAGCAGGGCAAGTAGATATCCGGATTTGACGTTGCGATATCTCCCAACTAGAACTTACGAGTAGTTAGTCAATTCGCCTGAATCGTGCAGGCGAATGTTCGAGTCGAGTGTCTGTCGGTTCCTGATCTTATGGCTTTAGGCCATGTCTTAGTTTCGCAGTGGAATAGCCTTGCAAGACATTCCCATTTGGATCGTCCGGGTTCGATGGCCTTTTTTGGTCCGCAGCCCTGCCAGGCGCTTTCTGAAGGGATCGTGAAACTGTGCATTCGTTCTTCGATGGAGCTACACCTGGCCTGCCAGTGAGGCCGTGAGTCATGGAGAGGTCGTTCGGGTTGGGTTGTTCTGTTTTGCGTTGTGGCTGGGGGGTGCTGTTTGCCTTGCTGGGTTCTGAAGCGTTTGCAGCGGCCTGTACGGCGCCAGACGACTATGAAGCAGGCAAGGTCTACGCACAGGGCGACCAGGTAAAGAACGTCGGTCGACAGTTTGAGTGTTGGATGGATGCCGAGGCGCCCCTTGGCATTGGCAGTTGGCAATGGTGCAAACAGCCCGAGTACAACCCTGGTTTGCCCGCCGGCAGCGGCGCGATCTACTGGCCGGATGCCTGGAAAGACCTGGGCGAGTGTGGCGGCTTCCAAGGCAATCGCCTGACCCTGAACTTCACCACCTTGAGTGGCCGCGCGCCTCTCGCAAACCCTGTGCCCGGTGTGTCCCGTGCCGATCAGGTCGTCACTGGGGTATTGCGCTGCAAGGCCGAAGAAATCCCGATCAGTGCCAAATCGGGCGAAACAGTCCATGTCGATAACTTGAAGGCTTGCGACTATCAATTGGTGATGAACGTCGCCGATGGGTTTGTACCGTTGAACACCCCCCGTATCGTTTCCTTCCTGCGCAATGAAGGCGAAGAGCAGGCCGTCACCCTGAAGTACCGGCCGCCGGTTCAGGTGGACAAGTTGAGTGGTTTGCCGGGAATCAAGATCAGCCTGTTTGCCCAAGGGCTGATTCAGCCGCGGCAAATGGCGATGGGCAAGAACGTGCTCTATGTCGGCTCCAGTGCGATTCCTTCCTACGTCTACGACAAAAAAATCGCCGATATGATTTACGCCTTGCCCCTGGACGATGCGGGTAACCCAACGGGTATTTATGTGATCGCCAGCGGGCTGGAGGAGCCGGCCGGCGTGGCGTATCGAGATGGCGATTTGTACTACTCGACCACCGGCAGGCTGTATCGCGTGCGCGACGCTGACGCGCACTACAAGGACCCTTCATCTGAGTTGGTATTCAATCTCCCTGCCGATGATTCGGTGTTCCCATTGCCTTCCCTAGCTTTTGGTTCCAGCACGCGTTTCTGGCATATGAAGCACATTTTGCGTTTCAACCCGCTTGACCCGACCGACACGGGCCTTTACACCGCCAACGGTATTCCTTGCAACCTGTGCATGATCCCGGCTGATCCGCGTTACGGCACGTTACTGCGTTACGACATGGCGACGGGCAAAGCGCAAATTCTTGCAAAGGGGGTGCGTAACTCCGTCGGTTTCGACTGGAACCCCAAGACTGGTGAAAAGTGGTTCACCGATAACAACCGCCAGGGTTACCCCAACCCGGATGAGATCAACCGGATCAGCGCGCCCAACCAGCATTTTGGCGTGCCTTACCTGTTTGGCAAAAGCACTCCAGGTTTTACCGAAGAAGAGTTTCAAAACCCGACGGTGATTCAACCACCTTTGGTTCAAGGCGCGATTGTGTCCGATAAGTCCTTGCAACAGGTCGATCCCAAAGACTACGTACCCGCAGCCTTTGAGTTGGGCACCAACACGGCGCCACTGGGGTTGAAATTCTGGGACGGCTACCCCGCACGTGCGGGCACTCAAAATATGCTGGTGGCGGTGCACGGAGCGGGTACGGCGGCACGGCCGGGCATGGATGTGCGCCTCTTCTCTATCCAGGACGGCACCCGGGTGGTCAACCAGATCCCGCTGATCAACGGTTTTGTGCAGAACCCACAGCGCTTTGACGTGTATTGCCTGGATGACTCGTGCATTGGCAGGCCTGCGGAATTCCTGGAGCTGTCCGATCAGAGCCTGCTGATCTCCGATGATGTCGCGGGGGTGATCTACCGTGTCCGTTATGACCCCACAGGCCTGCCGAACACGCAGCTTAGCTTGCGCCCGATGCTGGCACCTGCACCGGAGTTGGAGGATGAAATGATCAGTGGCACGCTGATCTCGCCTGACGGTAACTCCCGTCAATTCCATACGTCCTTCAATCCTGCTGACAGTGAGGCTGCCGTAGTGCTCAACGGGTTGGCGTACGGCACGTATAAGGTCCAGCTCAACGATGTAAAAAACTGGATCCCCCAGACGCGCAACACGCTCCTCACCTTGTCTGCCGAGAACAAACAACAGGTATTGGACCTGCAATACCGTGTGCGGCCAGTCAAGCTGGAAGTAAAAGTGACGGTGTTGGCGCCTCAGAAGCCGAGCTCCGTGATGGACGCCAAATGGCACTTCACGGTTCAGCCGAAAGAGCCGGCGGATGCCCCGCCCGAGGTGGTGCAAGTGCCTTGGGGTGAGAGCGTCACACGGCTTTTTGACTATGGGGAGTACGATATCCTCCACCCTTTCTACCCTCAGGAAATGCCACAACCAGAGCGGGTAACGCTAAAAATCAACGAAGAAAGCCAGGACGAACAACTCATGCCGATCTCGTATCGCCACGAGCCGAAACTGGGCGCGTCGGTACTGGCCGAGTCATGCACCAAGTGCCATGCAGTGGAGTCCTTCAATAACCTGCGCATGGCGGTGGCGTGGAGCGCTGCGGGCCAGGAGGCATTGGTGCGGCAAATCAAGACCATGCCGGTGGAGGGGCACTGTGATACCACCTGCGCCACCGAGATCAGCAAGCATTTGTTTGGCGTGGTCTGGGCGCCGTACTTGGA
Source organism: Pseudomonas sp. 18175 (assembly GCF_050432925.1). Classification (NCBI taxonomy): domain Bacteria; kingdom Pseudomonadati; phylum Pseudomonadota; class Gammaproteobacteria; order Pseudomonadales; family Pseudomonadaceae; genus Pseudomonas; species Pseudomonas sp. 18175. The sequence goes on along the minus strand of NZ_JBKFTO010000039.1, from coordinate 7,919 downwards.
GGCGACTGAAGCCCAGGGGCAGCGCCAGTTACGTCTGCTGACACGAGACGAATACGCCAACAGTGTCGAAGATATCCTGGCCGTCGAGGTCAACAAGGAGAAACTGCCGGCGGATAAATCGGAAAAGGACTTCAAGTACCCCGGTGAAGCCGACATGGGGCTCTTGCAGGCCGAAGACATCAAGCAGCTGTATGGCATGGCCGTATCGATCGCCGAAAGGGTCACAGCCGAACAGCTTGAACACCTCAAATCGGCCACCGACAGTGGGACGGTGAGTGCTTTGGGTTACCAACTGTTCCGTCGTCATTTGACTGAGGATGAACGTGCGCGTTATCAGGCCACGCTGGATGAGCACGGAGAGAAGGCGCTGGTGACGGCGCTGCTGCTGTCGCCCCACTTCCTCTACCGCTCGGAGTTGGGGCAGGTTGTGTCGGGGCAAACCGGGGTCTACAAGCTGACGCCTTACGAGACCGCAACCGCGTTGTCCTTCACCTATCAAGGAACTACCCCGGACGCGCAGTTGCTGGCCAAGGCCGAGCGCAATGAGCTGCAGACGCCATCGCAAATCACTGCAGAGATCGACCGGATGATGCGCACCGAGCGTGGCCTGGAGCAATTCAACCGATTCATCAGTTACTACATCAAGACGCAACGCGGTGTTCAGGAAAAACCGGGGTTGGATGCGGCGACGATTCAACTGATGACGCAAGAGCAATCGCTGCTGACCCGTCATGTGATGCTCGATGGCAAGGGCACGCTGGATGAATTGTTCAACCCGGGCGTGACCTTCCTCAATAAGGCGCTGGCTGAGCATTACGGCGTCAGCGGGGTAACGGGCGACACGATGCAGAAGGTCACGGTGGATCAGACGCGCGGAGGTCTGCTGCATCTCGGACTCTTCCAGGCGTCTACCGCCGACTTCAAGGTGACGTCATTGGTCAAGCGCGGTATTGCGATTCGCGAGAACTTGTTCTGCCGAGAGTTTGGTGCGCCTGTTGAAGCCGAGCCGACGGAGCCGGCCTACCCGCCGCGTGCGATCACGACCCGCGAACGTTGGGACCTGGTCAACGGTGAGCAGGCTTCTGGCGGACGTTGCTGGAAGTGCCATCAATATATGAATGACACCGGCGCGTCGATGGAGCACTACGACGCTGCCGGACGCTATCGCCAGCAAGAGCCAGCCTACAACTTCGCGCAGTTCCCTGCGCAGTTGCCGATTAATTCCGCCGGGCCGTTTATCAGTGTCGATGGGACGGTACCTATCGAGGATGTGCGGGGTATCTCCAAACTGATCCCACACAACTCGGCGTCGTTGTTCTGCATGGCGGACAGCTACTTCCGTTTTGCGTCGGGTAACAAGTCCGACGAGTCCACTACCGCGACCGTCAAGGCAATGATCGACGGGCTGAAAGGGGAGGGGTCATTACCGATGATGTTGCGCACGCTGGGCACCTCCAACGGGTTCCAATTCAAGACGCAGAGGGATTGATCATGGATATCTTGAAAAGCCGTCGTTTGTTCCTTGCCGGTCTTGCCGGTTTAGGGGCCGTGGGTGCCGTTGCTGCATTGACCCGATGTGGCCTGGCGCGAATGGCCCTGACAGGGCAGAGCCAGCAAGCCAAGCTCAAAGTGGTGTTTTTTGTGGTGCCCGATGGCTTGGCAGTTGACTCCGCTTCTGCGTATTCCAGCGATGGCCGGGGCCTTTGGCATCCGAGCGCAAATGGCTTGGATACGTCAGACTTCGCGCTTAACGAAGTCAGCCAAGAGCTTGCCGCCTATAGGAACCAATCGCTGTACTTGCGTGGCACGATTTTGGGGCCGGGTAATGAGGGCCACAACGGTTGGACCTGGGCGCTGCGGGATCGTGAAAAGAAGATGGCCTCGATCGATGTGCTGTTGGGGCGGCACATGCCGGGGACTGATCCGTCCCAGCGCAGTCTTTTTTCCGGGCCGCACTCAGGCACAGACGGCACCGCGTGGCACGTGTCGTGGGAAGGGCCGGAGAATGGTGGCGCGATGCGCAGGCCCGATCAGGATCCGGTTCTGATGTACGAAAAAATCTTCGGGAGTGTCAGCCGCGAGGTGCGTGAGCAACAGTCGCGAAACAAGCATGTGTTCGATCCGGTGTTGGCAGACATCAATGAAATCCGAGGGCGACTTGGGGGTGCGCAAAAGCAAAAGCTTGATACACAGCTGGCGTCCGTGGAGCAAGCCATGAAGGACATGGAAGAGGTGTTGCCGCCCGTAGGAGAGTGCTCGCCGTTGGCGCTGGACGAGGTGCCGTACAAGTCGGCACAGTTTCGTACCCAGGTGCAACACAGCCATCATCAGGTGGTCGCCACGGCGCTGGCATGCGGGATCACCCGCGTTGCCACTGTCCAGGTCGGCCGCTCGGCAGAATCGTTGAATATTCTGGACGTCAGTGACGTGAGCAACCCCCATGACTGCGCCCACCGTCTCGCTGGCGTGGATATGTGGAAGAAATCCCGGCAGTGGTATACCCAGCGCGTCAAACTATTCATGGACCAATTGGCAATGCGTGCCGACCCTGATGTGCCGAGTGACAACTTGCTCAAACACACCCTGGTCGTGCTCACCAGCGAAATGGCCGATGGCGCGCCCGAACACACGTTGGATATGCCGTTGGCTCTGATGGGGGGCGCGAGTGGTTTGTTGAAAAGTGGCGACGGCGCGGGGCGGTATTTCAACATCACCGCCCAAGGTGATAGGCAGCAATATGGCAACCCTGTGATTGGTAATAAGTTTGTGGATATGCAGAGGATCTGGGCCACCATCGCCAAGGCGGCAGGGACCAGCGTGCCCTATGGTGGGAATGTCGACCCGGTGAGTGGGATATTCACCAACGTCTAAGCATTTAGGTATCGCACAAAAGGCCGAAAAGTCGCCATATAGGACTTTTCGGCTTTTTGCATTTAGGCCCAATCGTTCTAACGTGCCCAACCCTCGGGCTGTTAAGCTCAATTCCAGGAGCGTTCCTACGCACATTTACACCACGTGTTCCTTTTTTAATGGCATTTGATCGGTTAAACCTGACGACCTCTTGTCCCGGTCAATGCCCCTGAGACGCTGTTCTCGGGAACCTGTTCTGCGAGTCTCTAACGTCATGAATAAACGTCCGTTGTATTTCGACTACGCCGCCACCACGCCGGTGGATGAGCGGGTTATCCAAGTGATGGTCGAGTGCCTTGGCTTCAACGCCAACTTCGGCAACCCCGCATCCAGCTCCCATGCGTTCGGCCAGGCGGCCCGGCAAACGGTTGAGCAGGCGCGTCGCCAAGTGGCCGGCCTGGTTGGTGCCCAGGCTGAGCAAATCGTCTGGACCTCCGGTGCCACCGAGTCCAACAACCTTGCGATCAAGGGCGTAGCCCAGGCACGGGGCGTGGCGGGTGGACATATGATCACCAGCCAGATTGAACACAAGGCCACCTTGGACACCGCGCGACAATTGCAGGAAACCGGCGTGGCCGTGACCTACCTGGTGCCGGACGCCGAGGGTTTGATTACGGCCGATGCGGTCAGCCAAGCGTTGCGCGAAGACACCTTTCTGGTGTCGCTGATGCTGGTGAATAACGAGCTGGGCACCCTCAACGATATTCCTGCTATCGGCGCACGGGTGCGTGAACACGGTGCGTTGTTGCACGTGGATGCGGCCCAAGGGGCGGGCAAGGTAGCAATCGACCTGGCCCAGTGGCCGGTGGATCTGATGTCATTTTCTGCCCACAAATTGTATGGACCTAAAGGTATCGGCGCGTTGTACGTTGGGCCACGGGCACAGCAGAAGGTGTTGGCGCAGATTCATGGTGGTGGTCACGAGGGTGGTTTGCGTTCCGGTACTTTGGCGACCCATCAGATTGCCGGCATGGGCAGCGCATTTGCCCTGGCGGCGGCGTCTTTTGCTGAAGAAAAAGCGGTGATCGTGGCTTTGCGTCAACGTCTGTTGGAACAGTTGGCGTCGGTTGCGGGCGTGAGCCTCAATGGCAGCGCTACACAACGTATTCCCCACACCTTGAGCCTTACGTTTGGCGAAGGTGAATTCAACTCGGCTGCACTGAGCGCGGGTATCGCGTTTTCCGCGACCTCTGCCTGCAACTCGGCGAGCAATGCACCTTCCCATGTGCTCTTGGCACTGGGCCATGATGCGCGCAGTGCCAGCCGTACCATTCGCTTGAGTCTGGGGCGGTTTACCACCGAACAGGATATCGATGAGGCGGTGCGGTTGATCAGGGCCGAGTTGGCCAGCGCGCCAGCGTTCTGGACGGTCTGATTTATTTTTCGCGACACATAATAATTATTCGTGGTTAGCAGGAGACACAATGAGTACGCAGCCCTTGACCCATGGAACGGTTCCCCAGCGCCTGGCGCGCACCCGTGAACTGATGAGCCGCGAGGGTATTCACGCCCTGCTGGTGCCATCGGCCGACCCGCACTTATCCGAATACTTGCCGGGTTATTGGCAGGGGCGTCAGTGGTTGTCGGGTTTTCATGGATCGGTGGGGACGCTGATTGTCACCGCCGATTTCGCTGGCGTATGGGCCGATAGCCGTTACTGGGAACAGGCGACCAAGGAGCTCAAGGGCAGCGGCATCGAACTGGTGAAATTGCAGCCAGGCCAGCCTGGTCCGTTGGAGTGGCTGGCTGAGCAAACACCGGAAGGCGGCGTGGTGGCGGTGGATGGCGCGGTGATGGCCGTCGCCTCGGCGCGTACGTTGAGCGGCAAGTTGGCGGAACGTGGTGCGCGCTTGCGTACAGACCTCGACGTGTTGGATCAGGTCTGGGAAGACCGTCCTGCCTTGCCGAATCAACCGATCTATCAACATTTGCCGCCGCAGGCTACCGTCAGCCGTGGCGAGAAACTTTCGGCCCTGCGGGCGAGCCTCAAAGAGAAGGGCGCCGACTGGCACTTCATCGCCACCCTGGATGACATCGCCTGGTTGTTCAACCTACGCGGCGGTGACGTTTCGTTTAACCCGGTGTTTGTGTCCTTTGCCTTGATCAACCAAGAACAAGCCACCTTGTTTGTGGCATTGAGCAAAGTGGATGCTGAACTGCGTGCGGTTCTGGAGCAGGACGGTGTAACCCTGCGTGACTACAGCGAAGTGGCCGATGCGCTGCGAGCCGTGTCGTCGGGTGCCAGTTTGCAGGTTGATCCGGCACGCGTTACCGCTGGTCTGCTGGAGAACCTTGATGCTGGCGTCAAGCTGATCGAAGGGCTGAACCCGACCACTCTGGCCAAGTCTCGCAAAAGCCTGGCTGACGCGGAACATATCCGTCAGGCCATGGAGCAGGACGGTGCGGCCTTGTGCGAGTTCTTCGCCTGGCTGGACAGCGCTCTGGGCCGTGAGCGCATTACGGAATTGACCATCGACGAGCACCTGACGGCTGCGCGTACCCGCCGGCCGGGTTATGTGTCGCTGAGTTTCAACACAATCGCCGCGTACAACGCCAATGGTGCGATGCCGCATTACCACGCCACCGAAGAGGAGCACGCGCTGATCGAGGGGGACGGTTTGCTGCTGATCGACTCGGGCGGCCAATACCTGGGTGGCACCACGGACATTACGCGGATGGTGCCAATCGGCACGCCGAGTGAAGAGCAGAAACGTGACTGTACCCGTGTGCTCAAGGGCGTGATTGCCTTGTCCCGCGCGCATTTCCCCAAAGGGATTCTGTCACCGCTGTTGGACGCCATCGCCCGCGCGCCGATCTGGGCTGAAGGCGTGGACTACGGCCACGGTACCGGGCACGGTGTAGGCTATTTCCTCAATGTGCATGAAGGTCCGCAAGTGATCGCCTACCAGGCCGCGACTGCGCCGCAAACGGCAATGCAGCCGGGGATGATCACTTCTATTGAGCCTGGGACTTACCGGCCGGGGCGTTGGGGCGTGCGTATCGAGAACCTAGTGTTGAACCGAGAAGCAGGCAAGACTGAGTTTGGTGAGTTTCTCAAATTTGAAACCCTGACCTTGTGCCCGATCGACACCCGTTGCCTGGAAACATCGCTGCTGACGGTGGACGAGCGCGAGTGGTTCAACGCTTACCATGCTGAGGTGCGTCAGCGCTTGAGCCCGTTGCTCAGTGGCGCGGCGCTTGAGTGGTTGCAGGTGCGTACGGCGGCTATTTGATCGGTCGCAATTAGTCGTCCAGGCCTTTTTGTGAGACATTAAAGATGAGCAGTCGGCGCAAGACTGCTCAGTCGGCTATTTACAGATGACGATCATGCTCCGGCTGGTGTAGCCAGCTGGGTTGAGGCCGAATGGATAGTCCCCTGGCTCTTCGGAATTGTCACCAGACTTGGCGATAACCTTGTAACCCTTGGCCCCGCACGAATTGGTTGCACTGGTGTAGCACTGGTCCCAGGAAGAAGACAGGCCGGAACAGTTGATATGCAGCCCTTTTTTGCCCCGTTTCACTTCTGTCTTGGTGGTCGCGGCACAGCCAGCAATGGCCACGACCATCAGCAGTATCAAAATTCGTTTCATTCCTATCCTTAATAGCCGCTTCGCAACAATGCTTTGAAGCAGGCTCTACTCGCTCTCGAGTGTAGCGTTCGCGCTGTCCCTGTCGAAATTCTCCATGAATGACATTCGTTTACGGCTTAAACATGGCCTAAATGAGCGGCAAATACCAGAGCTACATTCAAAGATGATTCAATCGGCCGGAACCAGCGGCTTTGACTCGTTATGCATCGTCAAGGTTGCCCCTGCGGAGGCCAGGATGATGCAGGTGATGGCCAGCCATTGCGCAAGGGAAAGATGCTCTTGCAGGAAGAGCAGGCCGGAGAGGGCGCCGAATGCGGGTTCGATGCTCATAAGCGTGCTGAAAGTGCGGGCGGGCAGGCGTGTCAGCGCGACCATTTCCAGCGTATAGGGCAATGCGGTGGACAGGATGGCCACGCCGAGGGCGACCGGGATCAAGGCGGGAGTCAGCAGTGTGGCGCCGGCATGGATGATGCCGATCGGCGCAACAAACAGCGCTGCGATCATGACGCCTAGGGCGGCGGTTTGTGCGCCGTTGTCATTGCCTGCTTTTTGGCCAAACAGGATGTATAGCGCCCAGCAAATACCTGCGCCCAAAGCATATGCTGCGCCAAGCAGATCAATGCCATGGCTGGCTTCTCCCATGGGAATCAACAGCAGCAGGCCTATGATCGCGAGCGCGATCCACAGGAAATCGACTGCCCGGCGCGAGGCGTAGATGGCCACGGCTAACGGACCGGTGAACTCGAGGGCTACTGCAATACCCAGCGGGACGCTGCGCAGTGACATATAGAAGAGGAAGTTCATGCCGCCCAACGCCATTCCGTACACGATGACGGTGCGCAGGGATTTGGCTGTCAGCTTCGCCCGCCATGGGCGTAATAGAAGCAGCATGATTACACTGGCGAAAATAAGGCGCAGGGCTGTAGTCCCCTGTGCGCCAATGATAGGAAACATGCTTTTGGCCAGCGAGGCACCGGATTGGACAGAGGCCATGGCGATCAACAGCAGGCCGATGGGGAACAGTGCTGTGGCCAGGCTGCGGGGGGAGGCGGTCATTCGGGTATTTGTCCAAGGTGGTAGTGAGAGATGTATCTAGCGCTATGATGCTTAACTGTTTTGAGTTGGGCAATATATTGCTCAATAAGCGGCGCGGAGTGTTCTATATATAGAGGATGTAGTCGATTTCAGGCTGTTTGATAGAAAACCTAAATTAAGGGTTGACGGCAGATTCTGGAGGCCTATAATTCGCCCCACTTCCGGCGCAGTCGAAACGGAAAACTCCTTGGTAAACAATGAGTTATGTAGGTTTTGACGGCAGGTTGCTTCAGTTCATCGAAGCAGTCGGGAAGTTGAAAAAGAGGTGTTGACAGCAGCGTGTAACGCTGTAGAATTCGCCTCCCGCTGACGAGAGATCGGAAG
>NZ_JBKFTO010000038.1:0-46715 GCF_050432925.1 Pseudomonas sp. 18175 | reverse complement strand
CCTGCTACCGAAACCTACATAACTCATTGTTTACCAAGGAGTTTTCCGTTTCGACTGCGCCGGAAGTGGGGCGAATTATAGACATCCAGAATCTGCCGTCAACCTGTTTCTTCACATTTCTGTCATACAGGTCAAAAAAGCCCCAGAAACGCGAAAGCCGGCCCCAGGGGCCGGCTTTCAGCTCAAGTTACAAGCTAGGAAACGCGAATTGCGACGCCTCATGACTGGCCCGCTGCGGCCAGCGCTGGGTAATCGCCTTGCGACGAGTGTAGAACCGCACCCCATCCGGACCGTAAGCGTGCAAATCGCCAAACAGCGAACGCTTCCAACCGCCAAAGCTGTGATACGCCACCGGTACTGGCAGCGGAACGTTCACACCCACCATACCGACTTCAATTTCGTCACAGAACAGACGCGCCGCTTCACCATCACGGGTAAAGATGCAAGTACCGTTGCCGTACTCATGGTCGTTGATCAGTTGCATCGCCGCTTCCAGGCTGTTCACCCGAACCACGCAAAGCACCGGCCCAAAGATCTCCTCCTTATAGATACGCATCTCAGGCGTCACCCGATCAAACAGGCTTCCCCCCAGGAAGAACCCTTCCTCGTGCCCGGCAATACTCAAGCCACGCCCATCAACCACCAACTCAGCCCCCGCCGCCACACCGTCTTCGATATAGCCACTGACCTTGTCCCGCGCCTGACCAGTCACCAACGGCCCCATGTCCAAGCCACAAGAGGTCCCAGCGCCAATTTTCAGCGCCTTGACCTGCGGCACCAACTTGGCAATCAACGCATCCGCCACCTGGTCTCCCACGCACACGGCCACCGAGATCGCCATGCAACGCTCACCGCAAGAGCCATAGGCCGCGCCCATCAAGGCACTGACTGCGTTATCCAAATCCGCATCTGGCATCAGCACCGCATGGTTCTTCGCGCCGCCCAGCGCCTGCACACGTTTGCCGCGCTTGGTCGCTTCGGAATAGATGTACTCGGCAATCGGCGTCGAGCCCACAAAGCTCAGGGCTTTGACTTCCGGCGCTTCGATCAATGCATCCACCGCGCCCTTGTCACCGTGCACAACACTAAGCACGCCTTTAGGCAAACCAGCCTCTTGCAGCAACTGCGCGATCAACAGCGTCGAGCTTGGATCACGCTCCGATGGTTTCAAGATGAAACAGTTGCCGCAAACAATCGCCAGCGGATACATCCACAACGGTACCATCGCCGGGAAGTTGAACGGGGTAATGCCCGCGACCACACCCAGTGGCTGGAAATCCGACCAGGCATCTATATTCGGTCCTACGTTACGGCTGTACTCGCCCTTCAGAATCTCCGGTGCCGAGCACGCATACTCGACGTTCTCGATCCCACGCTTCAATTCGCCAGCAGCGTCTTCCAACGTCTTGCCGTGCTCCTCGCTGATCAGCTGCGAGATACGCGTTTCGTTCTGCTCCAGCAATTGCTTGAAACGAAACATCACCTGGGCGCGCTTGGCCGGTGGTGTGTTGCGCCAGGCCGGGAAAGCCGCCTTGGCCGAGTCGATTGCCTGTTGAATAGTTTCGCGGCTGGCCAACGGCACTTGGTGGATCACCTGGCCGGTAGATGGGTTGTACACGTCGGCACTACGACCGCTGTCATTGACCAACTCACCGTTGATCAAATGCTGGATAAGGCTCATGCAGGGCTCCTGAAAAGTTGTTCTATATAGAAGGAGAAATCAGTCGATCTTATTCAGCACTTCGCCGACCGCATCGAACAGGCGATCCAGGTCCTGCGGCTTGCTGTTGAAGGTTGGCCCGAACTGCAGGGTGTCACCACCAAAGCGCACGTAGAAACCGGCTTTCCACAAGGCCATGCCGGCCTCGAATGGACGCACGATGGCATCACCGTCACGCGGGGCAATCTGGATCGCGCCAGCCAGGCCGTAGTTGCGGATGTCGATCACGTTCTTGCTGCCCTTCAAACCATGCAGCGCATTCTCAAAGTGCGGTGCGACTTCGGCTACGCTCTGCACCAGGTTTTCCTTCTGCAGCAGGTCCAATGCCGCCAAGCCCGCTGCGCACGCAACCGGGTGGGCCGAATAGGTGTAGCCGTGTGGGAATTCCACCGCGTACTCAGGCGTCGCCTGGTTCATAAAGGTCTGGTAGATCTCGCTGCTGGCAATCACCGCGCCCATCGGGATCGCGCCGTTGGTGACTTGCTTGGCGATGCACATCAGGTCCGGGGTCACGCCGAAGCTGTCGGCACCGAACATCGAGCCAGTTCGGCCGAAACCGGTAATCACTTCGTCAAATACCAGCAGGATGTTGTGCTGGTCACAAATCTCGCGCAGACGCTTGAGGTAACCCTGCGGTGGCACCAGCACGCCAGCGGAACCGGCCATGGGCTCGACAAACACGGCAGCAATGTTCGACGCATCGTGCAGTTCGATCAGCTTGAGCAACTCATCCGCCAACGCGATGCCACCTTGCTCCGGCATACCCCGAGAGAACGCATTGCTCGCCAGCAAGGTGTGGGGCAGATGGTCAACATCCATCATCGCCTGACCAAAAATCTTACGGTTACCGTTCACCCCCCCCAAGCTGGTGCCGGCAATGTTCACACCGTGATAGCCACGGGCGCGGCCGATCATCTTGGTCTTGGTGGCCTGGCCTTTGAGTCGCCAGTAGGCTCGCACCATCTTCACAGCAGTATCGGCGCACTCGGAGCCGGAGTCGGTGAAGAACACGTGGTTCAGGTTGCCCGGGGTCAGGTCGGTAATCTTTTCCGCCAGTTGGAAGGACAATGGATGACCGTATTGGAAGCCCGGCGAGTAGTCCAGTGTGCCCAACTGCTTGGCCACCGCCTCCTGGATTTCCTTGCGGGTATGCCCGGCGCCGCACGTCCACAGACCCGACAACGAGTCGTACACCTTGCGCCCCTTGTCATCCGTCAACCAGCTGCCTTCGGCGGCCACGATCAGGCGCGGGTCACGCTGGAAGTTACGGTTGGCGGTGTAAGGCATCCAGTGCGCATCCAACTTCAGTTGGCTGGCCAGGGACGATGGGGCGTTTTCGGGCATGTTCATCAGCAAAACCTCGCAGGGCAAAAGGCAGCGTCGGGATTGAAAAGCGTTGTTGCAGCTAAATTGCCACGGGGATAAAGTCGGTGAAATTCAACTTTTCTAACCTTCAGTCAGGCCTTCACTAAACTATGAGCAGCCGCCGACCCGACCCCCTGGCCCAAGTCAGTGACTTCGATATCCGCCTGTTGCGTATCTTTCGCAGCGTCGTGGAATGCGGTGGCTTCTCGGCAGCAGAAACCGTCCTCGGCATCGGCCGCTCGGCCATCAGCCAGCAAATGAGCGATCTTGAGCAACGCCTGGGTTTAAGGCTCTGCCAACGCGGCCGTGCCGGTTTTTCCCTGACCGAAGAAGGCCGCGAGGTGTATCAGTCCGCCTTGCAGCTATTAAGTGCCTTGGAAAGTTTCCGCACCGAGGTCAACGGCCTCCACCAGCATCTGCGCGGCGAGCTGATCATCGGCCTCACCGACAACCTCGTCACCCTGCCCCACATGCGTATCACCCATGCCTTGGCGCAGTTGAAGGAGCGCGGCCCCGACGTTCAGATCCAGATCCGCATGATCGCCCCCAACGAAGTCGAGCAAGGTGTGCTCGACGGCCGCCTGCATGTCGGCGTGGTCCCCCAGGCCAGCGCGCTCTCTGGGCTGGAATACCAGCCGCTATACAGTGAACGTTCATTGCTCTATTGCGCTGTCGGCCACCCGCTGTTTTATGCCGACGACAAGCAACTGGGCGACGAACGCATCGACAGCCAGGACGCCATCGCCCCCACCTTCCGCCTGCCCGCCGAGATCCAGGCCCATTACCAGGCCCTCAACTGCACCGCCAGCGCCTCCGACCGCGAAGGCATGGCGTTCCTGATCCTCACCGGCCGCTACATCGGCTACTTGCCAGACCATTACGCCAGCCTGTGGGTGCAACAAGGCCGACTGCGTGCGCTGAAACCTACTACACGTTTTTACGATTTAAGCCTCGCATCGGTCACGCGCAAAGGCCGTCGCCCCCATTTGGTGCTGGAAAGCTTCCTGGAAAGTCTCGCAGCCACCCGCTAATTCAGCCTCGGCGCAAAAGCTGAGCAGTTGGACAGCTTTTTGCAAGAACACAAGGACATAGACCTTGAGCTTGCCCGCCATGCCACCAGAATCTTCCAACAACAGCGATCTGATCTACGGCCTGAACGACCGTCCAAAACCCGCCCCCGCGTTGTTGGCGGCACTGCAACACGTATTGGCCGCGTTCGTCGGCATCATCACCCCGCCGCTGATCATCGGCTCCACCCTGGGCCTGACCGCACATTTGCCCTACCTGATCAGCATGGCGTTGATGGTTTCCGGTGTCGGTACCTTCATCCAGGCACGTAGGCCATTTGGCATCGGCGCCGGGATGATCTGCCTGCAAGGCACCAGTTTTGCCTTTCTCGGCGCGGTGTTGTCGGCGGGCTTTTTGGTGAAGCAACGCGGCGGCAGCCCGGAAGACATCATGGCAATGATCTTCGGCGTGTGCTTTTTCGGCGCGGTGGTGCAGATCGTGCTCAGCCGCTTTATTGGCCAGCTGCGCCGAGTGATCACACCGTTAGTGACCGGAATTGTCATCACCCTGATCGGCATCAGCTTGATCAAGGTGGGCATCACCGACTTGGGCGGTGGTTTCAACGCCCCAGATTTCGGTGCCCCAACCAACCTGGCGCTGGGCGTGTTCGTGGTGTTGACGATCATCCTGCTCAACCGCTCCAACACACCATGGGTACGCCTCTCGGCCATCATCATCGGCCTGGCCTTTGGCAGCCTGGCCGCCTGGTTCAGTGGCAAACTCGTGCCCCAAGCCCTGCCTGACTTGCCCTTGGTCAGCCTGCCGATTCCCTTTCGCTTCGGCTTCAACTTCGACTGGAGCGCTTTCCTACCGATCGCGCTGATTTACCTGATCAGCAGCATCGAAACCGTCGGCGACCTCACCGCCAACTGCATGATCGCCCGCCAGCCTATCAGCGGCCCCTCCTATATAAGCCGGCTCAAGGGCGGGGTACTCGGTGATGGCGTCAGTTGCATGATCGCCGCCACGTTCAGTGCCTTCCCCAACACCACCTTTGCGCAGAACAACGGCGTGATCCAACTTACCGGGGTGGCCAGCCGTTACGTCGGCTTATATATCGGCGTGGTGCTGTTTTGCCTCGGTTTGTTTCCGTTGATTGGCGCGGTGCTGCAACAAATCCCCAAGCCCGTGCTGGGCGGAGCGACTTTGGTGATGTTCGGCAGTGTGGCGGCCGCCGGCGTGCGCATCCTCGCCCAGGCGCCGTTGGACCGGCGCAGCATGCTGATCATCGCCACCTCGTTTGGCGTAGGCCTGGGCATTGCCGCCCAACCCAACCTGCTGCACTTGATGCCGACCCTGGTGCAGAATCTGTTCGACTCGGCCATCACCAGCGGCGGCCTGACAGCCATCGTCTTGTGCCTGTTACTACCGGAGGCCAAGGCCAGCAGCGTTGCCGCAAACCACACATCGGAAAGCGACACACTCGAACCGCTTTGACGGTTTTATTGCATCGGGACTTGTCTGGGGCTTGTTGGTGGGTTATCTGTGCACACGTCGTCTCTATCGATCTGCACGGAAACCTCCATGAGCCTCGAAGTTCCTGCCCACAGCAACCCCACCGGAAAACCCGCCAGTCGCATTCGGCAAAAGAACGAACAAGCGATTCTCCAGGCTGCTGAAGACGAATTCGCGCGCCATGGCTACAAAGGCACTAGCATGAACACCATCGCTGCCAGTGCCGGGCTGCCCAAAGCCAACTTGCACTACTACTTCACCAACAAGCTGGGCCTGTATATCGCCGTGCTCAGCAATATCCTCGAATTGTGGGACAGCACCTTCAACGCGCTGACCGCCGAGGATGACCCCGCCGTCGCCCTCACCCGCTATATCCGCACCAAGATGGAATTCTCGCGGCGCCACCCCCAGGCATCGCGAATTTTCGCCATGGAGATCATCAGCGGTGGCGAATGCCTTACCGAATATTTCAACCAGGACTATCGCGCATGGTTCAGCGGCCGTGCCGCCGTGTTCCAAGCCTGGATGGATGCCGGCAAGATGGACCCTGTCGATCCCGTGCACCTGATCTTCCTGCTGTGGGGCAGCACCCAGCACTATGCCGACTTCGCCACCCAAATCTGCCGCGTCACCGGCCGCACCAAGCTGACCAAGCAGGACATGGAAGACGCCGGCACCAACCTGATCCACATCATTCTCAAAGGCTGTGGCGTCAAGCCCGCCCTATAAACGAAGCGATTTATGTCTTTCACGCTTACCGGCCTTTGTGAATTTCGTGAAGAAATACGCAAAAGCCGCTTCATCACCCTCGCCGCACCGATCGCCAGCCCGCAAGACGCCCAGGCGTTTTTCGAGCAGCACAGCGACTTGAACGCCACACACAACTGCTGGGCCTGGAAGTTGGCCGATCAATACCGCAGCAATGACGATGGCGAACCCGGCGGAACGGCCGGGCGACCGATCCTGGCGGCCATTGAGGCGCAAGGGTTTGATCAAGTCGCGGTGTTGGTGATTCGCTGGTACGGCGGAATCCAACTGGGCACCGGCGGCCTCGCCCGTGCTTACGGCGGTGGCGCGAACAAGTGCCTGCAAACCGCCGAACGTATCGAACTGATCAGCCGCGTGCCGCTGAGTTGCGCCTGCGGTTTCGCCGAATTGAACCTGGTGAAACTGCGCGTTGCCGAGTTGGGCGGGCTGGTGGTGGAAGAATCCTTCACCGCCAACGGCGTCGAGCTACAACTCGCCGTAGGCGAAGCGCATATCGACACCCTGCAAATTCAACTCGCCGACCTCAGCCGTGGGCGTATCCTGCTGCAACGCTGAACTCCCTGAACCGCGACGCCAAAGGAAGCTTTTCATGTCTACGCCAAAAACCGCACTGATCATCGGCGCCTCCCGTGGGCTGGGCCTTGGCTTGGTCAAGCAATTGCTCCATGACGGCTGGGACGTAACCGCCACCGTGCGTGACCCAAGCAAGGCCGATGCGCTGAAAGCCGTCGGCCCGGTACAGGTCGAGAAACTCGACATGGACGATCAGCAAGCCGTGATCGCCCTGAGCCAGCGCCTCAAGGAACGCACCTTTGACCTGCTGTTCGTCAACGCCGGCGTCAAGGGCCCTGCCAACCAGGAACCTGGCCATGCCACCCTGGCGGAGGTCGGTCAACTCTTCTTCACCAACGCCGTGGCGCCGATCAACCTGGCCCAGCGTTTTGTCGGGCAGATCCGCAAAGACAGCGGCGTACTGGCCTTCATGAGTTCGGTGCTGGGCAGCGTGACCATCCCCGACGGTTCGGATCTGGCGCTGTACAAGGCCAGCAAGGCCGCACTCAACTCCATGACCAACAGTTTCATCACCCAGCTGGGCGACCAAAAACTCACCGTATTGTCGCTGCACCCGGGCTGGGTGAAGACCGACATGGGCGGCGAAAACGCCCACATCGATGTCGACACCAGCGTGCGTGGCCTGGTAGACCAGGTAAATGCCTACACCGGCAAGGGCGGCCATCACTTTGTGGACTACAAAGGCGACACCATCGCCTGGTAACTTCCTCCCACACCAATCTCGTCTATCTGCCTACAGATGGACGAGATCTCGAACTACACGTAATCTACTTCCTCGCCTTCACCGGCGACCCTGGATCAGCAGACAGGGCAACACTGAGCTGGCAAACCTGAACCCATCATTCAGAGGAGCCGGCCAATGCCTGCGACCCGTATCTGGTTAAAAAACCCCCTCGCGATTTTCACTGCCAATGGCCTCGACGCCCGTGGTGGCCTGGTGCTGCAAGATGGTGTGATCACCGAAGTGCTGGGCTGGGGCCGCGAACCCAGCGTGCCGTGCGGCCAAATCTTCGACGCCCGCGAGCATGTCATCCTCCCCGGCCTGATCAACACCCACCACCATTTCTACCAAACCCTGACCCGCGCCTGGGCGCCGGTGGTCAACCAGCCGCTATTTCCCTGGCTGAAAACCCTGTACCCGGTCTGGGCACGCCTCACCCCGGAAAAACTCGCCCTGGCCACTAAAGTGGCACTGGCCGAACTATTGCTCTCAGGCTGCACCACCGCCGCCGACCATCACTACCTGTTCCCTGACGGCCTGGAAAACGCCATCGACGTTCAAGTGCAAAGCGTGCGCGAATTGGGCATGCGCGCCATGCTCACCCGGGGTTCCATGAGCCTGGGCGAAGCCGATGGCGGTTTGCCCCCGCAACAAACCGTGCAGCAAGGCCAAGTCATCCTGGACGACAGCCAACGCCTGATCCACGAATACCACCAGCGCGGCGATGGCGCACAGATCCAGATTGCCTTGGCGCCGTGCTCGCCATTCTCGGTCACGCCAGAAATCATGCGCGCCAGCGCCGAATTGGCTGACAGCCTCGACGTACGCCTTCACACGCACCTGGCGGAAACCCTCGACGAGGAAGACTTCTGCCTGCAACGTTTTGGCCTGCGCACCGTGGACTACCTCGACAGCGTCGGCTGGCTCGGCCCACGCACCTGGCTGGCCCATGGCATTCACTTCAACCCGGACGAAATCGAACGCCTCGGCGCGGCCGGCACCGGCATCTGCCATTGCCCAAGCTCGAACATGCGCCTGGCGTCCGGTATCTGCCCCACCCTCGACTTGCTCGCCGCCGGCGCGCCTATCGGGCTGGGTGTGGACGGCTCCGCCTCCAACGATGCGTCGAACATGATCCTTGAAGCGCGCCAGGCCCTGTATATCCAGCGTCTGCGTTACGGCGCGGAAAAGATCACCCCGCAAGGCGTGCTGGGCTGGGCGACAAAAGGTTCGGCGCAGTTGCTGGGGCGTACGGATATTGGTGAGCTGGCCGTAGGAAA
Source organism: Pseudomonas sp. 18175 (assembly GCF_050432925.1). NCBI lineage: Bacteria > Pseudomonadati > Pseudomonadota > Gammaproteobacteria > Pseudomonadales > Pseudomonadaceae > Pseudomonas > Pseudomonas sp. 18175. Next base: position 37,765 of record NZ_JBKFTO010000038.1, on the reverse strand, counting down.
ACAGGCAGACTTGGCGTTGTTCAAACTCGACGAACTGCGGTTCTCCGGCAGCCATGACCCGATCTCGGCACTGTTGTTGTGCGGTGCGGATCGGGCGGACCGGGTGATGGTGGCGGGTAAATGGCGAGTGATTGATGGCCAGGTCGAAGGTTTGGACTTGAAAGGTTTGATCGCCGATCACACCCAGGCGGCTNTCTCGGCACTGTTGTTGTGCGGTGCGGATCGGGCGGACCGGGTGATGGTGGCGGGTAAATGGCGAGTGATTGATGGCCAGGTCGAAGGTTTGGACTTGAAAGGTTTGATCGCCGATCACACCCAGGCGGCTAGAGCCTTGATCGCTGGAACTTGAGCCTGACACTGCTCGAAATGTGGGAGCGGGCTTGCTCGCGAAGGCGGTGAATCAGTCAACTAATGTGCTGACTGACACAACGCATTCGCGAGCAAGCCCGCTCCCACATTGGGCCCTGCTGAGTTCAGCAAATCCGGTTACAGCCCCAACAGCGACAACATAATGAAGGTCGCAAACAACACAAAATGCGTCATCCCTTCAATGGCATTGGTCTCGCCATCATTGAGGTTGATCGCGCTCACAATCAACGTGATAAAGATCATCACCGTCTGCACCGGCGTCATCGCCATCTGGAACGGTTGCCCGGTATAGAGCGCCATCGCCTCCATCACCGGCACCGTCAGGATCACCGTCGACAACGACGCACCCAGCGCAATATTCACCACCGACTGCATGCGGTTGGCCAGCGCCGCGCGCAACGCGGTCAGAATCTCCGGCGCAGCTGAAATAGCCGCCACCACAATTGCCGTAATCACCGGCGGTGCGCCTGTGCCCTCAAGGCCCAGATCCAAAGTCTTGGACATCACCTCGGCCAACGCGCCAATCACAATCACGCCAAACACCAGGGTGCCGATGGAGAACGCCAGGTTTATCGGCGGCGACTGCTCTTCCTCAGCCGTCTTTTTACGACGCTTCTCCGGGTAGCTGTAGCTGAAAAAATAACTGTGAGGCCCCACCTGCATACGCAAAAACAGGGTGTAGAGCACCACCATCGCGCCAATGGTGAAGGCCGAGTAAATTTTCCAATCGGCCTCGGGGATAAATTCCGGCACTACCATCGACACGCCCATGGCCGTAAGGATCATCACGCCGTAGCTGCGGGCCGAATCGTCGTTGTAGGACTGTTCGCCATGCTTGATCCCGCCCATCAGCGCGGCGAGGCCGAGAATGCCGTTGATATCGAGCATGACCGCCGAATAAATCGTGTCCCGCACCAAGGTGGGCGATGGTTCGTTGCTCATCATGATCGCCAGGATCACCACCTCCACCAGCACGGCGGCCAGGGTGAGGATCATGGTGCCGTAGGGATCGCCGACCTTTTCTGCCAGTTGCTCGGCGTGGTGGGCTACGCGCATCGACGCCACTACGATAAACGCGATCAGTACCACGCCGCCGAGCAGCGCCACGCCTTGGCCGCTGTTGAGCATCCAATGCTCCAGCGGGTAGGCCGCGATGGCGGCAATCAGCGCCAGCAGCATGAATTTTTCTTGCTTGAGGGATGTGAGCATTCCGGGCCTTTTTTCGTACAACAAATCAGTCATTGATGGGGTACAGACTACGGCACGCTGCTAACGTTTCGTTACACCTTAGTTCACGCGGCCCTTGCGCGAATGCAACAAAAACGATCCTGCTGGTCAGGTTTTGCCAATTATTTCAGCCATGGCCTGTAGAATGCCGCCATTGCACCTGATGAGAATTTAGAAAATGTACGATTGGCTCAACGCCCTGCCCAAGGCTGAACTGCACCTGCACCTGGAAGGCTCGCTGGAGCCTGAGCTGCTGTTCGCCCTGGCCGAGCGCAACAAGATTGCGCTGCCATGGAACGATGTCGAAACCCTGCGCAAGGCCTACGCCTTCAACAACCTGCAAGAGTTTCTCGACCTGTACTACAAGGGCGCCGATGTGCTGCGCACTTCCCAGGATTTCTACGACCTGACCTGGGCCTACCTGCTGCGCTGCAAAGAACAGAACGTGATCCACACCGAGCCGTTCTTCGACCCGCAGACCCACACCGATCGTGGCATCCCGTTCGAAGTGGTGCTCAACGGCATTGCAGCGGCACTTAAAGATGGCGAACAGCAACTGGGCATCACCAGCGGCTTGATCCTCAGCTTCCTGCGCCACTTGAGCGAAGCCGAAGCCGAGAAAACCCTCGACCAGGCGCTGCCGTTCCGTGATGCGTTCGTGGCCGTGGGCCTGGACAGTTCGGAAATGGGCCACCCGCCGAGCAAGTTCCAGCGCGTATTCGACCGTGCCCGTCATGAAGGCTTCCTTACCGTGGCCCACGCTGGCGAAGAAGGCCCGCCCGAGTACATCTGGGAAGCCATCGACCTGCTGAAAATCCAGCGTATCGACCATGGCGTGCGCGCCATCGAAGACGAGCGCTTGATGCAGCGCATCATCGACGAGCAGATCCCGCTGACTGTTTGCCCACTGTCCAACACCAAGCTGTGCGTGTTCGACGACATGGCCCAGCACAACATCCTCGACATGCTGGAGCGTGGCGTGAAAGTCACGGTGAACTCCGATGACCCGGCCTACTTCGGCGGTTATGTCACCGAGAATTTCCACGCGCTGCACACTGCACTGGGCATGACCCAGGACCAGGCCAAACGCCTGGCGCAGAACAGCCTGGATGCGCGGTTGGTAAAACCATAAGCCGCTGTCACTGGATGAGTGCAGGCTAAATGTGGGAGGGGGCTTGCTCCCGATGGCGGTGGGTCAGTCAGCTTATCGGTAGCTGGCCCACTGCTATCGGGAGCAAGTCGAATCGTCGCACCGCCCCTCCCACATTGGATCTACATTGCCGATTTAATTTCGGTCAACTCCTCCAGAGTCTTGCCCTTCGTCTCCATCCCAAACACCCACACCACCACAGCCGCGACCGCAAAACACAGCGCGCCGAGGGCAAACACCCCACCCTGCCCAGTAATCGGAAACACCAACCCGGTCACCAACGGCCCAAGCAATGAACCGACCCGACCGATCGCGGAAGCAAAACCGGACCCCGTCGCCCGCGCCGACGTGGGATACAACTCGGGCGTGTAGGTATAAAGCACCGCCCACATGCCAAACAAAAAGAACTGCATCAACAACCCCGACGTGATCAGCAACCCCACGTTGCCGCCAAACACCGCGCTTTGCCCATACAGAAACGCCATCACCCCGCCGCCCAGCAGCGTCACCACACACACCGGCTTACGCCCCCAACGCTCCACCAACCAGGCCGCCATCAGGAAGCCGGGGATGCCGCCCAGGGAAATGATCACCGTGTAATACACCGACTGCGTCACGGCAAAACCCGACTGCTGCAATAACGCGCTCAACCACGAGGTCAGCCCGTAGAAGCCGAGCAAGGCAAAGAACCACACGCTCCAAATCATCATCGTGCGCTGGCGATACTGCGCCGACCACAGCTGCTGGAATGCCGAAAAGAACGTCCCCGGCGTGCTCTCTACCCGTGGCAGGCCGATAGGCTCCGGCAGGTCAGTGCAGCCCAGGGAGTCACGCACTTTTTGCTCGATACCCTGCAAGACCTTATCGGCCGCATCATGCCGCCCGGCCTGTTCCAACCAGCGTGGTGACTCTGGGATAAAAAAGCGGATAGCCAGTACAAACACCGCCGGCACGGCTAACACCAGGAAGATGTCGCGCCAGCCGATCACCGGCAACAGGAAGTAAGAAAGCACCCCTGCTGCCACAAAACCCAACGGCCAGAAGCCGTCCATCAGGGCGATGTAGCGCCCACGCCTCTTGGCCGGAATCAGCTCCGAGAGCATCGACTGCGCAATCGGAAACTCCATGCCCATGCCAATGCCCAGCAAGATCCGAAACAGCGTCAGCGTCTCCACGGTCTGCGCCGTAGAGCACAGGTAACTGGCGATGCCCCACAACACAATGCTCCACTGGAATACTGGCTTGCGGCCGAAGCGATCGGCGAGCATCCCGGACAGCGACGCGCCCACCACCATGCCGAAAAAACTCGAACTGGCCAGCAGCCCGGCCTGGGCCGTACTCAACCCGAACTCGGTTTTGATCGAGCCCAGCAAGAAGGTCATCATCGCCAGGTCCATGGAGTCGAAGAAAAACGCCAGGGCGATGATGATAAAAATCACGCGGTGGTACCCGCTGATGGGCAACCGTTCCAGCCGTTCCGCTGCGCTATAGCCTTGCATACCCATGCCGCATCCCCTGTGTGAAAAATCCCCTCAGCGAGTGTGCGGCATCGTTTTCCCGCGTTATTGCTGGATGCGACCTGATTGAAACTCTGAACGACGCCACCACCACTAGGGTTGCGCGGGCGCGGCCAATTGCGAGATTTCCACCTGCCCGATGTCGCTGACGACCAGGGCCCGCGAATCGTTGGCTACCGAGATCCAGTTCGACTGCATAAACAGCTGCAACAAGCCCGCGCCCAACGCTCCGCCCAAGTGCGGGTACTGCTGGCTCCAGTCGAAACAGTCACACACCAGCGGTGTGGCCAGCGCCTGCGTGAAAATACCCAGCCCGGCCAACTGTTGCGCACCTTTGAAGGTGACTTCGGTGCGATGTTCATGGCGTTCGATCCACCCGCTCGCCAGCATCCGCTCATACAGCCCCGCCGCCAGCTCCCCACCCAGGTGCCCATGACACAAACGGGCACGTCGCAATGACGATGGCGCCGCCAGGGGCGTCAGCACAACATCCGGCGCACGCCGTATTGCACTGGCCACTGTCGTACTGGCCAAGGCGTCGATGGCCGCGCCGACATCTGGGGCTGCCACGCGATACAGCCGCCGGCCACGCCGGCCTTCGATACGCAGCAAGCCGCTGCCAGTCAAACGAGCCAGATGAGCATTGGCCGATGCCGGTGTCAGCCCGGCGAACCTGGCCAGCTCCTCCGGCGATTTGGCCGAGCCGTCCATCAAGGCCCATAGCATGGCGGTGCGTTTGGGATCAGCCAGTAGGCTGGCGATCTGACTGATGCAAGGTGCTTCGTCCATCTATCCACTCCCTGTTGAATCACATGTCTACGTTGTTAGGCGACCAAGTATAGGAGCGCAAAGCACCGGTTCCGCGTGGTCCTACAGCACAGATAGGGACAGCGTTTGAGTGAAACTTCTGGTTCTACGGGCGGCTATTAGCCAGCGTGCATTCGCTCCGGCAACTGTGCAGTCAACATCGCACAGCGGGCCACGAGCATTTCCCGCAACAGGTTGATGGGTTTGCTCAACTGGGCGCGGTGGGCGCACAGCAAGTTGAGCGGCGTACGCTCGCCGCGCAGCTCCGGCAGGATCAACTGCAAGCGGCCAGCCAGCACGTCGGTGCTCACATCCAGCCAGGATTTGTAGGCAATGCCCACGCCCGCCACTGCCCAGCGGCGTACCACGTCGGCGTCGTCGCTGAAACGGTCGCCGCTGACCGTCAGGCTGACTTCGCGCTTGCCATCATGAAAGCTCCAGTGGTCGTGCACGCGGCTGCCGAGCATATACAGCAAGCAATTGTGTTGGGCCAATTGCTCCAAATGCCGAGGCTCACCGTGACGCACAAGGTAACTGGGGGCGGCGCACAGTACGCGCACGTTGTGCGGGGCGACAGGCAGCGCGATCAGGCTGGAGTCCTCGGGCTCGCCGTAGCGCAGGGCGATGTCCACCGGCTGGCGAAACAAGTCGGCAATGCGGTCGCCCAGCAACAGGCGCACGGAGAGTTGCGGGTATTCGCGCTGGAACTCATCCAGCCACGGCAGCAGTTGGTTGCGGCCAAAGTCCGAAGGGGCTGACAGCTGCAGCACGCCGCTGACATGGTCCTGGCCGCTGGCCAGCAGGCGCCGCCCCTCATCCAGTGAACTGAGCGCGGCGCGAGCGTATTCCAAAAAGCCTTCACCCTCGGCAGTCAGGCGCAGGCTGCGGGTGGACCGTGCCAACAAGCGTGCGCCCAGTTGTTGTTCGATACGCTTCAACGCCGCGCTGGCCACGGCGGGCGACAAGTCCATCACCCGCGCCGCCGCCGACAGGCTGCCCAGGTCGGCAGCGCGCACAAACAACTGCAAATCATCAAAACGCAGCATGCATTCCCGCTCATTATCAAAATTTGGTTGAAACAGACCTCTGTTTTAGCGGCTTTTATCTTCGCGGGAAATAGCCAATCATCTGCCCATCCCGTTCATCACGTGTCTGGAGTTGAATATGCCCACTGCCTTTAACGTCATCGCCACGCTGATCGCCAAACCCGGCCAACAGGCCACCCTGGAAACCCTGCTGCGCGACCTGCTGGAACCTACCCGCCTCGAACCCGGCTGCCAGCAGTACGACCTGCACCAGGACCTGCAACACCCCGAGACCTTTTACATGCTCGAACGCTGGAGCGACGACGCCGCGCTGGCCGACCACGACCAGAGCGCGCATATCCAAAGTTTCCGTGCCAAGGCCGCCGATGTGATCGAACACTTCGAACTCAAGCGCCTGAAATTTCTTGCCTGATCACCGCCCTTTTTCCGGAGCCCCCATGAAAGCCATTGCCTACTACGCATCGCTGCCGATCAACGATCCAAACGCCCTGCAAGACATCGAGCTGCCAGCGCCGGTTGCCGGCCCCCGCGACCTGCTGGTGGAAGTCAAAGCCATCTCCGTCAACCCGGTGGACACCAAGGTGCGCCAGAACGTCGCCCCGGAGAACGGCGCCGCCAAGGTGCTGGGCTGGGACGTGGCCGGCGTGGTCAAGGCGGTCGGCAGCGAAGTGAGCTTGTTCAAGGTCGGCGACAAGGTGTACTACGCCGGTTCCCTGGTACGACCGGGTGGCAACAGCGAACTGCACACCGTGGACGAACGCATCGTCGGCCATATGCCCAAAAGCCTGGGCTTTGCCGAAGCCGCTGCACTGCCGCTGACCGCCATCACCGCGTGGGAGTTGCTGTTCGAACGCCTGCAAGTGCGTGAAGGTAAACAGGATGAAGGCCAAAGCCTGATGATCGTCGGTGCCGCGGGTGGCGTGGGTTCGATCCTGACCCAACTGGCCAGCCAGCTCACCGCATTGAAAGTGATCGGCACTGCCTCGCGTCCGGAAACCCAGGAATGGGCCAAAGCGTTGGGCGCCGACCTGGTAATCGACCACAGCCAGCCGTTGAGTGAAGCGCTGAAAACGGCGGGTCACCCGCAGGTCACCCACGTCGCCAGCCTGACCCAGACCGATCATCACCTGGACCAACTGGTGGAAGCTCTGCTGCCCCAAGGCAAGCTGGCGCTGATCGATGATCCCAAGGCGCTGGATGTCAGCAAGCTTAAGCGCAAGAGCCTGTCGTTGCATTGGGAGTTCATGTACACCCGCTCGATGTTCGAGACGCCAGACATGATTGAGCAGCACAACCTGCTTAATCGCGTGGCCGAGCTGATCGACGCCGGCATCTTGAAAACCACAGTGGGCGAGCATTTCGGTGTGATCAATGCGGCCAACCTGCGTCGGGCCCATGCGCTGCTGGAAAGCGGCAAGGCCAAGGGCAAGATCGTGCTGGAAGGGTTCTGAAAAAGGTCTGTCGGTGTCGTCGGTTATTGCTGTGAGTAACGGACGACACCATTAGTCCGAGAGTTGACCTTTGTCATCTTTACGCGGGGATTCAGGTTTATATTGGCCGCCTTTGCCGCGTTTCTTTTACGTAAGGAGGTCAGCAATGAAGATCCTGATAAAAGCGTTAGCAAAATCCCAGTGGGAAGTCCGGTTGGACCAAAAGGCTATTACCTTCCACACCGAGGCCGAGGCACGTGCCTTTGTCGACACCCTGCAAGCCCGTATTCAGGCCCCCCACCGTTTTCCCGACAGCCAGCAACGCAGCGCTGCTGGCTAACCAGGTGTTTCAGACCTGCGCCTGCGCGGCCCTCGCCCGTTGCAGGCGTTGGGTCGACACCGCAATCGTCACCGCCAATACACCGCATAGGCTGATCACCATGGCCATCGGCATTGCGGTGCCGTCGTGCAACACCCCCACCAAAGACGCAGCCCCTGCCGCCACGCCGAACTGAATGCAGCCGAGCAATGCCGAAGCGCTACCGGCCCGTGCGCCCTGCCCGCTCATGGCGCAAGCAGAAGTGTTCGGCAAGATGCAGCCCAGGCTGGCGATGCAGATAAACAACGGCACCAGCAACGGCCACAACGCGTCGGTGCGCAATGCCGCGATGCCGAGCAACGTCACCGCCGCCAACAGGTACACCCACACGCTGCGCGATAGTAAAAACGCCGGGCCACGTTTGGAGAGCAACCGCGCATTCACCTGCGCCACGAGGATAAAACCTGCGGCGTTAGAGCCAAACAGCCAGCCGTAATGCTCGGCGGGCACGCCATAGAGTTGGATAAACACGAACGGGGAACCGGCGATATAGGCAAACATCCCGGCAATCGAAATACCGCCGGTGAGGGCATAACCGAGGTAGACCCGGTCCGACAACAGCGCCGCGTAGCGACGCAGCGAACCAGACAACGGCTGACGCGGCTGATGGGCGGGGAACGTTTCCGGCAAGCCGACCGCCACGGCAATCGCTGCCATCACGCTGAACATCGACAGCGCCAGAAAGATCGACTGCCAGCCCCAGATTCCAACCATCAACCCACCGGCCAGCGGCGCCAGGATCGGCGCCAGGCCAGTTACCAGCATCAGTTGGGAAAACACCTTGGCCGAACCCACCGCATCACATTTGTCGCTGACCACCGCGCGGGAAATCACCATGCCCGCGCAGCCGCCCAGGGCCTGCACGAAACGCGCACCGATCAGCCACTCCAAAGACGGTGCAAAAGCGCAGGCAAAGGACGCCAAGGTAAATAAGGTCACGCCACTGAGCAGCGGGCCGCGCCGACCAAAGCGGTCTGCCAACGGGCCGTAGATCAATTGGCCGATGGCCAGGCCCGCAAAATACACCGCCAAGGTCAACTGGATATGTTTTTCATCGGTGGCAAACGCAGTGGCCATCGCCGGAAAGCCCGGCAGGTAAAAATCAATCGCCAATGGCGCGAAGGCGCTCAAGGCACCCAAAATCAGAATTATGCGCAGGTTCATCAGGCACCCAAGTAGGACAGCAGCCCGACAGTCTAGCCGCGCTTGGGTGCCTTGAACATTACGATAGCTCGCTAACTATTAAAAATCAGACGACGGTGTAGCCTTCTTCGCGGATCAGGCTGGCGATCACCTCGGGGCTCAGTTGGCTTTGCACACTGACCTGCTTGGCGGCGAGGTCCACCTTCACTTCGGCCGCCGGGTCCTGGCTCTGTACCGCCTGGGTTACCGCCCGGACGCAATGGCCGCAGGTCATTCCTTCAACGCTGAATACTTGCATGACATGACTCCTTTGATGGGGTTGGGTGTAATGTCGACCTTGCCACGATGGCAAGGTCAAGTTCTGTAATCTTCGGCCGGGCTGGTATTCGAGGGCGTCGTCGGCCAAGCTTGACCGATCTTGGATATAAACCATGGAGCATTCGCCATGCGCTGGTCGTTTTTTGCCCTTGCGGGCCTGCTGAGCTTGTCTGCCGCTGCGCCCCTGGCCTATGCCGCAGAGGACTACGCGGTGCTGATCATTTCCCGCGAACGCCTGGAAGTGCCGACCAACTGCGAGATCGGCTTGTACCTCAATGACCAGTTGGCGGGTCGGCTGTTCCAGGAGCAAGCCACCTCGTTCAACTTGCCATCGGGCAACCTGTCATTGCGCTTGAAGCTGCTACCGGGCCAAGCCCCTGGCTGCCTGCCGGGCTTGCTGGCGCCACCGGCGCAAAACATCACACTCAAGGCCGGTGATGTGCGCAAGTTGCGCATCGCCCAAGGCCCGGACGGCATGTACCTCAAAGCGGCTTCGCTGGAATACTGAACAGGCTTGACCTTCCCCACAGGTCAAGGTTGATCCTAGGGGCAACGTCTTCAGGAGGACTGCCCCATGAATGGATCGACCACCTTTGACCTGCCCATCAGCGGCATGACCTGCGCCAGCTGTGCCGGCCGCGTCGAGCGCGCGCTGGGCAAGGTGCCGGGGGTGCACAGCGTCAGCGTCAACCTGGCCAACGAACGCGCCCATGTCGAAGTACTGGGCCAGATGGACCCCAGCGTGCTGATCGCCGCCGTCGACAAGGCCGGCTACACCGCCAGCCTGCCCCAAAGCGAAACCGCCACCGATGCCGACCAGGCCCAGCGCCTGCACCGCGAGCGCTGGGCACTGTTGCTGGCCATTGTGCTGGCCTTGCCGCTGGTGCTGCCGATGCTGGTGGAGCCCTTCGGCCTGCACTGGATGCTACCGGCCTGGGTGCAGTTCGCCCTGGCCACACCGGTGCAATTCATCCTGGGGGCACGCTTCTATATAGCGGCCTGGAAAGCCGTGCGCGCTGGAGCCGGCAATATGGACCTGCTGGTGGCCATCGGCACCAGCGCCGGTTACGGCCTGAGTATTTATGAATGGCTGACGGCCCACCCCGGCATGGCGCCCCATTTGTATTTCGAAGCCTCTGCGGTGGTGATCGCCCTGGTGTTGCTGGGCAAGTACCTGGAAAGCCGCGCCAAACGCCAAACCGCCAGCGCTATTCGCGCCCTCGAAGCCCTGCGCCCGGAACAGGCGATTCGGCTCGTTGAAGGCCGCGAAGAAGAGGTCGCCATCAACGCGCTAAAGCTGGGCGATGTGGTCATGGTCAAGCCCGGCGAGCGCTTCCCGGTGGACGGCGAAGTGATCGAAGGGCAAAGCCATGCCGACGAAGCCTTGATCAGCGGTGAAAGCCTGCCCGTCCCCAAACAGCCAGGGGACAAGGTCACTGGCGGCGCCATCAACGGCGAAGGCCGCCTGTTGGTGCGCACCACCGCGCTAGGCGCCGAAAGCGTATTGGCGCGGATCATCCGCCTGGTGGAAGACGCCCAGGCCGCCAAGGCCCCGATCCAGAAACTGGTGGATAAAGTCAGCCAGGTGTTCGTCCCGGCCGTGCTGGTCTTGGCGCTGATCACGCTGGTGGGGTGGTGGCTGTACGGCGCAACGCTTGAGACCGCAATCATCAACGCCGTCGCCGTACTGGTCATCGCCTGCCCTTGCGCCTTGGGCCTGGCCACACCGACGGCGATCATGGCCGGCACCGGCGTCGCCGCACGCCATGGCATCCTGATCAAGGACGCCGAAGCCCTGGAGCGCGCCCATGAAGTGAGCGCCGTAGTATTCGACAAGACCGGCACCCTCACCTCCGGCACGCCGAAGATCGCCCACTTGGTCGCTGTAGATGGCAACGAAGCCTGGCTGCTGCAACAGGCCGGTGCGCTGCAACGCGGCAGTGAACACCCGCTGGCCAAGGCGGTGCTGGATGCATGCCGCGAACAAGGGCTGGACGTGGCCGATGTGAGCGCCAGCCAATCCCTGACTGGACGCGGCATCGCAGGCACCCTCGACGGCCGGACACTGGCCCTGGGCAACCGCCGTCTGCTGGAAGAAAGCGGTTTGAATGCTGGCGAGTTGGTCGCATCCGCCAAAGCCTGGGAAGCCGAAGGCCGCACCTTGTCCTGGTTGATCGAACAAGGCGCGCAACCGCAGGTGTTGGGCTTGTTCGCCTTTGGCGACACCCTCAAGCCCGGCGCGCTGGAGGCGGTTGCGCAACTCAAGGCCCAGCACATCAGCAGCCACCTGCTCACCGGCGACAATCGCGGCAGCGCCCGCGTGGTGGCCCGGGCGTTGGGCATCGACGATGTGCACGCCGAAGTGCTGCCGGCCGACAAAGCTGCAACCGTTGTCGAATTGAAAAAAACCGGTGTGGTGGCCATGGTCGGCGACGGCATCAACGACGCCCCGGCGCTGGCGGCTGCCGATATCGGCATCGCCATGGGTGGTGGCACCGACGTGGCCATGCATGCTGCCGGTATTACCCTGATGCGCGGCGACCCGCGCCTGGTGCCCGCCGCGCTGGAGATCAGCCGCAAGACCTACGCAAAGATCCGCCAGAACCTGTTCTGGGCCTTTGTGTATAACCTGATCGGTATTCCCCTGGCCGCATTCGGCTTGCTCAACCCGGTGTTGGCGGGCGCGGCGATGGCGTTGTCCAGCGTCAGCGTGGTGAGCAATGCCTTGTTGTTGAAAACCTGGAAACCCAAGGACTTGGAGGATCAACGCCCATGAACATCGGCCAAGCCGCCCGCCAGAGCGGGCTGAGCGCCAAGATGATTCGCTACTACGAATCCATCGGCCTGCTCAAGGCCGCCCACCGCACCGACAGCGGCTATCGGGTCTACGGCGCGGAGGATTTGCACACCCTGGCGTTTATCAAGCGTTCGCGGGATTTGGGGTTTTCGTTGGAAGAGGTCGGCAAGCTGCTGACCCTATGGCAAGACCGGCAACGGGCCAGCGCTGATGTAAAAGCCTTGGCGCGCCAGCATATCGATGAGTTGAACCAGAAGATCCTGGAACTGGGGCAATTGCGCGATACGTTGCAGGACCTGGTGGAACACTGCCAGGGTGATCATCGGCCGGATTGTCCGATTCTCAAGGAGTTGGCGTCGGGCGGTTGCTGCGCCTGATGGAATCTATCTGAATACATGCAAAACCAAATGTGGGAGCGGGCTTGCTCGCGAAGGCGGAGTGTCAGTCGATACATGTACTGAGTGATCTACCGTNCCCCCCCCCCCCCCCCCCCCCCCCCCCCCCCCCCCCCCCCCCCCCCCCCCCCCCCCCCCCCCCCCCCCCCCCCCCCCCCCCCCCCCCCCCCCCCCCCCGCTCCCACATTTTTTGATCTTCATCTACCAAAGATCACTGCATCCACGGCGGCGGCGGTGGCTCATCCGGCACTTTGCTCTGCGGTGCATCATCCGCCGCCCGAATCGCCTGGCGACGCTCTTCATCCAACCGCGCCGCTTCGATCTCGCGAATCACGCCGCCCACGTCCGCCAGTTCTTCCGGCTCATCGAACTCGCCGGTCAATACGCTGGCTGGGTGCAAGGTGCCGGCTTCGTACAGTGCCCACATTTCCTTGGCGTACTTGGTCTTCTTCAACTCCGGGGCAAAGCGCCCGAAGTAGGAAGCCATGTTGCCCACATCCCGCTCCAGCATGCTGAACGCGTGGTTGTTACCCGCCGCATCCACCGCCTGGGGCAGGTCGATGATCACAGGCCCGGTTGGCGTGAGCAGTACGTTGAACTCGGACAAGTCACCGTGCACCAGACCGGTACACAGCATCAGCACGATCTGGGAAATCAGGAAGGCGTGGTATTCGCGCGCCTGGTCCGGCTCCAACACAACGTCGTTAAGACGCGGCGCCGCATCGCCGTACTCGTCGGCCACCAGTTCCATCAGCAACACGCCTTCCAGGAAGTCGAACGGCTGTGGCACGCGAACGCCCGCACCGGCCAGGCGGAACAACGCCGCCACTTCGGCGTTCTGCCAGGCATCTTCGGTTTCTTTCTTGCCGAACTTGGAACCCTTGGCCATGGCCCGGGCCTGACGGCTGTTACGCACCTTCCGGCCTTCCTGGTATTCGGACGCCTGACGAAAACTTCGTTTATTCGCCTCCTTGTAAACCTTGGCGCAACGCAATTCATTGCCGCAGCGCACCACATAAACAGCTGCTTCTTTACCACTCATGAGTGGGCGCAGCACTTCGTCGACCAGACCGTCTTCGATCAGGGGTTCAATGCGTTTAGGAGTCTTCATCAGCTTTTATTGTGGGTCCTTTATTACCAAATACGCGTATGGCACTCGTTATACGGCAATCGGCTCGCCGGTGGGAGGGGCTACCGACCGTTGATCACTTAAGAATGCATCCAATATGCCAGTTTCAGCGTTCAATGATCGCCGTCACCCCCTGCCCACCGGCTGCGCAGATGGAAATCAACCCGCGCCCCTTGCCTGCCGCATCCAGCAATTTGGCCAGGTTGGCGACGATACGCCCGCCGGTGGCCGCGAACGGATGCCCGGCGGCCAGGGAGCTGCCCTTCACATTCAAGCGGCTGCGGTCGATGGCACCCAACGGCGCATCCAGGCCGAGGCGGGTCTTGCAGTAGTCTGCGTCCTCCCAGGCCTTGAGCGTGCACAGCACTTGGGCAGCGAAGGCTTCGTGGATCTCGTAGTAATCAAAGTCTTGCAGCGTCAGACCATTCCTGGCCAGCAAACGTGGCACCGCATACACCGGCGCCATCAACAGGCCTTCGGCGCCGTTGACGAAATCCACCGCTGCCGCTTCACCGTCACGCAGGTAAGCAAGGATCGGCAGGCCACGCGCCTTGGCCCATTCTTCACTGCCCAGCAATACCAGCGATGCACCATCGGTGAGCGGCGTGGAGTTGCCGGCGGTCAGCGTGCCCTTTTCGCTGCGTTCAAAGGCGGGTTTGAGGGCGGCAAGTTTTTCCAGGGTCAGGTCCGGGCGCAGGTTGTTGTCACGGGTCAGACCCAGGAACGGTGTGAGCAAATCGTTGTGCCAGCCTTCGGCGTAGGCAGCGGCCATTTTTTGGTGGCTCTCCAGGGCCAACTGGTCCTGCTCGGCGCGAGGGATGTGCCAGGTTTGCGCCATCAACTCGCAATGCTGGCCCATGGACAACCCAGTACGTGGCTCACCGTTGCGCGGCAGTTCCGGCTTGAGATGATGGGGACGAAGTTGTAACAAGACCTTCAACTTATCCGCCATCGATTTGCTGCGGTTGGCTTGCAGCAGGATCTTGCGCAGCCCTTCATTCACGCCGATCGGCGCATCGGAGGTGGTGTCGACCCCACCCGCAATTCCGCATTCAATCTGGCCCAAGGCGATCTTGTTGGCCACCAGCAACGCCGCTTCCAGCCCGGTGCCACACGCCTGTTGAATGTCGTAGGCCGGGGTTTGCGGCGACAGGCGCGAGCCCAGCACGCATTCACGGGTCAGGTTGAAATCGCGCGAATGCTTGAGCACCGCACCCGCAGCCACCTCACCGATGCGCAGGCCATGCAGGTTGTAGCGTTCAATCAAGCCTTCCAGCGCCGCTGTCAGCATCGCCTGGTTGCTCGCCGTGGCGTAGGGGCCATTGGAACGGGCGAACGGAATGCGGTTACCGCCGATGATCGCTACGCGGCGCAATTGAGTCATGGAAAGCTCCCTGTCGGTTGTGGGCTAGATAGCTGAGCCTAGCCTAGGCTGATCGAACGACTACCGCCCCGGGGTGGTCAACCCTTTGAACCCCAGCCTTCGGAGAGCGTTCCATGTCTGACCGTTATATCGACTTCGCCAACTCAAGCCTCGGCCATCGCTTGGTCGCCGCCATTGGCCTGCCGTCACCGGTACGCCTGGAACGCTGGCAAGCCGGGCGACTACGCCCGGTAGAAGGCGCGTTGCTGCTGGGCGGTGGTGCGCTGGCCGCCAAGGTGCAAGCGTTCGCCCACAAGCTGACAGACGCGACCTACACCTACGGCGGTGAAACATCCACGTGGATTCCCGGCCACGGGCCCAAACTCAAGGCAGTGGTGTTCGACGCCAGCGAGCTGCCGCACACGGACCAACTCAAGCAACTGCGCGAGTTCTTCCAGCCACTGCTGAAAAACCTCGATAACAGCGCGCACCTGGTGATCCTCGGGCGTGCACCGGAAAGTCTCAGTGATCCCTTCGCCGCCAGCGCCCAGCGCGCCCTGGAAGGTTTCAGCCGCTCACTGGCCAAAGAGCTGCGCAACGGTGGCGTGCTGCAATTGCTGTATGTCGGCGATGGCGCCGAAGACCAGCTGGAAGGCGCGCTGCGGTTCTTCCTTTCGCCCAAAAGTGCCTACATCTCGGGCCAGGTGATTCGCCTCGAAGCCTGTGCCACCCCGGTAGAGGACTGGACCCGCCCGCTGTCCGGGCGCAAGGCCCTGGTCACTGGCGCCGCACGCGGCATTGGCGCGTCCATCGCCGAAACCCTGGCCCGCGACGGCGCCGAGGTGATCCTGCTGGATGTGCCCCAAGCCAAGGCCGACCTCGAAGCCCTCGCCGCCCGCCTGGGCGCGCGCACCGTGGCGCTGGATATCTGCGCCGAAGACGCCGCCCGCCAATTGATCGAACACCTGCCCGATGGCCTGGACATCCTGGTGCACAACGCCGGTATCACCCGCGACAAAACCCTGGCCAACCTGACCCCGGAATACTGGGACGCGGTACTGGCGGTAAACCTGAATGCCCCGCAGGTGCTGACCAAAGCGTTGCTCGACAGCGCCACCCTGCACGACAACGCTCGCGTGGTGTTGCTGGCGTCCATCAGCGGTATCGCCGGCAACCGTGGGCAAACCAACTACGCCGCAAGCAAGGCCGGCTTGATTGGCCTCGCGCAAGCCTGGGCGCCCGTGCTCAAAGAGCGTGGCATCACCATCAACGCCGTGGCGCCTGGGTTTATCGAGACCCAGATGACCGCGCATATTCCCTTTGCCTTGCGTGAGGCCGGGCGCCGCATGAGTTCCCTGGGCCAGGGCGGCTTGCCGCAAGACGTCGCCGAAGCCGTGGCCTGGCTCGGCCAGCCGGGCAGCGGCGCGGTCAGCGGGCAAGCGCTGCGGGTGTGTGGGCAAAGTCTTTTGGGAGCGTAAGCATGGATTGGCAAACGTTAAGCAGCACGCCGTCGTTGCCGCCGCTGTATTGGCGTGCGGCCCTCAAGCGCAAGATCACCGGCGCTACCTTGCCCGATCACGGTTTGCGCTGCCGGGTCCCCATCAACCCTGCAAACGTGGCGGCGTATCGCAAGGTCTGTGGGTTTGCCGACAGCCCGATCCTGCCCGCGACTTATCCCCACATCTTGGCGTTCGGTTTGCAGATGCAGCTGCTCACCGACAAACGCTTCCCCTTCCCCTTGCTGGGGTTGATCCACCTGAGTAACTGCATCCGTATTCATCGCCCACTGGGTGGTGTGAGCGAGCTGACCCTCGGCGTGCACACACAAAACCTCAAGCCCCACCCCAAAGGCGCGACCTTCGACCTGGTAACCACCGCCGAAGATGCCCTCGGCCTGCTGTGGGAAGCCGAGAGCCGCATGCTCTGCCGTGGCGTGAAGCTCGAAGGTGAGCCCACGGATGACGCGCAGCCAACCCCCATCCACGTCAACGAACTGACCCGCTGGCCAGCCCCTGCCGATATCGGCCGCCGGTACGCCCGGGTTTCTGGCGACTACAACCCCATCCACCTCAGCGCCCTCACCGCCAAGCTGTTCGGCTTCCCCCAGGCCATCGCCCATGGGTTGTGGAACAAGGCCCATACCCTTGCCGCCCTGGGCGAACACCTGCCCGCCGCCAATATCGAAATAGCGGTTGAGTTTCGCAAGCCCGTGCGCCTGCCCAGTGAAGTCAGGTTATTGGCCAGCGCGGCCGGCTCCAGTGGCGAGTTAGCCCTCAAAGGCAGCGGCGATATTGAACATATGGTAGGCAAGTGGCAGCCAATCGCCTGAAATAAACTGGTTAATTGTATATATACACCCTAAGTAATAGCGGACGTTTTAACGTCCGCTTTTTTATGCAAGCTATTGAATTTAAAATAATATATATCTTGATACATCCTTCCCTTACACCCTTGGTATTAGTCGTAAAGCCCACCTGCACCGCCAATATATAAATCGTTAATACCAAGTTGAGAATGGTGATTAACAGCACCCGGGATTCTTATGACCTCACGGACAAACACATCGCTGCCCCCAGAAGCAGTGAGTGTTTGAAGACAACTCAGGTTGTACAGGTGCAAGGAATTCACATCATGAAAACTCAATTCGTGTTTTGGAAAGCAAGTAGCGCATTGGCCCTCGCAGTAGCATTGACCCTCGGCGGCTGCAGCAGCGGCGGCGGCGGGCATCACAGTGGTGGTTCGTCTTCTTCTGGCAGCGGTACTACCGACGGCGGTACCGACCCTGGCACCACCAGCACCCCTCTCGTCACTGCCGCCGTGGTCGACACGGCTGGCGACACCGTGAGCACCCTCAGCACCACCGTGCGCAGCCTGGGCACCACGCTCGGCAGCCTGCCCATTGTTGGCGCCACCGCTGGCGGCCTGGTGACCGCGACCGGCAACGCAGTGGGCAGTATCGGCACCGGCCTGTCGGAGGGCTTGGGCACGCTGGGTACCGACAGCAATGCCTTGGGCAAAACCGTTGCGGGCGTGGCCAATGGTGTTTCCGACCTGGGTGATGGTGTGACCGTCACCGGCTCGAACGTGGCCACCCTGCTCGGCAAAGTACCTGTTGTCGGCACCGCAGCACCCGCCGTAGGCCAAGTGGTAGGCAAAGTCGGCAACGTGGTGACCATGCTCGGCGACACCCTCAGCACCGCCAGCACCACCGGCCCGTTGGGTTCGGTCACCAACACCGTTGGCGCGAAAGTGTTGGTGCCGGTTGTATCCCTGGTCGAGAACACCACCGGTAAAGTCGGCACTGCAACCGGCCTGGACAGCCCGGTCGGTGGCCTGCTGGAAAAAGTCGGCACTACCGTTGACGGCCTGGGTGACAAAGTCGCCAGCGCAGGTGGCGCCAACAACCCTGTGACCGGCGCCGTGGGTGGCGTGCTCAACGGTGTAGGCACCGTCGTTGGCAAGGCCAGCGGTTATGTCGACCCATCGGCAGACGGCAGTGGCGGCAATGGCGGCAGCGGCAGCGGTTCGGGCGGAAACACCAATCAACTGGGCCTGGCTGAACTGATCGGCGGTGTGATCGCCGGTGCCAGCAACGGCCTGGATGCCGGCAGCACCAACGGTGTGGTCAGCGCCACTGGCGTCACTGGCGCTAACGCGGGCAACACCGTGGCCTCCCTCGGCACCCTGCTGGGTGGTAGCGGTACACCCAACACGGCAGCGGGT
Source organism: Pseudomonas sp. 18175 (assembly GCF_050432925.1). Taxonomy (NCBI): domain Bacteria; kingdom Pseudomonadati; phylum Pseudomonadota; class Gammaproteobacteria; order Pseudomonadales; family Pseudomonadaceae; genus Pseudomonas; species Pseudomonas sp. 18175. The sequence goes on along the minus strand of NZ_JBKFTO010000038.1, from coordinate 18,972 downwards.
GCACCCGTCGGCCAAGTGACCAGCGTCCTCGGCAACGCCCTTAACCCTGTAACCAGCGGCGTCGCCAGCCTGACCCAAAACGTCGGTAACACCACCGGCCTGGGCGCCCCGGTCAACGGCCTAGTGACTAAAGTAGGCGGCGCTGTGAGCAACCTCGGCGGTGCCATCAGCGGCACCAATGCCAACCCAGTCACCAACGCTTTGGGCGGCACCGTGAGCGCAGTCGGCGGTACCGTAGCGTCCATCGGTGGCCTGGTCACCGGCGGCACCAGCACCGGTGGCGGTTTGCTCGGTGGTGGCCTGAGCCTGGGAGGTAGCGCATCTGCCTCCGCCGGTGCTGGCGCCACTGCCAACGGGGGCCTGCTGGGCGGTCTGCTCGGCGGCCTGAAAAAATAGAATTGCACCTGGCCGATTAGACGGCCTCACCTACAGCGCCTACGCTTGGTTGAGACGAGAGACCTAATAAGCCTCTCGTCTTTTTTATGGGCGAATGAAACGCCCAGCAAAACCCCCGAACCGCGCCCCCAGAGCCCGGCGGGCATCTGCGAAACGCTGCTGCAGTTTTGACCATGGAGTGTCCTATGCGCGCTTTGACGCCGTTGTTATTACTCACCCTCAGTACCTACGTTTACGCCGACACCCTACCCAGCTTCCTCAATAGCAACGACACCATCCGCACCTTGCCGGTGCCCAACCTGCCCGCCGATGCCTATCGCCCGGTCGCCCCGCAAACCCAACTGCCAACACCTGCGGCCACCGAGGCCCAACCCTTGCTGATGGACACCAAGGTCACCATCCGCAAACTGCAAATCGACGGCGGCACGATCTACCCGCTCAAGGAAATGGCCAAGGCCTTCGAACCGTTGATTGGTCATGAAACCAACCTGGCGCAATTGATCGAAGCCACCCGCAGCATCACGCGGCGCTACCAAGAGGACGGCTACCTGCTGTCCTATGCCTTCCTGCCGGAACAAACGTTCGAAGGCGGCCTGGTGCACGTGGTGCTGGTGGAGGGTTATATCCGCGACTACCAACTGCAAGGCGACATCGGCTCGGTCTCGTCCTACGTCGATAAACTGGCGGAAAAACTCAAGGCCGAACGCCCGCTCACCCGCAAGACCTTCGAGCGCTACACCACCTTGATGAGCGCAATTCCCGGCGTAACCCTGCAAGCCCAAGTGCCGCCACCCGGCACCACCGATGGTGGCACCCACATGCAGATCACCGCCAGCCGCAAGCCGTTCACCACCAGCATGAGCCTGACCGAATCCAGCCGAGGCAGCACCCAGGCGCTGCTCACCGCCACCAGCAATTCACAGACCTCCATGGGCGAGCAATTGAGCGTCAGCGGCCTGTTCCCGCCGGGGGATGACAAAGAGCATTACTACCGCGCGGCCTACAGCCAATTCATCAATACCGAGGGCACGCAGTTGGTGCTTTCGGGCGAACGCTACCGCGCCGACCCCAGCGCCAGCCTGCAACTGGGCGATGGTTTGGAGCTCAAGCAACATCAATCCATCGACCGATATTCCGTCGGCGTCACCCACCCCATCATCGCCTCGCCCAACGAGTCGTTGACCCTGGGTTCGCGCCTCTACGCCGTCGACCAGACCAACCGCTACAAACTCGAAGGCCTCCCGCAACGCTTAGAACTGGAAACCAACCTGCGCGCCCTCGCGGTCGAAAGCGACTGGCGCAAGGCCGATACGACCCAACTGCGCATTCTCAGCGCAGGGATTTACCAAGGCATCAATGGCCTGGGCGCCAAGACTCACAACGATTTTGGCGGGGCCAAGCCCGACCTGGACTTCTTCCGGGTGCGCCTCTCCGGCGTGCAAAGCAACAAGCTGTTCGACAACTGGCAAGGCGTGCTGTCCGGCGCGTTGTACTGGAGCAATGACAACTTGCCCGACAGCGAGCACGCCACCTTCGGCGGGCAGAACTTCGGCCGTGGCTACCCCGACGACCAAGGCACCGGCGACAAGGGCTGGGGCGTGGCTTACGAGGTCAACTACAGCTACAACCGCGCTGGCGACTGGGTGAGAGTCCTGCAGCCGTACGTGGTCTTAGACCGTGCCAAAACCTGGTACAACGACGCCCCCATCAAAGGCAACAACATGTCCTCGGCGGCGGTGGGCCTGCGCTTTGGCGACGCGAAGTACTACAACATCGCGCTTGAGGCGGCCAAGCCGATGTCGGATGTGGCGTTGGATAACTTCGATCGGCGGCCGCGGTATTCGCTGAGTTTCAGCTACCAGCTGTAGAGCGGGCAACACTGGCCGAATGTGAACTCGGCCACCAAAAATCTATCGGGTGTCTGCGGTTCAAATGTGGGAGCGGGCTTGCTCGCGAAGGCGGCCTGTCAGGCGACTGAGTTTTATTGGGTGTACATCGCTCTCAGGTGTGGCTTGCCTGCGATGGCCTTTTTCAGAGTACATATCCGTTATTTGGGTAACGGCGGCTATGGGTTCCGCCCTTACGGCGGGTCACTTTTGGAAGAGCGCCAAAAGTAACCAAAAACGCTTCGCCCCACCACTCGGCACCTCGCCTAGGCTCGGTGTGCCCTCACTCCGGCTTGAATCCGTGGGCCGCCGCCACGCGCCATCCATGGCGCGGGGCGGCTAACCCGGCGTCCTGCCGGGTTACCCACGGATTCAAGCCTGCGTTCGGCCAGCGTGGTTTAACGGGGCGCCTAAGATCAAAAGCCAAATCAAAAGCTAGAGCCAGAGCCAGAGCTAGAACCAGAGCCAGAGCCAGAGCTTCGGGGTTGGTCAGGTGCCAGCCACTTAAGGGAAGAAAGGCGGCCACACTGTTGTGGTGAGCGGGCTTGTCCCGCGCTGGGCTGCGAAGCGGCCCCAAAACCAGGCAACTCGGTTCTTCCTGGAAGAATGCGTCTGCCGAATTAGGGCCGCTTCGCAGCCCAGCGCGGGACAAGCCCGCTCGCCACAGAGGCCATGCTGGGCTTAAGTGGTAGGGCAAGCCCCTCCCACAGTTAATGTGGGGTGGGTGCAGATCAGCTGACCCGCAACACAATCTTGCCGATATGCTCCCCACCCTCCATGCGTGCATGGGCCTTGTCTGCTTCGGTGTAGTCAAACACCTGGTCGATCATCGGCAGGCAGCGCCCGGCGGACAGCACCGGCCACACGTGCTCGCGCAGCTGCGCGGCGATGTCTGCCTTTTCATCCTTGGTCCGGGCGCGCAACAGCGAGCCGGTGACGATGGCGCGTTTGCCGAGGATGGTCAGCAAGTCCACCTCATTGGCCTTGGCGCCGCCGAGGAAGCCCAGCATCACCAGGCGGCCGTCCATGGCCAGGGCCTTGAGGTTGTTGTTGAGGTAGGAGCCACCCATGATGTCGAGGATCACATTCACGCCCTGGCTGCCGATGACGTCGACGAAATCCTGCTCGCGATAATTGATCGCCTCGGCGCCCAGTGCGCGGATGGCCGCGCATTTATCGTCGCTGCCAGCGGTGGCGAATGCCTGGATGCCGAACTCGCGGCACAGCATCAACGCGGTGGTGCCGATACCGCTGGTGCCGCCGTGGATCAGCACGCGCTGGCCTTTGTGGGCGCCGCCGATGCCGAACAGGTTGGCCCACACGGTGAAGAAGGTTTCCGGGATGGCTGCTGCTTGAATCCACTCCATCCCCTCGGGCACCGGCAGCGCCTGGCCAGCAGGCACCGCGCAATATTGGGCGTAGCCACCGCCATTGGTCAGGGCACACACCTTGTCGCCGACGGCGTATTCACTGACGCCTTCGCCCAGCGCCACCACTTCACCGGCCACTTCCAGGCCAGGGTAGGGGCTCATGCCGGGTTTCATCGGGTATTTACCGGCCCGTTGCAGGGCGTCGGGGCGGTTGACCCCGGCGGCGTGCACGCGGATCAGGATCTCGCCAGCCGCCGGGGAAGGCACGGGTACCTGGCGTGGCTTGAGCACTTCGGGACCGCCGGGCGTGGTGATTTCAATCAGGGTCATTTCGGTTGGCAGGGTCATTTTGCAATTCCTGTAACGGTGAACGTATGGAGTGGGACTGTATCGGACGGTCGGCGGTTCAGCACAAACATGCCCAGTTCCAGCAGTAGTGCGACCACAATCGCGCCGGCGGCAATCATGAACAACAGCCCATGTTGCCCGCCGCTGCTGTTGAACAATGCCGAGTAGGCAAAGCCCGACAGCGCTTGGAACGAAGCGAAAGACACCGTGGCGCGGCTCCAGGCCACTTGTTGCTGGTGGTGGTTGGGCAACAATTCATGCACCCGCGCCAGTGCCAGCGGCACGATGCCTGGCGGGAAGGAACCGAGGATCACGGCGAGTATCGCGAGTGCTGTGAACGAGCTGGCAAACGGCAACAGGCCGACCGCAATCGCCTGTACCACTAGCACCACGCGAATGCTCATGCGGGCACCGAGTTTGTCCGCCAGGAAGCCGTAGGTGACCGGGCCGACAATCGACCCCAGCCCGTACATCACCCAGATCATCGCGCCGACATGCGCCCCGTCACCCAAGCCACGGGCCACGTAGTCCACCAGGAACACCATGGCCGGTACCAGGCCCGCCGCCATAAAGGCGTACTGCGCAAACAGCAGGTACACGCCGTTGGGTGTGGGTGTTGCCGCAGCCGTTGGGGCCGGTGCTTCATGCTGCGTGCCGGCCGGCCAGGCGAACCAGCTCGCGGCGGTCAACACCAGCGCCAGCAGCCCGAGGCCGAACCAGGTCTGCTGCAAGCCCAGGCTCAGCAGTGGCGGCACGAGGGTGCCGGAACCGGCGATGCCCAGGCCGATGCCCAAGAAGATCGCACCACTGGCCAGGCCCCGGCGCTCAGCCGGTACATGGGGCAGCACGGTCGCGGCGACCAGCACCATGATTGCGCCACCGGCAATGCCCGACAGCAAGCGCCAGGCAAAGAACCAGACCACTGACAGAGGGAAGCCACAGGCGAAGAACGCGAGGGTTACCGCCACCATCATCAGGCGCAGGGCGGTGGTATTGGAGGTGCGTTGGGCAATGGGACGCCCGATCAGCGCGCCGATCAGGTAACCCACCAGGTTGGCGGCGCCGAGGTACACCACATCATTGGCGGAAAACCACTGGGCCTGGATCAAGCTTGGGATCAAGGGCGTATAGGCGAACCGCGCCAGGCCAATGCTGACCAGGCTGGCGCACAGGCCGGCGAAAATGGGCAGCCAGATCGGGCTGCGCGGTGAAACGTGAGTGCCTTGCATGATGGCTGTCCTGGGTATTTTTCTCTGGCGGCCAGCATATCCAGGTTTTGTGATGCAATAATGCTGCGAATTGGCGTCACGCTGATGCATATACGCAGCACTGGAGCAGACGATGAACTGGGACGACGCACGGGTATTTCTCGCGGTGTGCCGCGAATCCACATTACGCGGTGCCGCACGGGTCTTGGGCGTGGACCAGGCCACCGTGGGCCGGCGTATCAACGCCCTGGAAAAAAACCTCAGCGCAACCTTGTTCCTGCGCACCTCCGAGGGCTACGCGCTCACTGCTGTGGGCGAGGCTGCGTTGCTGTCGGTGGAGAAAATGGAGCGCTCGGCCCTCGACCTGCAACGTCAGATCCAGGGCCTGGATGACCGCCTGACCGGCACTGTGCGGGTCAGCACCACCGACTCCCTGGCTATCGACTTCCTGATCCCAGCCATCGCGCAATTGCACGACAAGCACCCCGACGTGCGCGTGCAACTGGACGCCTCTACGCAGATCCTCAGCCTGGCCAAGCGCGAAGCCGATATCGCCGTGCGCAACCAGCGCCCGGACAACCCCGACCTGATCGCCCGGCGTATCGCACGTTGGCCGGTGGGGTTGTTTGCCGCGCAGTCCTATATCGACCGCCATGGCATGCCTGAGCCCGGCAGCCTGTTCGAAGGCCACGACCTGGTGGTCTACCAACCCTATCTGCAAAGCCAGAAGGACATGACCTTGGTGTCAGAACCCATCGTCCGAGGCCGTATAGTCGCGGCCCTGAGCTCCAGCCTGTTGGTACGTCGCTCGATTGCCGCCGGTATCGGCATCGGTGAAATCCCGGTGTACACCGGCGAGCGTGATGGGTTGGTACGGCTATGGCCGGAACGCGACCGCCCCACGCCCTACGACGTGTGGCTGGTGACCCACGCCGACCTGCGCCACACCGCCCGCGTACGCGTGGTGATCGACGAGATCGTCGCGGCGTTTGCCGGCACGGGGGAGTGAGGTCAGCACAGGGTTGCAAGCGTGCGCTGGCTCGCAACGCCAGAATGGGCCCCGGTAGCAGGTCAATTCACTGGGAGTGCGTATGAACGAATCGAAATATCCGGACCTTGGGCTGCTGTTCCTGCGGGTCAGCGGGGCGCTGTTCCTGTTGTGGGTGCATGGCTTGCCCAAATTGCTTAACTACAGCGAGCAATTGAAGCTGATCGAAGACCCGTTTCACCTCGGGGCGAATATTACTCTGCTGCTGGCGATTTTCGCTGAGGTGCTGTGCCCGCTGCTGATCATCGCCGGGGTGCTGGTGCGCCTGGCGTGCCTGCCGATCTTGAGCGTGCTGCTGATTGCACTGCTGGTGGTGCACCCGGAATGGACGCTGTTTGAAGCGCAGTTTGGCTGGTTGCTGCTGATCATTTTCACCACGCTGTTGATCAGCGGGCCGGGGCGCCTGACGCTGAGCCGCCCTTAATTGTAGTGAGCGGGCTTGCCCCGCGCTGGGTGGCGAAGCCGCCCCAAAACCAGACAACTGAGCTCTGCCTGAAAGAACGTGGCGGTTGGATTAGGGCTGCTTCGCACCCCAGCGCGGGACAAGCCCGCTCACCACAACCCAAAAAAAGGCCGGGCAAGCCCGGCCAAAATAAGGAGAGGGTCAATCAGCGGTTCAGGAACGCCAGCAGGTCTTCGTTCAACGCCTGGGTGTGAGTGGCCGCGAAGCCGTGTGGCGCGTCCTTGTAGACTTTCAGTTCAGCGCCCTTGATCAGCTGGGCGGCGACTTTACCGGTGGTCTCGAACGGTACGATCTGGTCGCCATCACCGTGGATGACCAGGGTCGGCACGTCGATCTTGGCCATGTCCGGGCGGAAGTCGGTGTCGGCGAAGGCGGTGACGCAATCCACCGTCGACTTGAGCGAGGCTTGCAGGGCGATTTGCAGGGTCTGGGTCAGCACGCCTTCGGAGACGACCTGGCCCTTGTTGATGCCGAAGAATGGGGTGTTGAAGTCGGAGATGAACTGCGCACGGTCTTTCAGCAGCCCGGCCTTGATGCCTTCGAACACTTCAGCAGGTACGCCTTCAGGATAGTCGGCGGTCTGGCCGAAAATCGGCGTCACCGCACCCAACAACACCAGGCCGGCCACACGGGCGCTGCCATGGCGCGCGATGTAGCGCGATACGTCGCCGCCGCCCATGGAGAAGCCCACCAGGGTCACGTCCTTGAGGTCCAGGTGTTCGATCAGTTGGGCGATGTCGTCGGCGAAGGTGTTGTAGTCGTTGCCGGTCCACGGTTGGTCCGAGCGCCCGAAGCCACGACGGTCGAACGCTATGGTGCGAAAGCCACGGCTGCTCAGGTATTCCATCTGGTATTCCCACATGTCCGCATCCAGCGGCCAGCCGTGGCTGAACAGCACGGGTTTACCGCTGCCCCAGTCCTTGAAGTAGATCTGGGTACCGTCTTTGGCAACGAATGTGCTCATGGAAATCTCCTGCGTGAGTGGACAGAGAACGTTAGCTCACTATTACGACAAACCGGACGAAGGGCTTGTACGGGTGTGCTCGGTTGAACGGTTCAGCGTCTATGCTGGTCCACTGACTTCAACCCGTCAGATCACACAGGTGAACGAAATGGCCAAGACTTACAGCTACGCCGCCCAGAACGCCAAGGATTCGCTCAAGCCCTTTACCTTCGAGCGCCGCACGCCGGGGGCCGATGACGTACAGATCGACATTCTGTTCTGTGGGGTCTGCCACTCCGACCTGCACACCGTGCGTAATGAATGGCAGAACACCCTGTACCCCTCGGTGCCTGGCCACGAGATCGTCGGCCGCGTCACGGCGGTGGGCGCCAATGTGCGCAACTTCAAGGTCGGCGACCTGGCCGGGGTTGGCTGCATGGTCGACAGCTGCCAGCACTGCGCCTCCTGTGCCGAGGGCGAGGAGCAATACTGCGAGAACGGCTTTACCGGCACCTACAACGGGCCGATGTTCGGCGGCGAGAACACCTACGGCGGGTATTCGGACAGCATCGTGGTCAAGGAGAAGTTCGTGCTGCGCATCTCCCATGGCGACGCCAACCTGGCGGCCGTTGCGCCGTTGCTCTGTGCCGGCATCACCACTTACTCGCCGCTGCATCACTGGAAGGTCGGCCCTGGCAAGAAGGTCGGCGTGGTGGGCCTCGGTGGGCTGGGGCACATGGCCGTGAAGATCGCCCATGCCATGGGCGCCCACGTGACGTTGTTCACCACCTCACCCAACAAACGCGAAGACGGTTTGCGCCTGGGCGCTGACCAAGTGGTGGTGTCGAAAAATGCCGACGAGATGGCCAAGGTTGCCAACAGCCTGGACTTCATCCTCAACACCGTGGCTGCGCCGCACAACCTTGATGCCTTTATCAGCCTGCTCAAGCGTGACGGCACCATGACCCTGGTCGGCGCCCCCGACAGCCCGCACCCGTCGCCTGCGGTGTTCAACCTGATCTTCAAGCGCCGCAGCATCGCGGGGTCGTTGATTGGGGGGATCCAGGAGACCCAGGACATGCTGGACTTTTGCGCCAAGCACAAGATTGTCTCTGACATCGAGATGATTGATATCCAGGGCATCAACGAGGCGTATGAGCGAATGCTCAAGGGGGATGTGAAGTATCGGTTTGTGATTGATATGCAGAGCTTGAAAAAAGAAAGCAGCGCCGCTTGATCTGAGTAAGTGGGCACTGCTTTTTTGTGGGAGCGGGCTTGCTCGCGAAAGCGGTGTGTCAGCTGCCACATCTGTGACTGATACACCGCTTTCGCGAGCAAGCCCGCTCCCACACAAGCCCGCTCCCACGCGGGTTATGTGTTCGGTTTAAGCAGACAGGTGCTCATACAGAATAGTCGCGCCCACCAGCATCAACACCACCCCACCGATGATCTCGGCACGCTTGCCCACGAGGGTCCCCAGCACGCGCCCGAGCATCATGCCGATGGTCACCATGGTCATGGTCGCCAGGCCAATCGCCGCTGCGGCCACCAGGATGTTTACATCGACAAATGCCAGCCCCACGCCCACCGCCAGTGCATCAATGCTGGTGGCGAAGGCCGTCACGGCAAGAATCATGAAGGAATGCTGGGCCGGTTTCTCGGCTTCTTCATCCTCGGTCTTGAGCCCGTTGTAGATCATGTGCAGGCCCAACGCGACGAGCAGGGTAAAGGCGATCCAGTGGTCCCAGTCTTCCACCCAGCGGGTGGCGGCATGGCCGATGGCCCAGCCGATCATCGGCGTAATGGCTTCGATCACACCAAAGATCAGGCCGGCGCGCAGGGCTTGGGTGAGGCGGGGTCTGTGCAGGCTGGAGCCTTTGCCGATGGCCGCCGCGAAGGCGTCGGTAGACATGGCCAGGGCCAGGAGGATCAGGGAAATGGGGTTCACGGTCAGGCTTCCAGTCGGGCTATGGGACGCAACGACACCCCCACGCGCCCGACTTTAGGCATGGAAATGTCGCTGGTCTCACCAACCGCAAAACGGTGTTCGTACCACGGCAGGTTGCCGAATATGTTGATACGAACGCTTCCAACAGGGTCAGAAGCCGGTTACTCCCCAACGAGGTGGGCGATCATAGGCGGGCAAACATGAAAATTTCGTTAAATCTGCTATCGCAATTCGCGGATGATCCGGCAGAACACCGGGTCGTCCAGGTAGGCCACGTTCAATCGGGTCCAAGGCGAGGTGTTTTTCGGCTGGGTCGAAAAGATCGAACCCGGCGCCAACATCACCCCTTGGGCCAGGCAGTGGCGGGTGAGGGCGTTGGCGTCCTCGATGTGCGGGAAGCGCGCCCACAGGTACAGGCTTTGTTCCGGGCGGCAGAACACCTCGGCGCCGAGTTCGTCGAGCAGGTCCAGGCCGCGCGCGGTGGCGTGGCGCAAGCGGTCTTGCAGGCGCGACAGGTGCCGCAGGAACTGCCCTTCACCCAGGATCACATCAATGGTGCGCTCGCTGTACTCGGCGCCGCTGTTGTGCAGGATCATCTTGATATCCGCCAGTTCTTCGACCCGCTGCTTGCTGCCGGCGATAAAGCCCACGCGCAGCGCGGCCGAGACCGATTTGGCAAAGCTGCCCACGTACAAGGTGCGGTTAAGCTGGTCCAATGCTGACAACTTGATCGCCGAACTGGGCTTGAAGTCGGCCATTGCATCGTTCTCCACCAGCAGCAGGTCATAGGTTTCAGCGATGCGCAGCAGTTGGTGAGCCTTGGCCGGGGACAGGTCGGAGCCGGTAGGGTTGTGGCCGATGGACTGCAAAAAGAACAGGCGCGGGCGATGGGCTTTGATCAGCTGTTCCAGTGCATGCAAATCCGGGCCGTCGGGCTCGCGAGGCACGCCGAACATGCGTGCGCCCTGCAGTTGCAGTTTGCCGAACAGCGGATAATAACCGGGGTCTTCCACCAGCACCGGGTCGCCGGGGTTGAGGTAGCGGCGGATGATCAGGTCCATGGCGTGGTTGGCGCCCAGGGTCGTCACCAATTGCCGAGGTGACACCGGCAGCGCGTAACCGGCGAGCTTCTGCACCAGCCGTGCGCGTAACCCGGCGTTGCCCAAGCGCGTGCCATAGCGAAACAGTGTGGTGACCCCGGCGCGCACCACTTGGCGGTGGAACTTGTCCAGGCGCATGTCCATCAGCCATTCCACCGGCGGGAAGCCTTCGCCAAGGTGCGAATGGCCCGGGTCGCGTACAAACTGCTGGCGCATCATCCAGATGGTGTCCAGGGCACGGTTGTACGGCAGGCTGTCTTCCTCTTCGCTGGTGTGGGCCACGCGCTTGATCACAAAAAAGCCTTGGCCATGGCGTGCCTCCACCAGCCCATCGGCGGCCAAGTGCTCGTAGGCAGTGATCACCGTGTTCTTCGAATGGCCATGCAGGCGCATGTATTCGCGCAGCGACGGCAGCTTCTCGCCTGCCTTGAGCGCGCCATCGGTAATCTGCTGGGCGATGGCGCTGGCCACCTGTTGCGCGAGGGTAGGGCGCGACATGCTGCAATTCCTCGTGGGTTCTTGTTATGGGTACAGTCGGCGAACTGTCCGGCAAAACTGTACCTTCTTTCAAGGCTACAGATGGGGCAATTTGACGGCATCCAATAACAAATGACTCCTTGAGGAGCCCCTGAATGTCGATTGATTCCCGCTTGCCCAACTTCCGCAGCCTGTCCCCCCGCCAGCGTCTTGAACACCTGCAACCCTTGCTTGGCTTGAGTGACGAAGACCTGGCGCTGCTGCGTGACGCCGGTGCGTTGCCGCTGGAAATCGCCGACGGCATGATCGAAAACGTCATCGGCAAATTCGAACTGCCTTACGCCGTGGCCAGCAACTTCCGCATCAACGGTCGCGACGTGGTGATCCCGTTGGTGGTGGAAGAACCGTCGGTGGTCGCCGCGGCATCGTTCATGGCCAAGCTGACCCGCCCGGCCGGTGGCTTCCAGACCTCCAGCAGCGCACCGCTGATGCGCGCCCAGGTGCAGATCATCGGCATCAGCGACCCGTTCAATGCGCGCTTGAGCCTGCTGCGCAACAAGGACGAAATCATCGCCCTGGCCAATAGCAAGGATCAGTTGTTGAACACCCTTGGCGGCGGTTGCCGTGACATCGAGGTGCACACTTTCGCTGACAGCCCACGCGGGCCGATGCTGGTGGCGCACCTGATCGTCGACGTGCGCGACGCCATGGGTGCCAACACCGTCAACACCATGGCCGAAGCCGTGGCACCGCTGATGGAGCGTCTCACCGGTGGTAAGGTGCGCCTGCGCATCCTGTCCAACCTGGCGGACTTGCGCCTGTGCCGCGCCCAATTGCGCATTGCCCCGGAACACCTGGCCACCGCCGAGTACAGCGGCGAAGAGGTGATCGAAGGGGTGATCGACGCCTACACCTTCGCCGCCATCGACCCGTACCGTGCCGCCACCCACAACAAAGGCATCATGAACGGCATCGACCCGCTGGTGGTCGCCACCGGCAACGACTGGCGCGCCGTGGAAGCCGGTGCCCATGCCTACGCCTGCCGCAGCGGCCACTACGGCTCGCTGACCACGTGGGAAAAAGACCGCGAGGGCCACTTGGTCGGCACCCTGGAAATGCCGATGCCGCTGGGGCTGGTCGGCGGTGCCACCAAGACCCATCCGCTGGCGCAATTGTCGTTGCGCATCCTGGGGGTCAAGAGCGCCCAGGAGCTGGGTGAAATCGCCGTGGCCGTGGGCCTGGCGCAGAACCTCGGTGCGTTGCGTGCCCTGGCCACCGAAGGCATCCAGCGTGGGCATATGGCCTTGCATGCGCGCAATGTGGCGCTGTCGGCCGGTGCCCGTGGAGATGAAGTGCAGTGGCTGGTGGAACGCATGGTCGCGACCCATGACGTGCGGGCCGACAGTGCGCGCGCATTGTTGCTTGATAAGCGCGGCCAGTGAACATGGACGCCGTCAGGCTGGTGGAAGTGGGCGCGCGGGACGGGTTGCAGAACGAAGCCCGTTGCCTGCCCGTCGATACCCGAGTTGCCTTGGTGCAACGCTTGGCCGATTGCGGTTTGCGCACGATTGAAGCCGGTGCATTCGTGTCGCCGCGCTGGGTGCCGCAGATGGCCGGTTCCGACGACGTGCTGCGCCGATTGGCGCCGCGCCCGGGCGTGACCTACACCGCGCTGGTGCCCAACCTGCAAGGCCTGGACATGGCCCTGGCCGCCGGTTGCCGAGAGGTGGCGGTGTTCGCGGCGGCGTCCGAGGCGTTCTCGCAAAAGAACATCAATTGCTCGATTGCCCAGAGCCTGGAGCGCTTCGAGCCGGTGTTGGCCAAGGCCCGGGAGGCGGGCGTTGCGGTGCGTGGCTATGTGTCCTGCGTGCTCGGCTGCCCGTTTACCGGCGCGGTCCCCGTCGCTCAGGTGGTGGCGGTCACCCAGGCGCTGTATGCCATGGGCTGCTACGAAATCAGTTTGGGCGACACCATTGGCACCGGCACGCCGGGGGCGACGCGGCAGTTGATCGAGGCCTGCGCCGACGCGGTTCCCCTCAGCGCCCTGGCCGGGCATTTCCATGACACCTACGGCATGGCCGTGGCCAACGTGCAGGCCGCCTGGCAGGCCGGGGTGCGGGTGTTCGACAGCTCGGTGTCGGGCTTGGGCGGTTGCCCGTATTCACCGGGGGCCACCGGCAACGTGGCCACCGAGGAACTGGTGTATCTGTTTGAAGGGCAGGGCGTCGCCACCGGGGTCGACCTTGCAAAATTGATCGAGGTAGGCGTCTTTATTGATAGCCAGCTGCAACGCAGCGGTGAATCGCGGGTCGCCAAGGCATTGCGCGCACGCATCCAATAACAATAAGTGGAGCCCCCATGAACCCTCTTGCAACCACCCTGGCCGGTTTCGGCCCGCTCAAGGGCGTGACCATCCTTGACCTGACCCGCGTCGTCGCAGGCCCCTATTGCGCCATGCTGCTGGCGGACATGGGCGCCCACGTGATCAAGATCGAGCACCCCAACGACCCGGACCTGACCCGTGAATTCCCGCCCATGAGCCGCAGCAGCGACACGCCAGTCAGTGGCTTCTTCGCCCAGTTCAACCGCAACAAACAGGCGGTGTGCCTGGACCTCAAACACCCGGACGGCAAGGCCACGTTCCTGCAGATGGTGGCCAAGGCCGACATCGTTATCGAAAACTTCCGCCCCGGCACCATGGACAAGCTCGGGCTGGGCTACAAGGTGCTCAAGGCCGTCAACCCGGCGCTGGTGTTCACCGCCATCAGTGGCTTTGGCCAGCACGGGCCCAACTCGTCGCGACCGGCGTTCGACAGCAGTGCCCAGGCATCCGGCGGGCTATGGTCGATGAATGGCACCGTGGAGGAGCCGATGCGCGTCGGCACGGTTTTGGGCGACTTGTCGGCGGCTTTGTATGCGGCCATTGGCACCCTCGGCGCCCTGCGTGAGGCCGAGCGCAGCGGCCAGGGGCAACTGGTGGACGTGTCCCAGCAGGACTCGATTATTTCCCTGACCGAAAATGCCCTGGTCACCTATACCGAAACCGGCGACGTGGTGGGCCCCACCGGCAACGGTCATCCCTTCGTCAAACCTTACGGCCGTTATGCATGCAAGGACGGTTTTGTGTTTTTCGGCGCCTACACCGACAAGTTCTGGCGCGAGGCCTGCCAGGCGTTCGGTACGCCTGAATTGGCCAGCGACCCGGAACTGGACACCATGGCCAAGCGTTTCAACCAGGCGACCTACCTGCGCCGGGTCAAGCCCATCGTCGAAGGCTGGTGTGCGGCTTACACCAAGGCTGAGCTGGAAGCCCTGACCGGCGACCGCTTCCCGTTGTCGCCGATCAAAAGCATGGACGAAGTGGTCGCAGACCCTCACGTGCGCGAGCGCGACATGGTGGTCAGCGTCGAATGCCAGGGCGCGCATTTCGAGGTGTTCGGCAACCCGGTCAAGCTCTCCGGCGGCACCCTGGAGAAGGGCGCCAGTGCGCCTGGTGTCGGCCAGCACAACCAGCAGGTTTACCGCGAGTGGCTGGGCCTGGATCAATCCCAATACGACGAACTGGTCGCTCGAGGTGTGATTTGAGCCTGCTCACCGAACAGATCAAAGGCTGCATCGGCCTGGCCTTGCCGCCGGTGCGTTTTGAGGTCAGCCGCAACGACATTCGCAAATACGCCGTGGCCACCGGCCAACGCCAGGCGCGGTTTCTGGCCGGTGATGAAGCACCGTTGATGTTCCTGTTCAGCGTGCTGATGCCGGTGCTGCCCCTGGACCAACTGCGCGAAGACGGCCATTGCCCCGACAACCCGCTGCTGCCGGAACTGCCGCTCAAGCGCATCCTGGCCGGCGGTAGCCGCTACCAGGTGCACGGGCGTATCTATCCCGGCGACGTGCTGATGTGCCGCCAAAGCCTGGTGGACATCCACGAAAAACAGGGCGCGGAAGGCCCATTGATTTTCCTGGTGTTCGAAAACCGTTTCGAGAACGAAGCGGGCGAACCGCTGGTGATCGAACACCTGACCCGGATAGCGAGGTAAACATGGCCACTCCTGAAGTCGGCCAGGCCCTGCCTGAGCGCCAATACACCCCGGGCACCGTGCAGTTGTTCCTGTACAACGCCGCGATCTGGAACGCCCACCGCATCCACTACGACCTGCTTTACGCCCAGGACGGCGAGGGGCATCCGGGGCTGCTGGTGGACGGGCCGTTGCAGGGTGATTGGTTGACCCAACTGCTCTATGACTGGATGGGCGCCGACGATCAATTGCTGGCGTTCGAGTACAGCAACCGGCGTGCGGCCTACCTCGGGGATGTACTCACCGCGTGCGCTGAGGTCGAGGCGGTTGAGCACGCGGATATCACTTTCACCTTGCGCATCGTCAACCAGCACGGCCAGGCGACCACGGTGGGACGGGCCACTGTCCGCCGTGCCTGAAGGCTTCACCCCCCTATAAAAACAACAAGCCCGAAAGGGCCGGAGGGCACCATGCAACAACCTCTTTTACCGCCGGACAAGCAACACCTGTATGAGGTGTGGGGCGACACCATCGATGGCCGCCACCTGGCGATGTCCATCGGCATCGGCGCCGTGGTCAGCCTGGGCGCCTATTTTGCCGCGCAGCACCTGCTGCACTATGTGGTGGAATCGACGCAGATGGCCCGCGCCTATGCGATGTTGATCGGCATCCTCGGCTGCCTGGCAGGCGGTGCGATCAGCGCCAAACTGTTCCCGCCCAAGCGCGACGTGCAAGAGAACCTCGCCGACCAGGGCTTTCGCGAACAAGTGGTGGCCGACCTGCTCAAGGAGTACGGCAGCCTCGGGCGCCTGGAAGACTTGGCCCCTGAGGTGATTGCCGAACTGCGCGAACTGGAGCTGTACGAGCTGTTTCGCGAGGCCCAGGCACGTGAGCAAGTGCTGCGCGAAACGCCGGCAACCCCACTCACCGCCAGCCTCAGTGGAGGGCGCGGGTGATGGAAGTGTTATTGCACGAAATCATGATGGCCTTTGCCCTTGGGTTGCTGGGCGCGGTGGTGTTTGCCGCCATCGGCCTGGTGTCCGGTACTGACGAAACCACCACCCTGGCGCCGCTCACCATGTTGGTGGTGCTGTTGGGTGCGCCACCTGCGGGGGTGTTGACGTTCTTCCTGGCGGGCGCGGTGGCCAAGCACATGACCCATGCGGTGCCCACGGCCTTGCTGGGGATTCCCGGTGATACATCGGCCACGGCGCTGCTGGCGGATGCCAACTACCTGCGCAAGCTCGGCGTACCGCATATTGCCTTGCGCAAGATGATCTCCGGTGGTGCGGTGGCGGCGTTGATCGCGGTGCCGTTGTCGGTGCTGTTCGCGGTGTTGCTGGCGCCGTTCGGCGCGGTGATCAAGCAGTTCGCGCCGTGGGTATTTCTGTGCGCCGCGTTCACCATCGCCTACTTCTCTGCAGGGCGTTGGGCGGCGGTGCTGGCCCTGGTGCCGTTCGTGGTGGTGATCGTGGCGTTGCAGGCGTTGACCGGGCAATACGGGGTCAAGTTGTCGGTGAGTTACTTCCTCGGCATCGCCGTGGCGCCGCTGATTGCCTCGCTGTTTTCCCTGTTGGCCCCCGGCGAGCGCCAGCGCATGCGCCGTGACCAATACCGGGTGTTTTCCCTGGCACCGGATGTGAAAGGCTGGAGCGGTTATTTCCCCAACCCGTTCAAGGTCATCAACCCACGCCAGGTGCGCGTCACGGCCATGGCCGCCAGCGTCTCCAGCGCAACATTCGTGTTCAGCCCGGTGGCGATGACGGTGATCATGGGCGAGGTGATCGGCTCGCGGATCAAGCATGCCTACGACCGCCTGACCACGGTGATCACAGCCCGTAACGGCGTGACCGAATCCACCTATATCGCTGAAACCCTGATCCCGCTGATGGCCTTTGGTTTGCCGTTGAGCCCGGTGGCTGCCGGCCCGGCTGCGCCGTTGTTCAACGCACCGCCACGGTTTTTCGTCGATAACGCCACGGGTGAGATCAACAACCTGCACAACCTGCTCAACACCTGGGAGTTCCTCGGCTACGGCATGCTCGCGGTGATTGTGGCGATCCTGGTGGCGTACCCGTTCACCATGAACTTCGCCCACGGCGCAGCGGCCTTCGTGGTGCGCAAGATCAGCCATGAAGCCGTGATCGCGACTTTTATCGGCCTGGTGCTGGTGATCGGCATCTGGGAAGGCGGGCTGCTGGGGTTGATGGTGATTGTCACCATAGGCTTGCTCGGCGGGTTCCTGGCGCGCTTCCTGGGCTTCAACATCGGCGTGCAGTTCATGGGCTATTACACGGCGGTCCTCACGGTGCCCGCGATCATTGCGTTGACCGGCAACTAAACCCCTTAACCCTCCACCCGCCAGCAGATACCCGTTATCTGCGACGGGAGGCGTTCGCCTCCCAAAAAGGAATAATAAAAATGAAGATCCTTTTGCGCTCCAACCCAGTGGTACTCACGTGCCTGGCCCTCACCGCCGGCAGCAGCCAGGCCGAGGGCTTTTTGGACGACAGCAAGGCCTCGCTGAACCTGCGCAACTTTTACCTGAACCGCAACTTCGTCAATGGCAACTACCCCCAGGCCAAGGCCGAGGAGTGGACCCAGAGTTTTATCCTCGATGCCCGCACGGGTTACACCGAGGGCCTGGTGGGCTTTGGCGTGGACGTGCTGGGGCTGTATTCGGTCAAACTCGACGGAGGCAAGGGCACCGCCAACACCCAACTGTTGCCGGTGCACGACGACGGCCGCCCAGCGGACGATTTTGGCCGCCTGGGCGTTGCGCTCAAAGCCAAGCTGTCGAACACCGAACTCAAGGCCGGGGAGTGGGCGCCGGCGTTGCCGGTACTGCGCTCGGACGACGGCCGTTCGTTGACCCAGACCTTTCGCGGCGCCCAAGTCACCTCGAAGGAAATCAGCGGCCTGACCCTGTACGGCGGCCAGTTCCGCGCCAACAGCCCGCGCAACGACGCGAGCATGGAGGACATGTTCATGGGCGGCCGCCCGGATGCCACCTCCGACCGCTTCAACTTCGGCGGCGCTGAGTACCAGTTCAACGACAAAAAAACCCAAGTCGGCGCCTGGTATTCGGTGCTGGCGGACATCTACCAGCAACGCTATTTCAACCTGACCCACAGCCAGCCACTGGGCAGTTGGGTATTGGGCGCCAACCTCGGCTACTTTTCCGGCGAAGAAAACGGCAGCGCCCGCGCCGGCAGCCTGGAAAACCGGGCGCTGTCGGCCATGCTCTCGGCCAGGACCGGCGCGCACACCTTCTATGTGGGGCTACAACGCCTGTCCGGCGCCAACGGCTGGATGCGCGTCAACGGCACCGCCGGCACCAGCCTGGCCAACGACAGCTACAACTCCAGCTACGACGCGGCCAGGGAGCGCTCGTGGCAACTGCGCTACGACTACGACTTTGCCGCCCAGGGCCTGCCGGGTTTAACGCTGATGACCCGCTATATCCGCGGCAGCAATGCCCATGTCGGGGCGATCACCGATGGCGAGGAATGGGGCCGCGAGTCGGAGTTGGCCTACGTGATACAGAGCGGGCCGGCCAAGAACTTCAACGTGCGCTGGCGCAACTCCACGTTACGCCGCGACTTCAGCACCAACGAGTTTGATGAGAACCGGTTGATCATCAGCTACCCGTTGTCGCTGCTGTAACCGCAGCCTTGGGGCTGCCTCTTTTTTGTGTCGAACACTGTGCAAAATGTGGGAGCGGGCTTGCTCGCGAATGCGGTGTGTCAGTCGCATATAAGCTGACTGA
>NZ_JBKFTO010000037.1:0-48355 GCF_050432925.1 Pseudomonas sp. 18175 | reverse complement strand
GGTTAGCCGTCCTGGGCCATGGATGGCCCATGACGGCGGCCCACGGATTCAAGCCTGCGTTCGGGCATGCCGAGCCTAGGCGAGGCACCGAGTGGTGGGGCAAGAGCCCTTTTGGTTACTTTTGGGGCTCTTTTCCAAAAGTGACCCGCCGTAAGGGCGGAACCATAAGCCGCCGTTACCCAAATAACGGATATGTACTCAGACCCCCCCATCACGAACAACCCCAATCTCAATTCACGCTAGTCTGGAAAATGCAATTCCCTGATCACCCAATAAATAAATATTAAAAAACCTGATTATTAGCATATGACTACAAAGCCTTTTACAGACGTTTCTTAGACGAATACCTTCCAGTACAGACAAGACCCGACCCCTCGCATGGTGGAGGTGAACACTCACTCAACCCAACTGCGAGGCGCCTACTGTATGAGCCATTCCACGCTGTTCCCCCAAACCATCTACACCTTGCCCTACGACAACAACCGCCTGGCCCTGGGCGCCGTGCCCAAACACGATGACCCCTTGCAAGAGCGCCTGGACCGTAAGCAAAAACTCGCCGCCGCCTATCGCCTGTTCGGTCGCCTGGGTTATGAGGTGGGCGTAGCGGGGCACTTCACCGCCCGTGACCCGATCCACCCCGAGCAATACTGGATCAACCCCCTCGGCGTGCCGTTCTCGCAAATCACCGTCTCCCACCTGCTGCGGGTCGACAGCCACGGCCAAGTGGTCGAGGGCGAAGGCCTGCTCAACACCAGTGCCCTGGAACTGCACCATGACCTGCAACAGGCGCGGCCGGAGGTGGTGGGCATCGCCCATTTGCACGGTTTTCATGGCCGGGTGTGGTCGTCGTTGGGCCGCTTGTTCGACCCCATCACCGCCGAGTCCGGCGCGTTCCTTGATGACCAAGTGATCTTCCCGCGCCACGCCCTGCGTACCGCCAGCGGCGCCCTGGAGCAAGATCGCAAAATCGTCGCCCAGGCCTTTGTCGAAACCTTCGCCCAGAACAACCTGCTGGTGTGGCAGAACCACGGCCTGTGGGTCACCGGCCAGACGGTGGAAAGCGCCGCCTGGCGTTTCATCCTCGCTGAAGACACCGCCCGTGTGCACCTGCTGGCGCACTCGGCCGGGGCGCCGCTGATTCCGGCGCCGGATGCGCTGGAAGGCGGTGTCGACAAGGCGCGCCACGAGTTCTTTGCCTGGCTCAACTTCCTGCCGCTGTGGGACCAGATCCGCACTGAAGAACCCGACCTGTTCAACTGAGGCACCCACCATGCACAGTCTTTCCCGACGGCAATTGCTGCTCGCCGGCGGCGTTCTCGTGGCCGGCTCCCTACTCGGAGCCCAGGCGCCAGAGCCGCTGCGGGTGTGGCGCTACAAGGGCACCGCCGCGTCGTTCCTCGCCGATGCCGGCCAGGCGGATACGCCGTACCCGGTGGAGTGGGTGGATGTCAGTGGCGGCAACCTGGTACTCGAAGCCTTGCGCAGCGGCCATCTGGACTACGCGTTCATGAGCGAAATCCCGCCGATTTTCGCCTCGATTGCCCAACTGCCGATTGCGCTGGTGGCGGTCTATCAGGGCGACAGGAACGACACCAGCCTGGTGGTGAAAAAGGACAGTGGCATCCGCACGGTCGCGGACCTCAAGGGCAAGACCATCAGCTATGTGCGCGCCACCAATACCCACTATTTCGTGTTGAACATGCTCGCGCAAAACGGCCTGTCCCTGGCTGATGTGACGGCGGTGCCGCTGCCGATGCAAGACGCGCTGACGGCCTTTCGCAACGGCCATGTGGACGCCATCGCCACCGGCGGCATCAGCGCGTTGCAGGCCACCAGCCTGATGGACGGCGAGCTGCTGGCGGATGTCAGCCGCTACTACTCCGGCAATTACGTGATTGCGACCACGCAACAGGTATTGGCCGACCCTCAACGCCGCAGCCAGGTAGGCGATTTTTTGCGGCGTGAGCAAGCCACCTGGGCCTGGGTCAATGCCCATCCCGAACGCTGGGCCGAGCGCAGTGAAGCGCTGACCGGCATCGACCGCGGGTTGTACCTGCGCCAGTTCCAGCAGCGCAGCCGCCCCGGCCGCCTGGTGGGCATCGATGCCGACACCATCCGTTCCCAGCAGCAGGTGGCCGACCTGTTCTACCAAAACCATTTGATCAGCCAGAGCGTCGATGCAACGCCGCTGTGGCGCGACGACTTCAACCCTATTCTGAACAGTTGACCTGCCATGAAACTCACTGCCTACCGTTCCACCTTGCAACTTGCGCCGCTGATGTTCGCTGGTTTCTCTATGCTGCCGGCCTATGCCGCGACCACCGATGACACCCTCGACACGGTGATCGTCACCGGCTCCCGGGGCAGCGAAGCGCGCACCGTCACCAGCAGCCCGGCGCCCATCGATGTGATCAGCGCCCAGCAACTGGAAAAAACCGGCGACAGCAGCCTGCGGGCGGCGTTGCAGAAAACCCTGCCGTCGTTTTCCCAGCGCCCGTCCGGCTCGTCCAACGACAGCATCGCCCGGCCCTACAGCCTGCGCGGCCTCAACGGTTCCAACGTGCTGGTGCTGGTCAACGGCAAGCGCCGCCACAACAGCGCGGTGATCAACCTCGATTCCACGGCGGCCTACGGCACCAACCCGGTGGACCTGGACATGATCCCGGTGAGCGCCATCGACCATATCGAAGTGCTGCGCGACGGTGCCTCGGCCCAGTACGGTTCGGATGCGATTGCCGGGGTGATCAATATCATCCTCAAGCAGAACGACCATGGCGGCTCGGCCAGCACCTCCTATGGCGAATACACCAAGGGCGACGGCGGCATCATTCGGCAAACCCTGAACAGCGGTTTTGCCTTGCCCAACGACGGCTTCTTCAATTTGTCCCTGGATGCCAAGTCCCAGCAGACCGCTGTACGTGCGCGGGACGCGACGGGTTCGTTCTACTACCGCCAGCCCGACGGCTCCGCCGACCCGCGAGAGGCCAACGACAAGGACGTGCAGAAAAACGGCCTGCCGAAAATCAAGGCGATCAACGTCGCCTACAACGCCGAACTGCCCCTGGACGATGTGACCCTGTACTCGTTCTCGACCCTCAGCAACCGCGACGCTCGGGGCGGGCAGAACTACCGCAGGCCCAACTCCACCAACATCATCCCGTCGATCTACCCGGACGGCACCGCGCCGTTCTACACCCTGCGCGAAACCGACTACCAAGTGGCCGCCGGCGGCAAGGGCAAGGTGGCCGAGTGGAACTGGGATTTAAGCTCCACCTTCGGCCGCGACAAGGGCGTGGCCGGTGCCGACGAGACCCTCAACGCCTCGCTGGGTCCGTCGAGCCCGACCCACTTCACCACCTACACCAACTACTTCGACCAGTGGACCAACAACCTCGACCTCACCCGCGCCTTCGACGTGGGCCTGAGCAAACCGCTGCAAATATCCGGCGGCCTTGAGCATCGGCATGAGCGCTACAAGACCGAGTCCGGCAACCCGCTGTCGTACATCAATGGCGGCTATATCTACCCCAGCGGCCCGTTGGCCGGGCAGCCTGGCGCCGTGGGCGCCCAGGGCGCGATTACCCTGACCCCGGAAGACGAAGGCCAGGCCAGCCGCAACAGCTACGCCAGCTATGTGGACGTGGGCGTCAACCCCACGGAAAAACTCTACGTCGGCGTGGCCGGGCGCTTTGAGCATTACGATGACGATTCCGGCAACACCCGCAGCGGCAAGCTCTCACTGCGCTACGACCTCACCCCGGAATTCGCCCTGCGCGGCACCCTGAGCAACGGCTTCCGTGCGCCGTCGCTGTCCCAGTCGGTGTATGCGCAAACCGCCAACCAGTACACCTCGGTCAATGGCGTGGCGCAGTTTGTCGAGGCCAAGTCGGTGCGGGTGGATTCGGTGCTGGGCCAGGCCCTGGGGGCCGAGGCGCTCAAGCCGGAGAAGTCGCGCAATATCAGCGTCGGGTTTGCCTGGAAGCCGCTGCCGGAAGCCAACGTGACCCTGGACGCCTACCAGATCGAGATCCGCGACCGCATCGCCCAGACCGGCTTTTTGTATGGCACCGGGGTTGACCAGATTCTGCAAGCCAACGGCTACCGGCCTGGCTATCGAGTGAAGTACTTCACCAACGCCGCCGACACCACCACCCGTGGCATCGATCTGGTCACCGACTACCGCGTCGATTACGGCGCCCTTGGCACGGTCAAATACGGGGTGGCCGCCAACTACAACAAAACCACCATCGACAGTATCAAGTCCACGCCAGCCTCGCTCACCTCGGCAGGCAGCAACCTGGTGCTGTTCGACCGCGTCGCTCAGGGTTACCTGACCGTGGCCAACCCCAAGACCAAGCTGATCCTCAGCGCCAACTGGAAGGTCGACAACTTCGACGTCAACGCCGGCCTCACGCGCTACGACAAGGTCATCGCCCGCGACGCCAACCCCGCCTACGACGTGACCTACGGCGCTAAATGGCTGACCGATCTTGAGGTGGCCTACAACTTCAGCAAAAACCTCAACCTGGCGGTGGGCGGCAACAACATCCTCAACGTGCGCGCCGACAACAACGCCTTCCCCCAAGGCGACGTCAACGGTTTTCCGAAGTTCGGCAGCATCTCGCCGTTCGATCCCTACGGCGCGTTCTGGTACACCCGCGCCACCTACACCTTCTGATGAGGACTGCGACATGAGCCAACAAGACCGCCAAATCCTGCTCGGCGCCTTCATCCCCAGTGCCGGCATCATGGGCTCGGCGTGGCGCCATCCGAGCGCGGCCAAGGACTCGTTCAGCGACTTCGGGCACTACCGCTGGATCGCCGAAAAGCTCGAAGCGGCGCGCTTTCATGCGCTGTTTTTCAACGACTCGGTCAACGTCGATCTCGACCCGCTGGCCCTGGCGCGCGGCCCCAACAGCGTGCGCTGGGACCCGCTGGTGTTGCTGCCGGCGCTGGCCTTGGCCACGCGACATATCGGCTTGATCGCCACCGCCAGCACCACCTACAACGAGCCGTATAACATTGCGCGCAAGTTCGCCAATATCGACCACCTGAGCGGCGGCCGAGTGGGCTGGAATTTGGTCACGTCGTTGGGCGGCGGCGAGAACTTCAACCGCGACGACCACATCCAGCACGCCGACCGCTACGAGCGTGCCGAGGAGTTCTACGACGTGGTCACCGGCCTGTGGGACAGCTGGGCCGACGATGCATTTATCCAGGACAAAGCCAGCGGGCAATGGCTGGACACCGACAAACTGCATGTGCTCAACCACCACGGCAAACACTTCCAGGTGCAAGGCCCGCTCAATGCCTCGCGCCCGGTGCAGGGCTATCCGGTGATTGCCCAGGCCGGTTCTTCCGATGCCGGTCGGCGATTGGCGGCGCGCGCCGGGGAGTTGATTTTCACCGCCCAGCATACGGTGGAGCAGGGCCTGGCGTTCTACCAGGAGATCAAGCAAACCGCCGCCGCGTTGGGGCGCAACCCCGAACACCTCAAAGTGCTGCCGGGGGTGTCCACGGTGATCGGCCGCACCCAGGCCGAAGCCCAGGCCAAATACGACCAGCTGCAGGAGCTGCAAGACCCCAAGGCCTTCCTCAGTTCCATCTCGCGCTTTACCAGCCTGGGTTTTGATCTGTCGGAGTTGCCGTTTGATTCCCTGGTGCCGCTGCCACCGGAGCACTTCGACACCAACACCCACAAGAGCCGGCAGAAACTGGTATTCGACCTGATCCGCCGCGAACGCCCCACGGTGCGCGAGCTGTTCAACAAACTCACCGCCGGTGGGCATCGCATCCTGATCGGCACGCCGCAAAGCGTGGCGGATGACTTCCAGGAATGGTTCGAAAGCGGCGCGGCCGATGGCTTCAATGTGATGTTTTCCGGGCTGCACCAGGGCGTGGCGGATTTTGCCGAGGGCGTGGTGCCCGAGTTGCAGCGCCGAGGGCTGTTCCGCACCGAATATCAGGGCCAGACCCTGCGGGAAAACCTGGGTTTGCCATTTATTGCCAACCGGCATCAGGGAGCGCGTGCATGAAGCAGCTTTCAGTCGCGTTGCTGGCGTTGCTCCTGGCGGCGTGCGGCGGGCCGTCCGAGCAAGCGCCTCAGGCAGATACCAGCCAACCCCTGAGCGGCGGTACCTTGCGCGTGGCCTTGGACGGCGACCCGCAATGCGTCGACCCACAGCAGGCGGGGAACAACACGGCGTTGAACGTGGGGCGCCAAGTGGTGGATTCGTTGACCGATCAAGACCCAGTCACCGGTGAAATCGTGCCGTGGCTGGCCGAGCGCTGGGACGTGGACGCCGACTCGCGGCGCTTCACCTTTGTGCTGCGCCAGGGCGCCACCTTCAGCGATGGCGCGGCGGTGGACTCGGCGGCGGTCAAGGCCAACCTGGAAGGCATCGTGGCCCTGGGCGCGCGTTCGATCCTGGGGTCAACCTACCTGGCAGGCCTGCAAAGCATCGATACGCCGGACACCCACACCGTGGTGGTGGCGTTCAAGCAACCCAACGCGCAATTCCTGCAAGCCACCTCCACCATGACCTTGGGCCTGTTGTCACCGGCCAACCTGGCGCTGCCTTCGGCGGATCGTTGCCAGGGCCAGTTGGTGGGCTCGGGGCCGTTTGTGCTCAAGTCGTTCGTGCATAACCAGAAGGTTTCCCTGGTACGCCGTGACGATTACGCCTGGGGTTCATCCCTGGCAGCGCACAAGGGCAAGGCGTGGTTGGACGGCATCGAGTTTTTGATCATCCCCGAATCCGGTGTGCGCCTGGGCAGCCTGGCCTCTGGGCAGATCGAGGTGAACACCAGCGTGGCGCCTCAGGATGAACCGAGCATCGAGGGCCAGGGCCTGGTGTTGTTGACCCGCGCCAACCCCGGTGTGGTGTTCAACCTGGCGCTGAACGAATCGACGCCTTTGTTCGCCGATATCAAGGTGCGCCAGGCGTTGAGCAAGGCGATTGATCGCGCCGAGTTGCAGCGCATTATTTCGCGCTATCAGAAACCGGCCACTGCGCTGCTCGCCACCAGTACGCCGCTGTACCGGGACTTTTCCACGCTGTTGGCGTATGACCCGGACGGCGCACGCAAACTGCTGGACGAAGCCGGTTGGCAGGTGGGCGCCGATGGGGTGCGGGTCAAGGACGGCAAGCGGTTGTCGTTTCGTCTGGACTACTGGCAGCAGACGCCGATCCTGGAACTGGTGCAGCAGCAATGGAAGGCCGTTGGCGTGGACTTTCAGCTGAATAAATCCACCATCAGCCAGGTCACGGCGCTCCAGGCGGCAGGGGATTTCAGTGTGCGCTTCCTCAACCTGACCCGCGCCGACCCGGATGTGTTGCGCACGGTGTATTACGCCCAGGGCTACAACATCAACCAGCGTCAACCGGGGGAGGTGGACCGGCTGTTGCGTGAGTCCTCCGAAACCCTCGACACCGCCAAGCGCCAAGTACTGATCGACCAGGCCAGCGAGTTGCTGTTGCGCGACGGCCACGCGATTGCCCTGGTGGAACTGGCAACCGTGCTGGCCCACGGCAAAAACGTGCAGGGCCTGCATTACGAAGCGTCGTCGCGGTTGCAGTTCTTCGACACCTGGTTGCAGCCATGAAGGGCGCGGCGTTCTACCTGTTGGCCAGGGCCGGGCAGGCGTCGCTGGTGTTGTGGGCGGCGTTCAGTTTGTCGTTTGTGATCCTGTACGCGCTGCCCAGCGACCCGGTGAGCATCATGCTCAACCAGAGTGGCGAGCAGACCACCGTCAACCAGCAGCAAGTGGCCGAGCTGCGGGCGCACTACCACCTGGATGAGCCGCTGGCGGTGCAGTACGGCATTGCCCTGTGGCATGCGCTGCAACTGGATTTTGGCGATTCGATCCAGAGTGGCCAGTCGGTGTCGGCGTCGCTGGCCGAGGCGTTGCCGAAGACGGCGGCGTTGGCACTGCTGTCGCTGGCGGTGTCGCTGGTGTTGGGGGTGGGGTTGGCGTTGCTGGCCAGCCTGACCCGCCAGCGTTGGTTGCGGGATTTATTGCTGGGCTTGCCGGCGGTGGCGGTGTCGTTGCCGACGTTCTGGGTGGGGCTGTTGCTGTTGCAGTGGTTTTCGTTTGGCTGGCACCTGTTCCCGGCCATGGGCAATCAGGGCTTGGCCTCGTTGGTGTTGCCGACGCTGACCTTGGCGATTCCCACCAGCGCGGTGATCGCCCAGGTGTTGTCGCGTTCCCTGGCGGCCACCTCGCGCCTGCCCTTTGTCGATGCGCTGCGGGCCAAGGGCTTGAGCCCGTTGCGGGTATTGCTGAGCCATGTGCTGCATAACGCGGTGACCCCGATCTTGAGCCTGAGCGGGGTGATTGTCGGCTCGTTGCTGGCCGGCTCGGTGGTCACCGAAACCGTGTTCTCCCGCGAAGGCATTGGCCGCTTGGCCCAAGGCGCAGTGAGCAGCCAGGACATTCCGGTGGTGCAGGGCGTGGTGGTGTTGGCCGCGCTGATTTTTATCGGCGTCAACCTGCTGGTGGACCTGCTGTATCCGTTACTCGACCCCCGTATTCGCGCAGGTGCCCGATGAGCTTAGCCTTGACCGCCGTGTTGCCACGGCCGCGTTATTTCACCCTGCTGCGGCGGCGGCCGTTGTTGCCGCTGGGGGTGTTGGTGTTGTTGCTGGTGCTCGGTTGGGCGCTGTGGCCGCAGCTGTTTACCCATTTCGACCCGTTGCTCGGCGTGCCCGCCAACGCATTGCAAAGCCCTTCGATGGCCCATTGGTTTGGCACCGATCACCTCGGCCGCGACCTCTACAGCCGTACGGTGTACGGCGCTGGCTTGTCGTTGCGCGCAACCTTGTTGGCGGTGTTGATCGCCTTGTTCAGCGGCATTGTATTGGGCGTGCTGGCCGGGTTTTTCGGCGGCTGGGTGGATGCCGTATTGATGCGCTTGGTGGAAGTGCTGATGGCCATCCCCGCGCTGTTGCTGGCGATGGCGGTGATCACCGTGCTGGGGTTTGGCACGCTGAATATCGCGCTGGCGGTGGGCTTGTCGTCGGTAGCTACCTTCGCCCGGCTGGTGCGCGGTGAAGTGCTGCNGCTGTTGCTGGCGATGGCGGTGATCACCGTGCTGGGGTTTGGCACGCTGAATATCGCGCTGGCGGTGGGCTTGTCGTCGGTAGCTACCTTCGCCCGGCTGGTGCGCGGTGAAGTGCTGCGCTGGCGCGCCAGCACCTTTGTCGAAGCGGCGTCGGCCTGCGGCGTGGGGCCGTGGAGGATTATCGTGCGGCACATCCTGCCCCATGCCAGCGCGCCGGTGCTGGCGTTGGCGGCACTGGAATTTGGCAGCGCCGTGCTGTCGGTGTCGGCCTTGAGTTTTCTCGGCTTTGGCGCGCCGCCGCCGCAACCGGAATGGGGTTTGCTGGTGGCCGAGGGGCGCAATTACATGATTGCTGCGTGGTGGTACACCAGCCTGCCGGGCCTGGTGGTGGCAGCGGTGGTGGTATCGGCCAATCAACTGGCGCGGGCGTTGCAACAGGATCAAGGAAGCAATCGATGAGCGAGCAGTATTTGCTGGCGGTGCGTGACCTGCGCATCGCCTACCACGGCCGCGACGGGCGTACCGAAGGCGTGGCCGGGATTGATTTTCAACTCAAGGCCGGGGAGATCCTGGCGATTGTCGGCGAGTCCGGCTCGGGTAAATCCACCACCGCTGCGGCGCTGGTGGGCTTGCTGGCGGGCAATGCGACGATTGAGTCCGGCAGCATTCGTTTGGCCGGGCAAGAACTGACCACGGCCAGCGAGCGCCAGTGGCAGAGTATTCGCGGGCGCACCGTGGGCTTTGTACCCCAAGACCCGGCGTTGTCCCTGGACCCGGTCAAGCGCATCGGCCAGCAGTTGGTGGAGGCGCTGACCTTGCACGGCGTGCCCAAGGCCCTGGCGCGCCAACGCAGCCTGGCGTTGCTGCGGGAAGTCGGGCTGGTGGAGGCCGAGCGTGTGGCGCGGGGTTATCCCCATCAGTTGTCGGGCGGTATGCGCCAGCGCGTGCTGATCGCCATCGCCCTGGCCAACGACCCGCCGCTGGTGATCGCCGACGAACCCACCAGCGCTCTGGATGTGGGGGTGCAGCGCCAGATTCTCGACCGCCTGCAATCCCTGGCCCGCGAGCGCGGCACGGCGGTGTTGTTGATCACCCACGACCTGGGGGTGGCGCTGGACCGGGCGGATCGGTTGTTGGTGATGCACCAGGGCCGCATCGTCGAGACCGGCCCGGCCCGCCAGGTGTTCCAGGCACCGCAGCACGCCTACACGCGGCAACTGCTCGCAGCGGCGCCGAGCCTGTTGGTGCAACAGCGGCGCCAGGCTAGCGCGGTGCAGGCCGAGGCGACGCCACTGCTGACGGTGCAAGGCTTGAGCAAAGACTTCTCCACCTGGCGCCAGCCGGGGGCTTTGGCGGTGGATGCGGTGTCATTCCACCTGCCACGCCACGGCACCACCAGCCTGGTGGGCGAGTCGGGCTCGGGCAAATCCACCACGGCGCGTTTGATCCTGGGGCTGGAGCGGTTGGACAGCGGCAGTGTGCTGTTTGACGGGCAAGACATCAGCCGAGTGTCGCGGCGCGATTGGCTGGCGCTGCGGCGGCGGATCCAGGTGGTCTATCAGAATCCCTATGCGTCGCTGAACCCACGGTTGAGCCTGGAGCAAATCATCAGCGAGCCGTTGCAGGCGTTTGATATCGGCGACGTGGCATGGCGGCGACAGCGCGCGGCGACTTTGCTGGAGCAGGTTGAGTTACCGGCGCGGTTGCTGGGCAGCCGGCCAGTGGAATTATCTGGTGGGCAACGCCAGCGCGTCGCCATTGCACGGGCGTTGGCGTTGGAACCGCAGCTATTGGTGCTGGATGAACCGCTGTCGGCGCTGGATGCGTCGATCCAGGGGCAGATCTTGAAACTGCTGGCGGATTTGCAGGAACGCTTGGGGTTGAGCTACCTGTTCATCTCCCACGACTTGGCGGTGGTGCGGCAGATTTCTGATCACGTGGTGGTGATGCGCACGGGCAGGGTGGTGGAGCAGGGGGATTGCGAGCGGATTTTCACCGCGCCGACTAGTGAGTACACGCGCAGTCTGTTGGCGGATATTCCGGGGCGGTTGTTGGAGGCATGCTGTTAACACTGTAGGAGCGAGCTTGCTCGCGAAAAACGTCAACGATAACGCGTGAAACCTGGCTGAACGTGGTGTATTCGAGTTCTTCGCGAGCAAGCTCGCTCCTACAGTTTGATCCTCATACGTCAGGTGGATAGCAGCGGCATTGAGGGAGGCTCACCACCACTTCCATTTGCCCTGTTTTTTCAGGGTGGTGATGAGGGCTTCGCGTTTGTGGCGGACTTCAAACATCGTTCGACGCATTTCCCGTTGGCGTTTGCTGTTCAGGCACAGCATTCCGATTAATGGGCTCAGGAGAGCCAGGCTAAACAGGGCGCGGTCGGGGTTATAAGTGATCGTTGGGATAACAGTCAGAAAATAACTCACGAACACACCCGCCTGTAGCCAAACCCACTTGGAGTAACCGTAAAGTACTGCGCTCTGCGCGACGCCGAATAGTGTGCAGGCTACTGCGCTGCTAGTGAAAAACATCCCCGTTGCAAATTCATCAGAGGCATCGGCGAAGTAGGTTAGGTTCATCAACGTGCCTGCCGTGCCGATTGAAAAGCACATGGCTAAAACCCCGCCAAACAACGCGAGTCGGTGACGAATCCAAAGCGGGCGCAGATCAACGATGTAGGGGGAGGCGCGGCGGTTTTTCATTCGCTGAGCTCCTCGTAGATCCCGACAGCCAGTATTCGGGTATTTCCTGAGATTATGCTGCTGGTGAGGCCTAGCCCGGCTGCGGCAACATCTTTGAGGTGCATGTGTGTGATGGGTTTTATTTGTGTCGCTTGAAAGCGCTTAGACAAATCTCCAGCGGCTTGCTTGAGCTTTAGTAGTTTTGGCGTCATTCGCGGGTCTTGGATTCTAAGTAGTTCATCCGTCAATTTGGCCCGCTCTTGGCGGCTTAACCCACGGAGTACTTCTCGAAGTGGTTTTCCTGTAGCCCTATTGGATAGGTTGATCACTCTAACGGTGGTCAATGCCGACGTACCTACCCCCAGTAGAGAAACGCCGTCCAGGGCGATCATCATCCCTTCGTACCACGCGTTATTGTCCAGGTAATCATTTCTCCGTGGATCCCAAACTTCGTTTACGGTTTGATTGACACCTGCGGCGCACTGGAACAAACCGGCTACGACAGCGGCAGTACCTATGAATGAGACGACAACACTAGCGCCAGCAGTAAATGGCATCAGCGCTATACCGCTGTAAACAACATGCCAGCTCAAGAGCGCCCCAGCACAGGTCAAAGTCGTCTTCGACGCCTCCGCCACCCACCCCGACTCCCGCGGTTCCTGCTCCAGCATCCGGTGAAACTCCACCGCCCCCACAGCCCGTGGCGCCTCACGCAACACCACCTTGATCGGCTGCACCCTGCACACCGGCTGAAAATCACGCAGCGTCACCACGGCGAAATCCCCATCGATATACACCACCCCCGCACCAATCAGCGCCGGGTCGGCATCGATGGCGGCAAACAATCGGCGCAGGTCGATGCTGCTTTCAATGCGTTGGCGCGTGGTGCGATGGGCCGAGGGGAATCCGTCCTTGAACAGAGCGCTGGTCATTCCTTAACTCCTGGTTTTTGGGAGTCGAAAGAGTAAAGACGCCGTGACGCAGATGAGTGTCGGAAGTTTCGCTTTCTCAAGACAGGTACTTCCCGATCCCGCCTTGGCGACTTGTTGACACCGTGTCAGATCGGGAAAAGTTCGCCCCGCGTCACTTCCGATGCATACCAGGACAGGGAGCCAACATGGCCGTCGATATGTTTTTGAAACTGGGCGATATCAAGGGTGAGTCACGGGACCAGGCCCATCGCGATGAGATTGATATCACCGAGTGGGCTTGGGGGCTGGCGCAGACCGGTTCCATGCACAGTGGTGGCGGCGGCGGGGCGGGCAAGGTCAATGTGGCCAACCTGAACCTGACCAAACCGTTGGATAAATCCAGCCCCAACCTGATGATGGCCTGCGCCAGCGGCAAGCATTACCCCGAGGCGCGGTTGGTGGTGCGCAAGGCCGGCGGGGCTAGCCCCAATGCCAGTCAGTTAAGGGTTAGAAAGAGTAAAAGCTAACCTGTGGCGAGGGAGCTTGCTCCCGCTGGACTGCGCAGCAGTCCCATCTTTGGGGCCGCTACGCGGCCCAGCGGGAGCAAGCTCCCTCGCCACACTGACGGTGTTTGCCCTTAACTGACTGGCATTAGGGCTAGCCCGGTGGAGTACCTGGTGATCACCTTGAAGGAGGTGATGGTGGTGTCCTACGGCACCGGCGCGCAACCGGGCGCCGATGTACTGCACGAGAGTATTTCCCTGAACTTCGCCACCGTCGAAGTCAGCTACCAGCCGCAAAAAGCCGATGGCGCCAAGGACGGTGGGCCGGTGAAGTTTGGGTGGAATATTCGGCAGAACGTGAAGGTTTGAGGTTTGTTGATCGTTCTCATGCGTGTCATGGGAGCGAATAGCACTTTTCCAACAGCGCCCAGAGAATACGCTCGCAGTCTGCTGGCGGATATTCCGGGGCGGTTGTTGGATATGTGCGAGCGGGTAACGCGGAGTCTGTAGTGAGCGTGGCAAGCCCGCTCCCTACAGCAACTGCAACACCTGCTGCTTAGCCTGACGCTTGCGCTCAAACGGCAGTGTGTCGTCATCCCCATACGGCGCGCTGTACCAGTTGCCATAGGTGGGGTTGGGCAGCAGGAACCAGCGCTGGCCCAGCCAGTTCAGATAGGGTTCCACCGCTTTGCGCTGGTCGGCGAGGGTGTTGTGTTCGGCCTGCACGAAATCCCCCAGGGAGTCGCCTGCCATCAACAACACACGGGCATGGCTGGCGATCCACTGGCGGCGGCAGGTCTTGCCATAGCCTGCGCTTTCGCAGTGGCCAGTGGGGGTGCTGGCGGCCAGGATCTGCTCATCGCTCTGAAGGGGGAAACCGCGCAGGCGCAGGTTTCTAGCGGTGGCCGCGACCTGGCTGTGCTCGCGGTTGGTCACGTAGTAGACCTTGATGCCTTTGTGCGCCGCCGCTTGCAGGAAGGCCACCGCACCGGGCAGGGCCTGGGCCTTGGCTTGCTCGACCCAGGTGTTCCAGCGCTCAAAGGAGTAGATCTGGTTGTTGACCACATCGCGGGCATTGAGCGGCACGTTGTCCAGCACCGTCTCGTCGATATCCACCACCACCGCAGGCGGCAGGCCATTGAGGTTGCGCGGGGCGAAGGGCAGGGCGTCCCAGGTTGGATCGGCCAGGGCCACGTCCAGTTGGCGGGTGGCGTTGGCGAACACTTGGTGGTAGATCAACTCGTGCTCGATGGAGGTTTGGGTCCAAAGCACGGCGTCGAGTTGGTCGTTGGCCGGTGGGGTCTGTTGGCAGCCGGCGAGCAGGCACAGGCTGGCGATGATCAGGGTGCGCATCAAGGGGCAGTCTCGGGTCAGGGGTGCAGGGTGATGCCCAGTCTACTGATAAAGACGGTGGGAGAGTGCGCAGAGCGCGGCTTCGGGTTTATGGGTAATTCCCCGCGACCCCGCGCAAATGCTCCATCACCAAATCCCGAAACAACAACGCCTGCGGCGACAGCGGCTTGAAGCTGTTATGAATCACCGAAATATTCACCGCCGCCGCACTCTCAAACCGGCGTATCACCAACGGCAGCAAATTGCCCGAAACCGCCAGCGCATCCACCACCGCAATCTCTCCACTGGCCAGGCTGAACAGGCTGGCAATCAACCCCGAACGCACCTGCAAGCCAATGTTCAACTGCGCCAATACGTCGCCATACACCTTCTCCTCATTGATGCCATACAACTCCTGCAACGGCACCGAAATCAGCCGATGGCCGATCAAGTCCGTCGGGCTGATGGACTCAAGCGCCGCCAACGGATGGGAAGGCGCCATGATGCACACCAACGGACAGCTATAGCGCGCATGCACGGTGATGCTCGGGTGATCGACTTCAAACGTGGTGATGCCGATATCGACGATCTTTTCCGCCACCACATCGGTCAGTGCGCCAGGCAGCGGCAGGATCACTTTGACGCTCAGGTCCGGGCGTTCCTTGACGGTTTGCGCCAGGCTCTGAGGCACCACGGACATGCCCAGGCTCGGGGACGCGGCGATGTACAGGTTGCCCTTGGACGGGTTGGCCAGTTCGCTGGACAGCTCGCGCACCCGCTCCACGTTGCGCCACAGCCGCTCGACTTCCTCGTACAGCTCCCGCGCTTCGCTGGTGGGCACCAGCCGGCCCTTGACCAGTTCGAACAATTTGGGGCCACCACGCTGCTGGGTGTGGCTGAGCATTTTGCTCACGGCGGACTGGGAGATATGCAACAACTCGGCGGCGCCTGCGATGCTGCCGGTGAGCATGATGGAACGGAAGACTTCCATCTGGCGAAGATTCATAAGTTAGAACACTCGGGTATTGCCTGTTAATAAAACCGAGCACTTATAGCCTGATCTTTTATCCCGCTCAATCACTAAACCTGCTTCAACTAGACCGTGTTCTTTTAACCATATAACCGCAGTGCCACATGAGTAAAAGTTAGTGTTGCCCGCTGTTTTTTCCATAGGTATGACCGCGCAGGGCAGGTAGATTGGGGCCCGTGTGACCTACCAGGCAAGCAATCACCACGCCACCGAATTGCCCCCTGGCCCACTCTTTTATCAACTTTTGAATACGACAAATGTTCAACAGCCACTGCCTCTGCGCCCGCGTCAGGGCGCGGTGCCGGCTGTTGGCTGGGGAATAAGGAATGATCAAGGGCTCGTTCAAGTTAAGCAGGCTGTCGCTCGCGGTATTGGGGGTTGTGGCCGGCATGCAGGCACAGGCAGCAGAAGACAGTGACACTGCCCCGCAGTTGAATGCGGTGGTGGTCACCGGCACCCGTTCGGAGAACCGCACGGTGCTGGAGTCGATGCAGCCGATCCAGGTGGTGTCCAGCAAGACCCTGCAAAGCACCGGCAGCAATGAGTTGTCCGAAGCCCTGTCGCGGTTGATCCCGTCCTTGAACTTCCCGCGCCCGGCCAGCTCCGGGTTTACCGGCATCATCCGCCCGGTGCAGATGCGCGGCTTGTCCCCTGACCAGGTACTGGTGCTGGTCAACGGCAAGCGCCGCCACACCAGCGCGTTCCTCAACACCAACGTGACCCAGGGCCGAGGCTCGGCACCGGTGGACCTGGGGGCGATTCCGCTGTCGGCCATCGACCATATCGAAGTGCTCGGCGACGGCGCCTCGGCCCGTTACGGTTCGGATGCGATTGCCGGGGTGATCAACGTCATCCTCAAGAAAGACGACGAGGGCGGCCAGGTCACCACCAGCTACGGCCAGTATGCCAAGGGCGACGGCATCCAGCGCCATGTGGACGCCGACACCGGCTTCAAGCTGGGCGAGCGCGGCAGTGCGCACCTGAGTTTCGATGGCAACAACAACGACTTCACTAACCGCGCCGGCCCCGATAACCGCAACCCCGGCGCGCCCGGTTATGGCAGCACCACCTACCGCCTGGGCGACCCGGATATCACCAACGGCAAGGTCATGCTCAACGCCGATTACGCCTTGAGCGACGACCTCACCGCCTATGGTTTTGCCGGCTACAACAAGTCCACCGGCGACACGTGGGACGCGTTCCGCAACGGCCGTGCCTCCACCTACGACCGCGCTGCCCACCCTGACGGCTACCTGCCGCGCCTGCATGCCGTGACCCAAGACCAATCGTTGGTGCTGGGCCTGCGCGGCCTGCTGGCGGATTGGAAGTGGGACGCCAGCGTCGATTACGGCCGCAACCAGATCGACTTGAGCAGCCGCGACACCCTCAACCGCTACCTGTACCGCGACACCGGCAACGCCCAGCAGAATTTCGACGACGGCAGCCTCACCAGCAGCCTCGCCGTGTACCAGTTGGACTTCAGCAACGAGCTGAACGTACCGGTGCTGAGCAACCCCTTGTCGGTGGCGTTCGGCCTGGAATACCAGCACCAGACCTATCAAGAAAGCAGCGGCGAAGCCAATTCCTATTACGGCACCGGCGCCGAAGGTTTCTCCGGCCTCAAGCCGAGCGACAGCGGCAGCTATCGCCGTGATGTGGTGGCCCAGTACCTCGACCTGGAAACCAACCTCACCGACAAATGGCGCGCGTCGGTGGCCGTGCGGCACGACGCCTATAACGACTTTGGCGGCGCCACCACCGGCTCGTTCTCCAGCCGTTATGATTTCAACCCAGTGGTGGCCGTGCGCGGCAGCCTGTCCACCGGCTACCGCGCACCGTCGTTGGCGCAGCAGCACTATTCGGCGACCACCAGCGCCCTCAACACCTCGATTAACGCCTACCAGGATCAGCTCACCGCCTCGGTGGACTCGCCAATCGCCCGTCTGTTAGGCGCCGAAGACTTGAAGGCGGAGAAGTCACGCAATATCAGCCTGGGCCTGGTGCTGCAACCCACCGATGATTTCAGCGCGACCCTGGACGTGTACCAGATCAGCATCAACGACCGGGTGACCCTGTCGAGCAACCTCAACGTGCAGACCGCCGCCGGCCAGGCCTATCTGGCGGCCAACGGCATTCCCACCGACCTGTACCAATCGGTGCGCTACTTCACCAACGCAGTCGACACCCAAACCCGTGGCGTCGACGTCACCGGCCAGCATCGCTACCGCTTCGACGATGGCGCGCGCCTCAACAGCACCGTGGGCTACAGCTACAGCAAGACCCGCGTCACCGATATCAAGGACAACCCCACCGCCCTGGCGCAAAGCGGC
Source organism: Pseudomonas sp. 18175 (assembly GCF_050432925.1). Taxonomy (NCBI): domain Bacteria; kingdom Pseudomonadati; phylum Pseudomonadota; class Gammaproteobacteria; order Pseudomonadales; family Pseudomonadaceae; genus Pseudomonas; species Pseudomonas sp. 18175. The sequence continues at coordinate 30,500 of NZ_JBKFTO010000037.1, read as the reverse complement.
CTGAACCTGGACCGCATCGACCGTCGCGACCGCTATGGCGTGCTCACCGACAGCACGCCGCGCAGCAAACTGTCGTTCTCCACCGACTACAGCAAGGACAACTGGGGCCTGCACGCCAACCTGGTGCGCTACGGCAGCTTCCTCGCGGTGAGCAATACCGGCGCGGCCTACGACCAGCGTTTTGACGCCAAGTGGGTACTCGACCTGTCCACCAGCTACCGCTACACCGACTGGCTGTTCACCGTGGGCGGCGACAACGTCACCGACGCCTACCCAGACAAACGCAACAGCCTGAACAACCCCGGCCATCAGAACGTGAGCTACATCTCCTACTCACCCTTTGGCATGAACGGCGCGTTCTACTACCTCAAGGCGACGTATTCGTGGTGATAAGGCTGTGCAAGGCCTGGGTGGCTGCCAGCTTGCTGGCGGTTTCGCTGGGCGCTGTTGCCGAGGAGGGGACGGTGTTGCAACGCATCAGCGAACGCGGTGTGGTCAACGCCTGCACCAACGTGGAGAACCGTCCGTTCGCTTACCTCACGCCTTCGGGGCTGGCGGTGGGCTTTAATGCCGACCTGCTGGAAAACCTGCGCCAGTCCCTCAGCCAGCGCTTGGGCCGCGAGATCCGCGCGCAGACCATCCCCACCAGCGGCGCCAACCGCGTGCCGTTTGTGCAGCAGGGTAAGTGCGACGTGATCATCACCGGCTTCAGCGTGACCGAAGAACGCCAGCGCCTGGTGGACTTCATCTTTCCCGGCTTCTATGCCTCCGGCGCCGTGCTGCTGACCCGGGATGACCAAGCCGTGGCGAGCTGGGAAAGCCTGCGCGGGCAAACCCTGTGCAGCAGCCAGGGCTCGACCTACAACCAGAGCGTGGCCGAGCGTTATGGGGTAAACATCCTCGCGTTCGCCGGGCTGACCGAAAGCGCCCAGGCCCTGCGCGACGGGCGCTGCATCGGCCAGGTGATGGACGAGGCGGTGGCACACCTGCGCTTGCAGGACAGCCAGCAATGGCAGGGCTATCGCATCCAGTTGCCGGTGATTCTCGAAGCGCCCTGGAGCATGGCGGTGGCCAAGGGCGACCCGCAGTGGCGTGGCGTGCTGGAGCAACTGGCGTTGCAGTGGCGCCAGAGCGGCTTTTTGTATGAGCTGGAAAGCCGCTATGGCTTGCCCCACAAACATCCGCTGGGCCCAAGCGAAGCCGCCAGCGCGACACAAGACACGCAGAGCCTGCCGTACTTTTTGCAGCGCCTCACCGAGGGCTTTGCACGCCTCAATACCACCACCGGCTGGAATTTCCCGGTGTTCTATGACGGCTGGACCGCGCGCCAGTTTGCTTCGGGCATCGTCACCACCCTGCAACTGTCGGCCATCGGCATCTTCGGCTCATGCCTGATCGGCCTGTTTGGCGCCCTGGCGATGGGCGCATCACGGCCCTTGCGCTGGCTGGTGCGCGGCTACGTGGAACTGCTGCGCAACACGCCAAGCCTGGCCCAGTTGTACTTCATCTACTTTGGCGTCGGCGCCTTGTTGCGCGGCGGTTTGGAGGGCGGGGCGGCGCCGTGGTACGCCAACCCGTTCGGCCTGGCCGCGTTGTGCATCACCCTGCATTACGGTGCGTTTGCCGTGGAAATCGTGCGCGCCGGGCTGCTTGCGGTGCCCGCCAGCACCCGCGATGCGGCGCTGGCCCTGGGTTATGGGCGGGCGGCGCGGCTGTGGCACATCCAGTTGCCTCTGGCCCTGCGTGCTTGCTTGCCGGCGCTGGGCAACAACATGGTGCAGTTGATCAAGGGCAGTTCCATCGCCTACGCGGTGGCGGTGCCCGAGGTGCTGTACAGCGCCCAGGAAATCTGGAGCGAGCGCTACAACGTGGTGGAAATGATGCTGCTGGTGTTGCTCACCTATTTCATCGCCATCGCCGCGCTGGCCTGGGCGCTGCACCGCCTGGAACGGCGCCTGCACATCCCCGGAGGTGGCGCATGAACGAGGTGATTGCAGCCTTGCTGCCGTGGCTGCCGATGCTGCTCAAGGGCTTTGCGCTGAACCTGTGGATCGGTGCGCTGGCGATGTTGCTGGCCTGCATTGCCGGCGTATGCCTGGGCGCGTTGCAACGGGCCAAGGCGCGTTGGCTGCGGGTGGGCGCCAGGCTGGTGACCCAGTTGCTGCGCAACTCGCCGTGGCTGGTGGTGATGTTTTTCGTGATGCACCTGCTGCCCTACGAATGGCACGTCGCCGGTGTGGTGATCAGCCTGCCGGCGTGGCTCAAGGCGGTGTTGGCGCTGTCGTTGCCGGCCGCGGGCAATGCCTCGGAGATTGTGCGCGGCGCCTTGCAGTCGATCCCACGCACCCAGTGGGAAGCCGCCACGGCGTTGGGCTACAGCGCGGTTGGCCAGTTGCGTCATGTGATCTTGCCCCAGGCTCTGCGCCTGATGGTGCCGCCGGCATTGGGGTTGTATTGCGTGGTGACCATGTCCAGCGCGCTGGCCAGTTTGCTCGGCGTGGGGGAATTGCTCAGCGCCAGCCGCGAGATGCTTGCTGCCACCGCGCGCACCGACTTGCTGCTGCCGGTCTATGGCCTGGTGCTGGCGTTGTTCTTTGCCTACATCTTTCCGCTTTCACTGCTGGCCCGTTCCCTGGAACGGCGCCTGGCCTACAGGTAACCCATGACACGTATCCTGGAAAACCCCTTTATCGCCCTGCACGGGGTGCACAAGGCCTACGGCGACACACCGGTGCTCAAGGGCATCGACCTGGCGGTGGGGCGCGGTGAAGTGGTGTGCATCATCGGCCCGTCGGGGTCGGGCAAGTCCACGGTGCTGCGCTGCATCAACGCCTTGGCCGAGATCGATGGCGGTGAGATCCGCCTCGACGGCGCGCTGATCGGCAGCCCGCAGTTGCCATTGCAGCAACTGCGCCAGAGGGTCGGCATCGTGTTCCAGAGCTACAACTTGTTCCCCCATCGCACGGTGTTGCAGAACGTCAGCATGGCGCCGATCCAGGTGCTGGGGCGCGCGCGCAAACCTGTCGAGGACGAGGCCCGCGCACTGCTGCAACAGGTACGCCTGGGCGGCAAGGAGCAGGCGTATCCGGGGGAGTTGTCCGGCGGCCAGCAGCAACGCGTGGCGATTGCCCGTGGCCTGTGTATGCAGCCCCAAGTGATGCTGTTCGATGAGGTCACCGCCGCCCTCGACCCGGAAACCGTCAAGGAAGTGCTCGGCGTGATCCGCTCGATAGCCGCCGAAGGCATGACTTGCGTGCTGGTCACCCACGAGATGCGCTTTGCCCGCGAAGTGGCCGATTACGTGTACTTCATCGACCAGGGCGAGGTGGTGGAACACGCCACGGCCCAAGCGTTTTTCGACAGCCCACGGGATGCGCGCACCCGTGATTTTCTCGACAAAGTGCTATGAACCGCTTTTATGACGTGGCCGTGGTGGGCGGCGGCGCGGCGGGCATTGCCGCTGCGCTGGCGGCGGCCGAGTGTGGGCGCAGTGTGGTGTTGATCGAGGACTACGGGTTTTTCGGCGGCACGGCGACCATCTCCGGCGTGCAGTCTTATTGCGGTTTTCTCACCAGCGGCCCGACCCCGGAACGGGTGGTGGCGGGCATGGGCCAGCGCGTGCTGGATGCCTTGCAGGCGTTCGGGCACCCGGTGGACCCGGTGCTGCAAAGCTCGGGCAACTGGATCATCTTGCTCGACCCTGAACGCCTCAAAGTCGTGCTTGATCGCCTGGTGTTGGGCGCCGGTATCACGCCGCTGCTGCATTGCCGGGTGATCGCCACCGAAGGTGAACACGGCCATATCGACGCGCTACTGTGCAGCCACCCCGAAGGCAGTCTGCGCATCGAAGTGGGCAGCGTGGTGGACGCCACCGGCAACGCCAACGTGGCGGCGATGATCGCGCCCCACAGCATTCGCCCGCGTTTGCAGGCGGCCACGCTGACGGTGCGCATCGGCAATGTGGCGCCCGGCCACGCGCCGGATCGCGAGGCGTTGCACGCCGCCGTCATTGACTATCAACGCCGCACCCAACGCCATTTGGCGCGCAGCAATGGCGGCTATTTTGTGCCGTTGCCGTGGTCGGGCAGCTACTGGGCAATGATGATCGATGTGGACCTGGTCAACACCGACGCCCACTACTTGACCCGTGCCGAAATCGAAGCCCGCAGCATTGCCCATGACTACTTGGAGTCGCTGCGGCGCACGGTGCCCGGGTTTGAACGGGCGATCCTGGAAACCAGCGGGCCGCAACTGGGCATCCGTTCCACCCGCTGCGTCACCTCGCAACAGGACGTGCTGGCCGACGACGCCCTTAGTGCGCGCCAACGCGCCAACGGCATTGCCCGCTCCGGCTGGCCTTGCGAATTGCACCCCGGCAACGGCGTCACACACTACCGCGGCATCCCGCACCACGGCTGGTTTGACGTGCCGTTCGGCGCATTGATCCCCGAGGGCAGCGACAACCTGTGGCTGGCCGGCAGTTGCATTGGCGCCGACGACATCGCCTTCGGCTCGGTGCGGGTGATGGGCACCAGTTTTGCCACCGGGCATGCGGCGGGCGTATCAGCGGCGTTGTCCAGTCGCCTGGCCCAGCGCAGCGGGTTTGATGCGGTGAAACGGGTTTTACTCGAACAAGGAGCATTGCTATGAGCACACCTCGACGGGTGTTGGTGACCGGTGCGGGCAGCGGCATTGGCCAGGCGGTCGTGCAGGTATTTCTGGAGCAGGGCGCCGAAGTGATTGGCTGGGATGTGCTGGCTGACCCGGCGACGGGGTTTCCCATTACCGTGGTGGACGTGCGCGATGCCGACGCCCTCAAGCGCGCCGCCGCAGGCATCGAGCGCCTGGATGTGCTGGTGACCTGCGCCGGTATCGCCCGCCGCGCCTCGGCCATCGACATGCGCGCCGAAGACTGGCAAGCGGTGTTGCAAACCAACCTCAGCGGGGCGTTCTACAGCTGTCAGGCGGCGTTCCCTGCGCTGGCGGCGTCTGGCGCCGGGCTGATTGTGAATATCGCCTCGTTCATCGCCCACCGTTCCGGCCCCGGCCGCGCCAGTTATGCCGCCGCCAAGGCCGGTGTGGTGGCGATGACCGAAGTGCTGGCGCTGGATTTCGCCGCCGCCGGGGTGCGGGCGATTTCCGTCAGCCCCGGCTACACCCGCACCCGCATGGTCGGGGCCGCCATCGAAGCGGGGCGCCTCGACGAGCAACATCTTCTGGCAAGCATTCCCCTGGGGCGGCTTGCCGAACCACGGGAAATGGCACAGGCCATCGTGGCCCTCACCGGGCCGGCCTTTCACTACGCCAACGGCACGGACTTCGTGATCGACGGCGGCATCATGGCGCAAGGGGTTCAATAACCGTGGCAACGACGATAGACCGGCAGTGGGTCGCACGACATCTGCTCTTACTTGACGCTCCAATCCCCGACGCCGTGGCCGCGGCCCTCGGGCGGTTACTGGCCGACACCGTGGCGATTGCCGCGTACGCACGCCGGCATCAGGTGGGCGGCACCCGAATGGACAGCACGTTGGCGCAGTCCATCAGCCCTGGCTGTTCGGTGTGGGGTTCAAACCTGCGCACCGACCCGGCCCGCACCGCACTGCTCAACGGCACCGCCGCCGAGGCCCTGGATTTTCAGGAAGTGCTGATCAACCCGCGCAACAACGGGCATGCCGCGGTGGTGATCATCCCGGCGATGCTGGCGTTGGCCGAGCACCATGGGGTGGTCGGCGAGCGTTTGCTGCGCGCGCTGTGGATTGCTTTCGCGGCGAATATCTCCCTGGCCGAAGCCTTGGGGCGTGGTCATCGCAATGCCCAGGCGGGGTTTCGTACCACCTCGTTGATCGCCCCGGTGGCGGCGGCGCTGGGCTGTTCGGCGTTGCTCGATGATGACCTCGACCGCGTGTGCCACGGCACTGCGATTGCCGCCAGTTCGTTGAGTGCCGGGTTGCTCTCGGCGTTGTCGCCCAAGGTCGGCAGCTACAGCCAGGACAAGGATTTAGCCGTGGGCTTTTCGGCCCAGCACGCGGTGCAATCGGTGCTGTTGGCCCAGGCGGGCGCCACCGGGCCCGCTGGTTTCTTGACCGGCGAACATGGTTGGCTGGCCAGCTTTGGCTTTGATACCGCCCAGGTGGATTTCCTCTCGGGCAACCCGCAGGCCAAGAACCTCGACAGCTTCGCCATCAAGCCTTACCCAGCGTGTTTCGGCTGCCAGACCGCAATCCGCCTGGCCCTGGAGTTGCGCCAGCAAGTGCCGGCGGGGCAGGTGGTGAGCATTGTGGTGCGGGTCAATGGCGGCAGTGCGCGGTCGTTGTCCACCCGGGTGATCGAGAATGACCTGGCGGCGCGTTTCAGCCTGCCCTATGTGGTGGCCAGCGCCTTTGTGCGCGGGCGTGCGGCGCTGGAAGATTTTGAGGGCGAGGCGCTGCGGGATGAGTCGGTGTTGGCGTTCATGGCTCGGGTGCATATCGAAGCGAGTGCCGAGATGGACCAGCAACAGGCACGTAGCGGCGGGTTTCCGGCTGCGCTCAGGGTGCACGCGTTGACCGGGGAAGTGGCAGAGCTGGCGTACGACGGCCCTTATGCCGCGTTGGACCGAGGCGGGCGCGATGGCTTGTTGCAGACCAAGTTGCAGGCGCTGTGCGCGGCACCGTTTTTGGCGCGTTTGCAGGCCGTTGTAGAGGCGCCGTTGCAGGCCGAACGGCTGTTCGGGATGGGCGTGTGAGGTGGCTGGCGCTGGTGTTGAGCCTGGCCATCAGTGGTGCGCAGGCCGATGTCCGCGCGCTGCATGAGCGTTTGTTGGTGCTCGATAGCCATATGGACACACCTCGGCAATTGTCCCGCCCCGGCTGGAGCATTGTGCAGCGCCATGGTCCTGAGGATCTGTCCCAGGTCGACCTGCCGCGCATGCGCGAAGGGGGTTTGGACGGTGGTTTCTGGGCGGTGTACACGCCCCAGGGTAGTTACGACGAAGCCGGCATGGCGCGGGCCAGCGATCAGGGCTTGGCGATTCTGGCGCATATCCGCGACTTGTTGGTGCGCTATCCGGATGACTTTGCTCTGGCGCTGACCCCGCGAGACGCACCGCGCATCGCCGCCGAAGGCAAGCGCGTGGTGTATATCAGCATGGAAAATGCCGAGCCCTTGGCGTCCGATCCGGGGCTGTTGACCACCTACCAACGCCAGGGCTTGCGCATGCTCGGCCTGGTGCACAGCGCCAACAATCATGTCGCCGATTCGGCCACTGCCATCCCTCAGTGGCAAGGTTTGAGCCCGGTGGGCCATGAGCTGGTGCAGCGCGCCAATTGCCTGGGGGTGCTGTTGGATGCGTCCCATGCCTCCGATCAGGTGTTTGACCAACTGCTCGCCGAGTCCCGTGCGCCGATCATCGTTTCCCACTCCAGCAGCCGGGCGATCAACCCTCATCCGCGCAACCTCGACGATGCGCGCATGCGCCGTTTGGCCGCGAGTGGTGGGGTGATTTCGGTCAACACCTATGGCGGCTACCTGATCGCGCAGCCACCCAACCCGCAACGGGAAAAAGCCCTCAAGCCGCTGTTCGAACGTCTGCGCCTGATGCCTGCGCTGCAACCGGCGGCGTTTGCCGAGTTGTCGGCGCAGATTCGTGAAGTGCAGCAGCGTTACCCGATCCCCCAGGCGACCTTTGCCGACTTTATGCGCCACCTGCTGCACACGCTGGAGCAGGTAGGGCCGTTGCATGTGGGCATTGGTGCCGACTGGGACGGCGGCGGCGGGGTGCAGGGGCTGGAAGACGTGAGCCAGTTGCCGAAGATCACCGAGGCGCTGGTGCAGGCGGGCTATAGCGAGGCGGATATCGGCAACATCTGGAGCGGCAACCTGCTGCGGGTGCTGGGCGAGGCCCAGGCACGCGGGCGGCAGTTGCACGCCGAAGGGCAGTGCGACACTCGGTGAATATTGCGAAATGTTTCGCCGAATGCGAAACTGACGTAATTGTGAATACTTATCATCTGTCGCTACCCCCATTGCCCACCCCGCGCATTCTTATCATTGAGGATGACGTGGAACTGTGCACGCACCTGAGCAACCACTTGAGCGGTCGTGGGTTCAGCCTCAACAGCAGCCATCGCGGCGACGAAGGGCTGGAGCTGGCGCTGCATTCGCCGGTGGAACTGATCCTGCTGGACATCATGCTGCCCAATGAAAGCGGGCTGACGATTCTGTCGCGCTTGCGCCATGAGCGGGGCACGCCGGTGATTTTGATGTCGGCCCTGGGCGCCGAGCAGGACCGCATCACCGGGTTCAGCCAAGGCGCGGATGATTACCTGCCCAAGCCCTTCAGCCTGGCCGAACTGGATGTGCGCATCGACGCGTTGCTGCGCCGGGTGGCGATTGATTGCGGCACCCAAGCGCCGCCGTCCCGCGCCCCTCGCTCGGCGCTGGAGTTCGACAGCTACGCGCGGGACGTGCGCTTGAACGGCGCCGTCGCCGGGCTCACCTCCTCGGAATATCGCCTGTTGTGCACCCTCCACGAACACAGCGGCGAGGCGTTGAGCAAACCGTTCCTTTATCAACATGTGCTGCACCGGCCCTACACCCGCCTGGACCGTGGCCTGGATGTGCACGTGTGCAACCTGCGGCGTAAGTTGGCGGCCATTGACGTGCAGGGCATGCGTATCGACGCGGTGCGCTACCAGGGCTACGTGTTGATGTGCGAAGGCGCCTGATGCGCCGTCGTCACCCATTGCTGTGGAAAATGGCGGTGTTGCAAGTGTGCTTCTGCCTGCTGCTGGTGTGGCTGGTGTGGAGCTGGGGCTTGCAGGTGGAGCGCAATACCTACTTTCTGGAACAACCGGACCGTATCGTCTTGGCTGCCTATGCCGCCGAGGCCGAACAGGTCGCGGCCAGTGGCGACGCGCAAGCGGTGGAGCGCTGGCGCCTGGCGCTGGGGCAGCGCGAACATACCTGGGTCGCGGTGCTGGACGACTACCTGCGCAGCCTGGGCACCACGCCGCTGACCGCCGAGCAGGTCAGCCACCTGACGTTTATGCGCAAGCTCAGTTGGCCGATGAGCAAGCGCCTGGACGATGAATTGCCCTATGTGAGCATCGCCTTTCCCCAGCATCCGGAGCGCGGCCGCTTGGTGATGCAACTGCCCGAGCGCCTGTTGCCACCGGGGCTCACACCCTGGACCCATGTGTTTACCCACGGCGTGGTGCCGGTGCTGCTGGCGTTGGGCTTGGGATTGGTGCTGTATCGGCACCTGGTGCAACCCCTCAATGAGCTGCGTGTACGGGCCAACGCCCTGAGTTCGGGGGATTTGGCGCCCCTGGCCAGCAGCACCGTGACCCGTCGCCACGACGAGTTGGGCGAACTGGCCCGCGCCTACGAACACATGGCCGAGCGTTTGCGCCAGAACCTGCATCAACAGCGGCAGTTGCTACGCACCTTGTCCCATGAAATCCGCACGCCACTTGCACGCTTGACCATCGCCAGCGAAAGCGGCCTGCCCCGCGAGCAGTTGCAGCAACGCCTGTCGCGGGAAGTGGAAGAGATGCGCCGACTGGTGGACGACTCCCTCAACCTGGCCTGGCTCGACACCGAAAAACCGCGTTTGCAAGCCGAAAGTGTGGTGGTGGCGTCGGTATGGGAAGCGCTTGCCCAAGACGCCCATTTCGAAACCGGCTGGCCGCTGGAGCGGTTGGTGTGCGAACTGGACAGCCGCTGCCAACTGCAGGTGCACCTCAACAGCTTTGCCCAGGCCTTGGAAAATATCCTGCGCAATGCCATCCGCCATTCCCCGGAACACGGCGTGGTCTGCCTGAGCGGCTGGCGTGAAGGCGACTGTTGGTGGCTGGTGATCGAAGACCAGGGCCCTGGCGTTGCAGAGGATGATCTTGAACGCATCTTCGAAGCCTACCTGCGCCTGGATGGCACCGTAGGTGCCGGTTTTGGCCTGGGTTTGAGCATCGCCCGACGTGCCATCGAACTGCAGGGCGGCGAGTTGTGGGCCACCCGAGGCGCCCAGGGTTTACGCATGAACCTGCGCCTGCCGGCGGCAAATGTTTAGAAAGTTAAGTTTCTTTACTCGTTATTGCATCTGATTATCATCTGCGCTCTTTGATGGCCCGCCGCTATCGGTCGGGTTGACGTTTGGAGATCGCCCCATGTTCCGCTTGTCCTTGCTTGCCGTGAGTATTTGCAGCCTGCTGCCTATCAGCAGCTATGCCGCCGAGGCCGAAACGCCGGCGCAGATGGAGCTGCCCACCCAGACCGTATTGGGCACGGCTGAAGAAGAGATCAAGCAGATGCCCGGCGTGTCGATCATCACCGCCGAAGACATCAAGAAACGCCCACCGGCCAACGACCTGTCGGAGATCATCCGCACCATGCCGGGCGTCAACCTCACCGGCAACTCCAGCAGCGGCCAGCGTGGCAACAACCGCCAGATCGACATCCGTGGCATGGGCCCGGAAAACACCTTGATCCTGGTGGACGGTAAACCGGTCAGCAGCCGCAACTCGGTGCGCTACGGCTGGCGCGGAGAGCGTGACAGCCGTGGCGACACCAACTGGGTACCGGCCGACCAAGTGGAGCGCATCGAAGTCATCCGTGGCCCGGCCGCCGCCCGTTATGGCAACGGCGCGGCGGGTGGCGTGGTGAACATCATCACCAAGCAACCGGGCACCGAAACCCACGGCTCGGCCACGATCTACCACAACTTCGCCCAGCACAAAGACGAAGGCGAAACCGAGCGCATGAACTTCGGCCTCAACGGCCCGATCACCGATAACCTCAGCTACCGCGTGTACGGCAACATCGCCAAGACCAACGCCGACGATGCCGACATCAACAGCGGCCACGAGTCCACCCGCTACGGCACCCAGATCGGCACGCTGCCGGCGGGGCGCGAAGGCGTGCGCAACAAGGACGTCAACGGCCTGCTCAGCTGGAAAATGACCCCTGAGCAAACCCTCGACCTGGAGGCCGGTTTCAGCCGCCAGGGCAACATCTACACCGGCGACACCCAGAACACCAACAGCAATGCCAGCGTGAAAAGCATGCTCGGCCATGAGACCAACATCCTCTACCGCGAACACTACGCGCTGACCCACCGTGGCGAATGGGATTTGGGCACCAGCCTGGCCTACCTGCAATACGAAAAGACCCGTAACAGCCGCATCAACGAAGGCCTTGCGGGCGGCACCGAAGGCATCTTCGCCAACACCGATTTCTACACCACCACACTGCGCGACCTGACCGCCCACGGCGAAGTCAGCCTGCCGCTGCACGCGGGTTTCGAACAGGTACTGACCCTGGGCACCGAGTGGGTCGAGTCCAAGCTCGACGACCCGAGCGCCAACACCCAGACCACCACCGCAGGCGGCAGCGTGGCCGGGCTGACCAGCACCAACCGCAGCAGCACGTCGTCGTCGCGGATCTTCTCGGTGTTTGCCGAAGACAACATCGAGCTGCGCCCCGGCACGCGCCTGACCCCCGGCCTGCGCCTGGACCACCACGATATCGTCGGCGACAACTGGAGCCCGTCGTTGAACCTGTCCCAGGTGCTCACCGACACCCTGACCTTGAAGGCCGGCATCGCCCGTTCATACAAGGCGCCGAACCTGTATCAGCTCAACCCCAACTACCTGCTGTACAGCAACGGCCAGGGTTGCTACGGCTCGACCAAGAGTTGCTACCTGCAAGGCAACGCCGACCTTGAGGCAGAAACCAGCGTCAACAAAGAGCTGGGTATCGAGTACCGTAACGACGGCGTGGTCGCCGGGCTGACGTATTTCCGTAACGACTACAAGAACAAGATCGAATCCGGCCTGACCCCGGTCGGCACCGCCACCGGCGGCACTGGCACCACTGCCGGTGCCAACGTGTTCCAGTGGGAAAACGTGCCAAAGGCACTGGTCGAAGGGCTCGAAGGCAACCTCACCTTGCCGTTGGCCGAATCGTTGACCTGGACCAACAACTTCACCTACATGCTGCAATCGAAAAACAAACAGACCGGCGATGTGCTCTCGGTAACGCCGAAGTTCACCCTCAACTCCATGCTTGATTGGCAGGTGACCCAAGACCTGTCCCTGCAAGCGAACGTGGCCTGGTACGGCAAGCAAACCCCGAAAAAATACGACTACCACGGCAATCGCGTGACCGGTTCGGCCAACAACCAACTGTCGCCGTACGCCATTGCCGGTGTCAGCGGTACTTACGCCATCACCAAGAACCTGAGCCTTACCGCTGGCGTGGATAACGTCTTCGACAAACGCCTGTGGCGCGAAGGTAATGCCCAAGGCGTGAACAACATCGACGGCGCGGGCGCGGCTACTTACAACCAGTCCGGGCGCACCTTGTTCACCAGCCTGACGGCGTCGTTCTGATGCGCCGGGGGATTTTTTTGGCGCTGCTTTTTACGTCGTTCGTCTACGCCAAGCCGGCACCGGACCAGTTGATGGACGCCCCAGTGTTGCGCGAAGCCAGCGATTACAGTTTCAGCACCCTGGAACTGGACTCCGCCGACGGTGCACGGCACTACCGCATCTGGCTTGGCCGCCCGCTCAGCGTGAGCGCGGCCAACCCGGTCGCCTACCTGCTCGACGGCAACGCGGCCATGGCCGCACTGGACACGCAACTGCTCAACCGCCTGTCCCACAGCCCCACGCCGCCGGTGCTGGTGGCGGTCGGCTACGCCACACCGCTGCGCATTGAACGCACTGCGCGCACCTTCGACTACACGCCGCAGGTGGGCGAGGGCGAGCAACGCGACCCTCTGACCGACGTGGCCAGTGGCGGGGCGGAGCAGTTCCTGGATCTGCTTACCCAGCAAATCCGCCCGCTGATCAACCAACGCCTGGAAGAAAAACCCAAGCGCCAGGTGCTGTGGGGCCACTCCTACGGTGGGTTGTTGGTGCTGTACGCGCTGATGACCCGGCCGGACGCATTCGACGAATACGCCGCCGCCAGCCCGTCGCTGTGGTGGAACGGTGGGGTGATTCATGCCGATGGCTTAGCGCAGCGCCTCAAGGGTAAACACCCAACCTTGCTGATGATGCGCGGGGATGAGGAACCGGCGAGCCCGTCGATGCAGCATGGGCCGAAAGGGGATGGGGCAGCGAAGAAACTGTTGGGGGATTTGCAGCGAGTGCAAGGGTTGAAGGTGGAGTACCAGGCCTTTCCTGGTCTGGGTCACGGCCCGATGTTGCCGGCGTCGCTGCGCTATACGCTTGAACACCTAAGCCAGCCTTAACGCAGCTAATATCTGTAGGAGCGAGCTTGCTCGCGAAGAGCTCAAAAAGGAACGGCACCTATCCAGATTTCACGCCTTATCGTTGAGGTTTTTCGTGAGCAAACTCGCTACGACAAAAAGGCGTAGCAGCTCGGCATTGGGGAGTGCCAGCTGCTAATCAAGTTCGCCATCATTCAGAGCGAACGCAACCGTTTCTACTGTCAAATCGGAGCTGTAGCTGAATCCCACATGGGCACGGGGGTGGACATCCTCATGCAATCCATATGCATCCCAGCCGCCACTCTTTTTGCCACCGCTGCCCGGGATTGTGACTGAGCTAAGGGATTTGAAAGGCATTCCAAATTGGTTGCGGACGCTGGACTGAGTCATATGACGTTCAAAGGGTGACGGCAAGCTTCCGCAGTAGGCTGGACACCCATCATCCGTTTGAACGAGCGTTAATAAAATTTTCTCGAGTATTTTGTTTTCTTTCAGAAACCAGAGTTCCACTCCTTGAGCTGGATATTGAACCCATTCTTCGTTTTCCGAATGATCCAGCAACGGTGTAAGTGATTGATTGGGAACGACTCCTTCTTTAACCAAATCGTCGTGATTGCGACCCAAGTGTTTAACCCACGTATTAATTGCTGCGGCGTTCATTGATACCACCCTTGAGTCTGATTGATGTCATGCATCTGGCGTCGGACTGTCTCAATTTGCTCTGCGGAATATCCGTCTGACAATAGGTAAGGTTTTATCGCGGATAGGTTGCTGTCTACTGCTGCCCTCAGGTCATATGCATCCTGGGTCTGTCTGGCTTCGCTATTGCGTCCGCCGTATGTTTCGCTGTACTGACGGTGAGTGTGGGCAGGAATTGCCACACTGGCGGCATTTTTCAGGTACTCCTGAATTTTTCGCGCGCTCAGGTCGGGAGCGATCTCTTTCAACACACGTCTTAACGCAGCCTGCGAAGGCATGTGGTCAACATGTAAACCGTTTCTTGGTCGGCCGTCGAACGCACCATAGACATCAACCTCCAACGGCTTCACAGCCGGCTTGGCAAACACCAAATACAACGGCGCCACACCCGAATCAGCTGGAAACGTAATGATCGTATCCAGCCAGGTCAGGTCTTCTGCATCCCTACCGGGGTAGTGCGTTATGGCTGAGTCTTGGCCTGCCGCAATCGGATGAACGAGCAAGTTATCCAGCCGCTCCGATGCACCCGGATACGGGCTAGGCGCACTGACCACCGGCCCGTTATTCGGCGTCCAGATGATGCTGATGCCGTCCAGCACCGCCACCATTGCGCTCTTGTCCGTATTCCATCGGGCGTGTGCGACGGGCACCCGATCCGAGCCACTGCCCGGTTTCGTATGGATGCCGTAGATCCCTATTTCCCCCGTTTCATCCTGCCTAAACTGAAACCGCACTCGTGTGCTTGCGGACTGCATGTTCGCCAGCTGTTCAGGCGTGTAGAGGGTTGAATCTCCGATATCCCTTGGCAAAAAAGCCAACAGGACGAAGTTCACTGCGGCACTTGCACCCGCCACTCCGCGTACTGCCCAAGTGCCAAGTTCACTGCCCAGCGTTCCAGCAACACGCCCGACAGTGCCGGCAGCGCCTGTCGAAGCCAGCAGCGCAGTGGTACCAAAGTTGGACGCACGTTCCGTAGCCTGTCCCGCCGCCGTGGAACCCGCAGGCACCGAGACGCAGGACTTGGCAAATACACAAACGTCGGCAGATCGGCTCGTTACGGAGGGTGTGGAAAAATTGGAGGGCGGCGGGCTTGTCCGTGAGTTGGCGTCAGGTTGGGGCTGCCTTGTGAAGTCCTGGCATTTGAAGCGCTGGTTGGCGATGAGTGTCGGCGACGGTTTGCATTCACATAGACAAAGATCGCCCTCAAGCGCTGCTTCCTTACCGCCCCAGTGTTCGGCCAGATGAGGGCCGACGCAGACGATGACGCCCACAGTGCCGCAGGCCGGGCAAGAAACACGATCACCTGCCCTGGCGACCATTTCACCGCGAAACCTGGCGCGCTCCCAGCCGCTGATCACTTTGCCGCCTGCGGTGGTGGTCGCGCCGGTGGTGATGTTGTAGCGCTTCATCTGTGCCTTCCTTTTTAAGCGCGCAGCGAAGCTCAAACGCCAACAGGGCGTCGCATCGCTACCAAGGGAATCGCGCCGAAGTGGCGCCAGGAAGATGCTGCGCAAGGAAGGAAAACCAAACAACTGACCGTTCGGCTAGGTACCCAAAGAAACAGAAACGTCCGACAAGGTTTTGCGGCTGCCCCTAGGAACTTCGATCTCTAGTCTCCGAACACCGCTGAATACTCAGCGGTCGGGCGTCGCGGCCCGGATCCCTATGGACGCCTAGCGTCATCGTCTGCTTTCAGTTGGCGCTTTTTTATCGTCTACTGTGCGGCGCTATGGCGGCTGTGCGCGGGATACCTTCGGGTATGCCGGGTTTCCTGGGGACCGGTCCGCGAACCTGCGTACAGCTGCCACCCACTTCGCGTCGCGGCGATCAGTGGCAGCACCACTTTCCCTAGGAGCTTCACAATGATTAAACCCACTCCCAATCCCCCCATCCGTCTATTCACCGTGGTCGATGGCATCAGCAGCGAAGACCTGCTGGTCAACCTCACTGAAACACTCGCTTCGGCCAATGCGCTGAGCTGCGACCTGGCCTTTAATCTGGAAGGTGCAAAGCGCGAGGAGTTGCTGGGCATTGCGCAGTTAATTGAGTTGGCGCAGTTGCTTGCAGATCGGATGCATGACGGCGGCGACCAGACGAGCACTGCAAGTCGCTAACTACACAGCTCAAACTGTGGGAGCGGGCTTGCTCGCGAATGCGGTGGTTCAGTCAATAAATCTGTTGACTGACACACCGCATTCGCGAGCAAGCCCGCTCCCACATTTGATCTTCATTCGGGCTGAATGATGGGTTGAGTTTTACAAGATGTTGATCGGATAGCTGATGATCACCCGATGCTCATCACTGTCCCGCTGCGTCGTCACTTCGGTGCGCAACGACGCATGGCGCAACGCAATGCTCAAATTCTTCAGCGGCCCTTGCTGGATCACATAGCTCACGGTCAAGTTACGTTCCCACTCGCTTTTATCCCCCGTCGGGGTACGGATGTTCGAGCCGCTTTCGTACATGCCCATAAAGCTCAGGCCCGGTACGCCGACGGTGGCGAAGTCGTAGCCGTAGCGCACTTGCCAGGTGGTTTCACCGGCGCGTTGGAATTTGCCGATCATCGACTCGGTCATGAAGTACGCCGTGGAACCGTCACCCTGGTTCAACCACACCGCATCGCTGTCGCCGCTGACTTGTTGCAGGCCGGCGGCAATGGTGTGGCCATCGACCAGATAGGTGAACAACGCACTGCTCAGGCGGCTGTCGACTTTGCCTTTGGTCACGCCGTCGCCGTAGTAGCCGAGGGTGTAGTAGGCCGGGTCGTTGCTGTTGGCGCCGTCGGAGCGGTTGTCGAAGTGACGCAGGTCGGTACGCAGGGTGCCGGGGCCGACCTTCCAGTCGTATTTGAGGCCCAGGAAGTTCTGTTTGTAGAAGTCCTGCAAGTTGCCGTAGTAGTACTGCAAGGTCAGGTCTTTGGTGGGTTTGTAGTCCACACCGCCGTAGTAGAACTTATTGACGAACGTGCCGGTCACCGCGTTGTTGGCGCCGGGGATCGACATGCCCATCTGGTTGCTCGATCCACGGCCCTTCACGTGTTCGAGTTGGCCGAGGGTGAAGGTGAAGTTGTCCAGGTCCTTGGACTGCACCTGGCCGCCGTTGAAGGTCTGTTGCAGCATGCGATCGGTGGACATCACCACCGGCAGCATCGGTACCAGGGTGCCGTATTTCAGTTCGGTCTTGGCAAAGCGCGCCTTGGCGGTCAGGCCCAGGCTGCCGAACTCGTCCACGGCGCGGCCGTCATGGTCGGTGGGGAAGATGTTGCCGTTGAATGCGGTGCTTTCCGGGTTGTAGTGGCGGCCTTTGCCCGAGTCCAGGCGCACGCCGAACATGCCGATGGCATCCACGCCGAAGCCCACGGTGCCTTGGGTGAAACCCGACTCGAAGTTGGCGATAAACCCCTGGCCCCATTCCTGGGTGTAGTTGGGGTCGGCCGCGCCGCTGCGGTTGTCGGCGTTACTGAAGAAGTTGCGGGCCAGCACGTTGAGCTTGCTGTCTTCCACAAAACCTGCGGCGTAGCCCTGTTGGGCAATCATCAGGCCGCAAAGGCCGGCGAGTACTTTTGGTGCGCGATTGAAAAGCTCCATCGGTGTCATCCCCATGTGTGTTTGGTTTTTTTAGGGCAGTCAAAAGCGGCAGTGAAATGTTTCTTATTTTTCAGGAGCAACGGTGGCGGGCACGACATGCAGTCGCACCGGCGGCAAGCGGTACAGAATGAACAGGGCCAGCACGCCGATCCCGGCGCACAGCAACAGGCCCACGCCTACAGATTGAGCCAGCGCATCGCGGGCCAGGTTCAGCCAGGGCGAGGCCTCAAGATTGGAATGCAGCAGGGCTTGCGGGTCGGCGTATTGGGCAATGCCCTCGGCGTGATCGGCGGCGAGAAACACCCGCTGCAAGTTGGCGCTGTACAGCAGGTTGACCAGCACGCCCATGCCGGCAGTGCCGAGCAAACCGCCGACCAGGCGTAGGGATTGGGTCAGCGCGGTAGCAATCCCAAGAAACTGCCGCTCGGCCAACGTCTGGGTGAACACCGTGAGGTTGAGCAAGATGAACCCCAGCCCCAACCCCGCCAGCAGAATCAGCCCCAGCAGCACGTTAAACGACGCCCCACGCCCAACCACCGCCAACCCCAGGCACGCCAGCAGCAGCGCGACAAAACCGCCCAGGGGCAAATAGTTGGGGTTGCGCAAGCGGGTGACGATGCGGCTGTTGACGATGGCGCCGAGGGTGATGCTCAGCGCCAGCGGCGTAATCAGCAAACCGGCGTCCTGGGGCGAATACCCATAAGCGCCTTGCAGCAACAGCGGCAAGTAGAACAGCAGGGAAAACATGATCGCCCCGGCCGCTACCGACAACGTGAACAACAGACGCAGACTCGGCAGCCCCAATAACGCCGCCGGCAGCAGTGCGTGGGGGCAGCGCCGCTCCCAATGCCACAGCGCAATCACCGCCGCGATACAACCCACACCCAGTGCCGCACTCAACGCCAGGCTCGAATGCCCCAGCCACTCCACAAACAATTGCAGGCTGCCCAGGGCCAGGGCGATCAGCAGTGCACCGGGCCAGTCCAGGCGAATGCCTGTCCGGTGTTGCGGGCGATACCAAGGCAAGAAGCGCCAGGCAATCAACAGCGCCACGCAGCCCAACGGCAGGTTGATGTAGAACACCGAGCGCCAACCAAAGGCCCCGGTGAGGTAGCCACCCAAGCCCGGCCCGATGGCATTGACCACGCTGAACAGCGCGCTCAACAGCATCTGCCAGCGCAGGCGTTGGCGAGTATCGGGGAACAGCTCGGGGATGCAGGCAAACGCGGTGCCGATCAGCATGCCGCCGCCGATGCCTTGCAGTGCGCGGCCGATCACCAGCACCAGCATGTCATTGGCCAGCGCACAGACCAGGGAGGCCAGGGTGAAAATCAACGTAGCGGCCAGCACGAACGGCTTGCGCCCGTAGTAATCCCCCAGCCGCCCGAAAATCGGGATGGTGACAATCGACGCCAACAGATAACCGGTGGCGACCCAGGCATAGAGTTCAAAGCCGTTCAGCTCGGCGACGATGCTCGGCAACGCGTTGCCAATCACGGTCTGGTCCAGTGCCGAGAGCATCAGCACCAACGAGATGCCAATCATCGCCAACAAGGCTTGCTTGAAACTCAGGGGAGGGTGGGCCGCCACGGTCATTGCAGCGTCCTCAGCGCAACGCAGCGACGGCAGCGGCGATGCGCGCGCAGCCTTGGTCGAGGGTGCTGATATCGGTGGCAATCGACATACGGAAGAACGGCGCCAAGCCATAGGCCGTACCGGCGACCACCGCCACGCCCTGGCTTTCCAGCAGGTACATCACCACTTCGCTGTCGCTGTTGAGGGTTTTGCCGTCGGCGGTTTTTTTGCCCAGCAGGCCGCCGCAGTTCACGTGGAGGTAAAACGCGCCATCGGGCTTGCGGCAACTCAGGCCTGGGATCGCATTGAGCAGGTCCAGGCAGCGGTCGCGACGTTGCTGGTACACCTCGACGCTGTGCTTGACGAAGCTTTGGTCGCCGTTCAGGGCTTCCAGCGCAGCGGCCTGGCTCACCGAGCAGGCATTGCTGGTGGACTGCGATTGCAACGTCGCCATGGCGCCGATCAGGTCGGCGGGGCCGGCGGCGTAGCCGATGCGCCAGCCGGTCATGGCGTAGGTCTTGGACACGCCATTGACCACCAGGGTGCGGTCGTTCAGTGCCGGTTCAATGGCCAGGATGTGCGGGTTGTCCAGGCCTTCGTAGCGGATGTGCTCGTAGATGTCATCGGTCATCAGCAGCACATGGGGGTAGTCCAGCAGCACATCGGCCAGGGCGCGCAGTTCAGCGGCGCTGTAGCTGGCGCCGGTGGGGTTGCTCGGCGAGTTGAGCAGCAGCCAGCGGGTGCGTTCGGTGATGGCGCTGCGCAGTTGCGCCGGGGTCAGCTTGAAGCCTTCATGCTCCGGGCAGGCCAGGGTCACGGGCTCGCCTTCGCAGGCCAGCACCATGTCCGGGTAAGACACCCAGTACGGCGCCGGGATCAGCACTTCATCGCCAGCGCCCAAGGTGGCGGCGAAGGCGTTGAAGATCGCGCTCTTGGCGCCGCTGGTCACCAGTACTTGGCTGGCGCTGTAGCTCAGGCCGTTTTCGCGGGCGAGTTTGTCGACGATGGCTTGGCGCAGTTCCGGGGTGCCGGCGTTTTGGGTGTAGCGGGTTTCACCGCGTTCAATCGCGGCGCTGGCGGCCTGGCGGATGTTGGCGGGGGTGTCGAAGTCCGGCTCGCCCACCACCAGGTTGATGATGGACTGGCCTTGGCGACGCAGCTCGTTGGCGCGGTCGGACGCGGCGCTGCTGGGCGATGGTTTGATGCGTTGCACACGGGCGGCGATGCGGGAGGCAGTCACGGGGCGTTCCTCGTTGGTGGCGTTGACAGGGGCCACAGTACGAGGCGCGGGGGAAGGGCTCATAAGACGAGATCGTTCTGGGTTGATAGGCAGTGCTTATGGCTGGGGCTGCACCATGTGGGTGCGTCCAGCCGGGCGTGCGCCGCACAGGTGCTTGTTTGGGGGATTTGGGGCTAGCCATAGCAAAGGCTTATGGCTGGTTGTGGGGCTGGCCTGCCTTTTGCAAATCCCCCTGCTGTACGCAGATTTAATTGTAGTGAGCGGGCTCGCCCCGCGCTGGGTGGCGAAGCCGCCCCAACAAGACCGCCGCGCTGTGTCAGGTAAAACGCGGTAGCCGGATTTGGGGCGGCTTCGCCACCCAGCGCGGGGCGAGCCCGCTCACTACAGATGTCGTGTCAGCCACCGTCCCCCACATGAGCACCGCCCACTTGAACCTGCGCCGATTGAAGTACTTTGTGAAACTCGTCGACATCGGCAGCATGACCCAGGCCGCCGACGTGCTGCATGTGGCCCAACCGGCGCTGAGCCAACAACTGGCCACCCTCGAAGCCGAGTTGCAACAACAACTGCTGATCCGCACCAAGCGCGGCGTCACCCCCACCGAAGCCGGCAAGGTGCTCTACGGCCACGCGCAAATCATCCTGCGCCAGTGCGAGCAGGCGCAGAGCGATATCAACGCCACCGGCCACGCGCTGTCCGGGCAGGTGTCGGTGGGGTTGGCACCGGGTACGGCGGCGTCTACGTTGTCGTTGCCACTGCTGCGCACCGTGCGCGAACGCCACCCCGGCATCTTGCTGTACCTCAATGAGAATTTCGGCACCACCCTGAGCGAGCTGATCATGAACGGGCGCATGGACATGGCCGTGCTCTACGGCGGGCGCGAAGTGCATGGCTTGAGTTTTGTCTCGCTGCTACGCGAGCCGCTGTACCTGGTCAGTGCCGATCCGGCGCTGGTTGGCCGTGATGAGATCGCCCTGGCCGACCTGGCCGATATGGACATGCTGCTGCCGCGTCCTTACAACGTGATGCGCCGCATGGTCGACGAAGCCTTTCTGCGCATTGGCCTCAGTGCACGGGTGGTGGCCGAGATCGAGTCGTCCACCACGCTGACCGCGGCGGTGGCCGATCATTTCGGTTCCACCATCCTCCCCGAATCGTCGGCGCGGGTGCTGGCGCAAGAGCCTGCGGTGCAGATGTGCCGCATCGTCGAGCCCGAAGTGGAGGCGCCGCTGGCGTTGTGTTTGTCTGGGCATTTGCCGCTGTCGGTGCCGGCCCAGGCGGTCAAGGCGATCTTGCTGGAGCTGGTGGCGCAGATGCGTGGCAACCCGGTTTGAACGGTCATAAGGTCGGCTTATCACCCCAAAGCCAAAGCGTCTTGGCCGCTTTTAATGGGGCTCGGTAGATTGAGGTCATCTACTCAAGACACGTTCGACAGGCAGGGGCCACCTATGGATTCAGCACGTATTAAAGGGTTGATGGATTTGCTGGCCGAATCCGATCTGCTGGAGCTGAGCCTCACCGAAGGCGACAGCACATTGCGGCTCTTCAAGCAGGCGGGGCAGGGCGTTAGCACTGTTGCACCCGCGGTTGTGGCTGCACCGCCAAAAGCCGCAGCCACCACAGCAGCCGCTGCGATTGAGATCAAGGCCAGCCTCTATGGCGTGCTGCACCTGACGCCCGCCGTGGGTGAGCCGCCGTTCGTGACCGTGGGCCAAGCCATCGAAGCCGGCCAGACCGTGGCGGTGATCGAGGCGATGAAGATGTTCCACCCGGTCAAGGCCAAGGCCGCCGGCAAGCTTGTGCAGATCCTGGCCCAGGCCGGGGTGGAAGTCGAAGCCGGCCAGGCCCTGTTCCGCCTCGGTTGACCCCCATTTGTTATTCAGGTGAATTCAATGTTCGACAAAGTGCTGATCGCCAACCGTGGCGAAATCGCCCTGCGCATTCAGCGTGCCTGCCATGGCCTGGGTATCAAGACCGTGGCGGTGTACTCCGAAGCCGACCGCCACGCGCAGTATGTGCAAAACGCCGATGAGTCGCTGTGCATCGGCCCGGCCGCGCCTGGCCTGAGTTACCTCAACCAGAGCGCCTTGCTGTTTGCCGCCAAGGTCACCGGCGCCCAGGCCATTCACCCGGGCTACGGTTTTCTCTCGGAAAACGCTGGTTTCGCCGAACGCATCGAAGCCGCCGGCCTGACCTTTATCGGGCCCAGTGCCGCGTGCATTCGCACCATGGGCGACAAGGTGGCGGCCAAGCGCGCCATGCGTGAAGCCGGTGTGCCTTGCGTGCCAGGGCCGGATTCGACGATGCCGACCGACGACGCGAGCATCCTCGCCATCGCTGCCGACATCGGCTACCCGGTGATCGTCAAGGCCGCCGGCGGTGGTGGTGGGCGCGGCATGCGGGTGGTGCAGGAGGAGGCTGACTTGCTCGCCGCCATTGGCCTTACCCGTGAAGAAGCACGCTTGGCCTTCGGCAACCCGGAACTCTATATCGAGAAATTCCTCGGCCACCCGCGTCATGTGGAAATCCAGGTGCTGTGCGATGCCCACGGCCATGCGATCTGGCTCGGCTGCCGCGACTGCTCGCTGCAACGCCGCCACCAGAAAGTGTTGGAAGAAGCCCCGGCGCCGGGGATTGATCCGGCGTTGATCGCCAAGGTCGGCGAACGCTGCGCCGAGGCGTGTCGCCAGATCGGTTATCGCGGCGTCGGCACGTTTGAATTCCTCTATGAAGACGGCGAGTTCTTCTTTATCGAGATGAACACCCGTTTGCAGGTCGAGCACCCGGTCACGGAAATGACCACCGGCATCGACATCGTGCAGCAGCAACTGCGCATGGCCCGTGGCGAAGTGCTGAGCCTGCGCCAAGAGGATGTGCAGCTTAACGGCCACTCCCTGGAGTGCCGCATCAACGCCGAAGACCCGGCCACCTTCATGCCCACCCCCGGCCTGGTTACGCGCTGGGAAGTACCCGGCGGCTTTGGTGTGCGTGTGGACTCCCACGTCACCACCGGCTACCGCGTGCCGCCGTATTACGACTCGATGGTGGCCAAGGTCATCACCCACGGCGCCACCCGCGACGAGGCCATGGCCCGTATGCGCCTGGCCTTGCGTGAAATCGTGGTGGAAGGCATCAGCACCAATATTGCGCTGCACCGCGACATTCTCGAAGACCCGGCCTTTCAACAGGGCGGCGTTGATATTCACCACCTGGAGCGCTGGTTGCAGCAAAGGAGCCCGACATGAGCACCACCCCCCACATCAGCCTGTTGGGCTCCAGCGCCTTGTTGTTCGAAGCGCCTGGCGAGCTGGACCTGGCCCCGCAGCAACGCATCTGGAGCCTGGCCCTGCAAGCCGGCGAGTGGCCGGAAATCCACGAAGCCGTGCCGGGCATGAACAACCTGATGCTGACGTTTCTCAAGCCGCCGCGTGAACTGAACGCGCTGTGCGAACGCCTGCTGCACGCCTGGGAACAGAGCGAACCGTTGCCGTTGGAAGGCCGTATCGTCGAGCTGCCGGTGGTCTACGGCGGCGAATTCGGCCCGCATATGAACGATGTGATTGCCCACACCGGGCTGGATATCGAGACCATCGCCAACCTGCATTGCGAACCGCTGTACCCGGTGTATGCCCTGGGCAGCCACCCCGGTTATTGCTACCTCGGCGGCATGGATCAGCGCCTGGCCACGCCACGTCGGCAGGTGCCGGTGCTGAATATCGGCGCGGGCTCGGTGTCCATCGGCGGGGTGCAGACCGGCGTCTCCGCCTCGGCCGGCCCCAGCGGCTGGAACACCATTGGCCGTACCGAAATGTCATTTTTCGACCCGGCGCAAACCCCGCCGGCCATCCTGCGGCCGGGTGATTTCCTGCGCTTGCGCATCGAGAGGATCATTCGATGATCGAGATTCTATCGGCCACCGCCCTGGCCACCGTGCAGGACTTCGGCCGTTTCGGCAGCCTGGGTCAAGGCGTGGGCACATCGGGCGCCATGGACCACCTGGCCCTGGCCCTGGGCAACCTGCTGCTGGGCAACCCTGAAGATGCCGCTGCGATTGAAATACCCCTGTTCCCGTTTGAAGTACGCCTGGTGCAAGACTGCGCCTTTGCCGTGACCGGCGCCGCCTGCGACGCGACGTTGGACGGCCAGCCGTTGCCGCCGAACTGGGTGTATCAGGGCCGTGAAGGCCAGGTGCTGAACCTGGGTTATCCCACCTCCGGCAGCCGTGCCTATTTGTGCCTGGCCGGCGGGGTGGACGTGCCTTCGGTACTGGGGTCGCGCAGTACCCAATTGCGTGGCGAGTTTGGTGGCCTGGATGGCCGCGCCTTGCAACAGGGTGATCGGCTCGGCGCCCTACGCCCTGGTATCAGCCCGTTGCCGTTGGACTTTGGCGTGTTGGCGCCGAGCCTGGCGCTGCCGTTGCAGGTCGACGGCGTGCCCGCCATGCGTGTGCTGCCCGCCGCTGAATATGAGCGTTTCCAGGAGGCGTCCCGCGCCGCGTTTTGGGCCGGTGAGTGGAAGATCACCACCCAAAGCAATCGCTACGGCTATCGCATGGAAGGCCAAGCGCTGCTGCCCATCGCGCCGATGGAAATCCGCTCCCACGGCATCGTGCCCGGCGTGATCCAGGTGCCCCATGGCGGCCAGCCGATCATCCAAATGCGCGATGCCCAGCCAAGTGGCGGCTACCCCAAGTTTGGCAGCGTGATTGAGGCCGACTTGTGGCGCCTGGGCCAGGCGCCCATTGGCGGCAAGGTACGGTTTATCCAATGTACTTATGAGGAAGCGGTCGACGCGCTCGAATCGAATCGACGCTACCTGCAAGAAGTCAGCCGTCTGGTGGACCTGCACCGTCAAGGAGTAAAAGCATGACCCTCGAGGAGATTCGCCAACTGACGCTGTGGCTCAAGGAGCACCACCTGGCCGGTGCCGAAATGACCCGCCCTGGCGTGCACCTGACGCTCAAGCGCGGCGTGGCGGCCGTCAATGTCGCTGCGCCAGTTGCCGCTGTCGTGGTTGAAGACAAGGTGCTGCGCACCACCGGCCTGGGGCGCTTATTGCTGACCCATCCGCAACACAACGAACCGTTCGTGGCGGCGGGCGATCAGCTCACCGCCGGGCAACTGGTGGCCGTGCTGCAAGTGGGCGACCTGCTGCTGCCCCAGCGCAGCAGCGTTGCCGCACGCGTCATTGATGTACGCGTGCCCTGCGGCACCCTCGTCGGTTACGGCGAAGCCTTCCTGGGCCTGGAGCAACTGGCATGAAGATCGATCTGAACGCCGACCTCGGCGAAGGTTTTGGCCCATGGCGCATGGGCGAAGATGAAGCGCTGATGAGCTTGATCTCGTCGGCCAACGTTGCCTGCGGTTACCACGCCGGCGACCCGCTGATCATGGACACCACGGTGCGCCTGGCCAAGGCCGGAGGGATCGACCTGGGCGCCCATGTGGGCTTCCCCGACTTGATGGGCTTTGGCCGCCGCCAGATGAACATCGAGATCAAGGAACTGGCCACCTACGTGATCTACCAGCTCGGTGCCCTGGCCGGTATGGCCGCGGTGAATGGCCATCGCATGACCCACATGAGCTTCCACGGCGCCCTGGGCAATATGGCCGCCGCCGATGCCGCCCTGGCCGAGCCGCTGGTGCGGGCGGTGGCGGCGTTTGATCCGACGCTGATCATCAGTTCGTCCAGCAGCCGCGCCATCGAGGGCGCCGCCGACAAACACGGCCTGCGCGTGGCCACCACGTTCTTGGCCGACCGCGCCTATGACGATGACTGTTTGCTGGTGCCGCGCAAGATCGCAGGCTCGGTGATCAAGGAGCCTGCGGCGGTATTAAAACGCGTGCGCCAATTGCTGGAGGAGGGCACCGTCACGGCGCTCAGCGGCAAGGTGCTGAAGGTGCCGGCCCACTCGATCCTGCTGCACGGCGACACCCCTGGCGCGGTTGAACTTGCGCGCACCCTTCGCCAGGAAATCGAGCAACTGGGTGGGCAGATCACGCCGATTTCCCAGCTGCTGGCCGCGTCATAAGCAGGCCTTATCGCCACACAACCATTGCGTCTTGGTCCAGCGCCTGAAGGCTGGATAGAGTCGAACCATAACCCGTAGCACAAGGACCATCCCATGCCATTTTCCGACTACAAAACCGCGCTGGTCACCGGGGCTTCCTCCGGCATCGGCGCCGCCGTTGTCGAGCGTCTCTGCCAGGAAGGCGTCCAAGTGCATGCCCTGGCCCGCAGCGCCGACAAATTGCAGGAACTGGCCGCCAAGACCGGCTGCATTGCCCACGCCATCGACGTCACCGATATTGCCGGGCTGACCCGGTTGTTCGCTGAAAATACCTTCGACATCCTGGTCAACAACGCCGGTGTCGACAAACCCGGCTCCCTGCTCAAGGCCGACGCCGATGGCATCGACCTGTTGATCGACGTCAACCTGCGCGCCGTGCTGCACCTGGCGCGCCTGGCCTTGCCGGGCATGGTCGAGCGCGATTGCGGGCACATCATCAACATCAGCTCGATTGCGGCGGCCTACAACTTTGGCGGCAACTCCACGTACCACGCGACCAAGGCGGCGGTGAGCATGCTCTCGCGCCAGCTGCGCATTGATGCGTTCGGCAAGCGCGTGCGCGTTACCGAGATTTGCCCAGGTCGCGTGGCCACCGACATCTTTGCCCATGTGCACGGTGATTCCGAAGAGACCTACAAGCGCTTCGTCGAGGGCTTTGAGCTGCCTCAGGCAGAGGACATCGCCAACGCCATCGCCTTTGCGATTGCCGCGCCGATTGCGGTGAACGTCGGGCATATGGAAATCACCCCGACCTTGCAGGTGCCGGGCGGGCTCTCCACCGCGCGTCCCCAGGACTACCAGGGCTGAAAATCAGCCGCTTAAAACAGAACGGATCGATCCGTCAGCGCTGCATCCCGCCACGGCCCCGCCGGGTGATTTTTATTTCTGCCCTAGCCCAATGCCGATAGGGATTGACCATGAAGCAAGACTTCGATTTGGCCGCGATTCTGCAAGGTGAGTACGCCGAGCTGATCGTCAAGGGCATCGAAATGACCTTGCAGCTGGCGTTGTTCGCCTGGCTGCTGGCGATGATTCTGGCGCTGACGCTGGTCACGGTGCGCCTGACCGGCAACAAGCTGGCCGACCGCCTCGTGGCGGGGTATGTGTCGTACCACCGCAATGTGCCCACACTGGTGCAATTGATGCTGTGGTACTTCGGTGTGCCGACCCTGCTCAGCGAAAACGCCCAGCTGTGGCTGGCCAGCCACAACACCGAGTACCTGTTTTCGGTGATCGCCCTGGGCTTGTGCCAGGCCGCGTATTTCTGTGAGGACATGCGCAGCGGCCTGCGGGCGATTCCTGCCGGGCAGACCGAAGCGTCCCGCGCTCTTGGCCTGGGCTACGTGCGTTCGATGCGCTACGTGATCCTGCCCCAGGGCGTGCGTAACTGCCTGCCGTCGCTGATCAACCACACCGTGCTGTTGTTCAAGAACACCAGCCTGGCCATGGCGATCGGCGTGATGGAACTGACCTACGCCAGCCGCGAAGTGGAGAACTACACGTTCCGTACCTTCGAGTCGTACCTGGTGGCCACGGTGTTCTACCTGGTGTTTTCACTGCTGCTGATGGGCGCCGGGGCATTGCTTGCCCGGCACTTCAGCAAAGCCCTGGCGAGGTAGATGGCGATGTTCGATATCGTTGAAATCCTGCAGAACAACTGGACGCTGTTCCTGATCGGCCAATACCCCCACGGTCCTTTGGGTGGCCTGGCGAGCACCTTGATCCTGGCTGCATTGGCGTTGCTGTTGGCATTCCCGTTCGGGCTGTTGCTGGCGCTGGCGCGGGTGTCGCCGTGGAAGGGCTTGTACTGGGTGGCCACGGTGTGGGTCTACGTGCTGCGCGGTATTCCGTTGCTGATGGTGATCTTCTGGACCTACTTCCTGGTGCCGTTGCTGATCGGCCATAACATCACCGGCTTCATGACCATGCTGTGCACCCTGGTGATCTACCAGAGCGCGTACCTGTGCGAAATCATTCGCGGCGGCATCCAGGCGTTGCCTGGCGGGCAGTACGAAGCCTCCCGCGCCTTGGGCCTGGGCTATGTGCGCACCACGGTGTGGGTGATTCTGCCCCAGGCGTTGTACAACGCGCTGCCGAGCCTGATCAGCCAGTTCATCTCGATCATCAAGGAAACGTCCTTGGGCTACGTGATCAACGTGCAGGAAGTGACTTTTGCTGCGAACCAGGTCAACAACCAGTTGCTGACCAAGCCGTTCCAGGTGTTTTTCATCCTGGCGATCATCTACTACCTGCTGTGTTTCGGCCTGACCCGCCTGGCCGCTTGGGTAGAACAACGCATTGCGCGCAAGCGCCTGGGTAACGGCGGGCAAACCGTGCCTGGCGAGCCGTTGCTGGCCACCGATAATTGAAGAGGGCTGCGCTCATGCATCCAATGATCATGTTTTCGAAAATCAATAAATGGTACGGCGAGTACCAGGCGCTCACCGACATCACCGCCGAAGTGCAACCCGGTGAAGTGGTGGTGCTGTGCGGGCCTTCGGGGTCGGGCAAGTCCACCTTGATTCGCACGGTCAACCGCCTGGAAGACATCCAGAACGGCCAGATTCTGTTCGACGGCCAGGACGTGCACGGCACCGACGCCCAGATCAACCGCCTGCGCAGCCGCGTCGGTTTTGTGTTCCAGAGCTTCAACCTGTTCCCCCACCTCTCGGTGCTGGAAAACATCACCCTGGCACCCAACAAACTGCGCAACCTCAAGGGCGCCGCAGCCAAGCAAAAGGCCATGGAACTGCTCGACCGCGTGGGCCTGGCCCACAAGGCCGGGGCCTATCCTGCGCAGCTCTCCGGCGGCCAGCAACAGCGGGTGGC
The DNA here is from genome assembly GCF_050432925.1 of Pseudomonas sp. 18175. Classification (NCBI taxonomy): domain Bacteria; kingdom Pseudomonadati; phylum Pseudomonadota; class Gammaproteobacteria; order Pseudomonadales; family Pseudomonadaceae; genus Pseudomonas; species Pseudomonas sp. 18175. The sequence continues at coordinate 1,284 of NZ_JBKFTO010000037.1, read as the reverse complement.
GATTGCCCGCGCCCTGGCGATGGAGCCGCCGGTGATGCTGTTCGACGAACCCACCAGCGCCCTCGACCCGGAAATGGTCGGTGAAGTGCTGAGTGTGATGAAAGGGTTGGCCAAGGACGGCATGACCATGATGTGCGTGACCCACGAGATGAACTTCGCCCGCGAAGTGGCCGACACCATCTGGTTTATGGACGCGGGGCAGATTCTGGAAAAGAGCACCCCCGACGCCTTCTTCACCCAGCCTTCGCACCCGCGAGCGCAACGCTTCATCGCCGACCTGCGGGCCCACTGAGCTGCGGCGGCTTGATTCCTTCTGCCATTTTGCTGGTTCAACTTTCTGGAGATTTCCCATGGGTATGAAGCATCTGTTTACTGCGTTGGCATTGGGTCCGTTGGCTGTGGCGTGCGCCCAGGCCGACCAATTGAGCGACATCCTGGCCAAGCAGTCCTTGAGTTGCGGCGTGTACGCCGACGTGCCGCCATTCTCCGCGCCAGACCCCAAGACCCGCGAACTGGTAGGCATGGACGTGGACCTGTGCAAAGCCCTGGCCAAGACCATGGGCGTTGCCCTGGAACTCAAGCCGCTGTCGGTTGAAGCGCGCATTCCAGAAGTGAAAATGGGCCGCGTCGATGTGATCTTCGCCAACCTGGCCTACACCAAGACCCGCGCTGAGCAGATCCAATTCAGCGACCCGTACTACATCGCCAAGGAAACCCTGGTGGTGCGCGCGGCAAACGCCGACCAGCCGAAAAGCTTCTTCAAGGACAAGCGCATCAGCTCGACCAAGGGCTCGACCTCCGAGCAGTCGATCCGCATCGCTGGCGCCACCCCGGTAACCTTCCAGGACACCGGCTCGGCCTACATGGCCTTGCAACAGAACAAGGTGGTGGGGTTGGTGACCAACACCATGACCGCGTTGAAACTGGTCAACCAGGCCAAGGCTGGCGGCGTTGAACTGGCGATTGCCAAGGAACCGATGGCGCTGGAACCGATTGGCGCGGGTATGCGTCGCGATGAACCGGCGTTTCTGGCCAAGGTGAATGAGTCGCTGATGGCGATGGAAAAAGCCGGCGAGATTGATGCGATCTGGGACCGTTGGATCGGGCCGAATACCGAGTACAAGATGGTGCGTGAAGACAAGGTGCAGAGCCTCAGCGCCCTGAAATTCGATCCCCTGCCATAAAGCGTTTCCGATTTCCACCTGATGTACGAAGCTCAAAATGTGGGAGCGGGCTTGCTCGCGAAGGCGGTGGGTCAGTCACAGTTGTGTTAACTGATCCACC